>NZ_JBSFHW010000018.1:0-183923 GCF_053597275.1 Streptomyces sp. NPDC001492 | reverse complement strand
CTGTTCACCGCCCTGCTGCTGTCGCTGCCCGGCTCGCCGATCCTCTACTACGGCGACGAGATCGGCATGGGCGACAACATCTGGCTCGGCGACCGCGACGCCGTACGCACCCCGATGCAGTGGACACCGGATCGCAACGCAGGTTTTTCGTCCTGTGACCCCGGGCGGCTGTTCCTGCCGACCATCATGGACCCCGTCTACGGCTACCAGGTCACCAACGTCGAGGCGTCGATGTCGTCGCCCTCGTCGCTGCTGCACTGGACCCGCCGCATGATCGAGATCCGCAAGCAGAACCCGGCCTTCGGCCTCGGGTCCTACACGGAACTCCAGTCCTCCAACCCGGCGGTGCTGGCCTTCCTGCGGGAGTACGAGGACGATCTCGTGCTGTGCGTGCACAACTTCTCACGGTTCGCGCAGCCGACGGAGCTGGATCTGCGGATCTTCAACGGCCGGCATCCGGTCGAGCTGTTCGGCGGGGTGCGCTTCCCGGCCATCGGCGAGCTGCCGTACCTGCTGACACTGGCGGGGCACGGCTTCTACTGGTTCCGGCTCCGCAAGGACCCCGCGTAGCGCCTCGCAGAACCCGGGGTGGGGCGGTTTCTCCTGTCCCACCCGGGGCACGCATCAGTAACACCCCGCCCACCCGGGGAAAGGAATGTGACACCATGGCGGAAACTGTCACACTTTCCGGCAAGACAAGTCCTGGCCTGCTCGCGTCCCTCGATCCCCTCCTGCGCGAATGGCTGCCGCGGCAGCGCTGGTTCGCGGGCAAGGGGCGGCCGGTCACCGGGTTCTCGCTGGTCGCGGCCACCGAACTGTTGCCGGCCGACGGCAGGCTGGGCCTGTTCCACCTCCTGGTGCGCGCCCATCAGCCGCTCATGCTCGGTGCCGAAACCCACCCCGGCGACTGCTACCAGTTGCTGATAGGCGTGCGCGAGGCGCTGCCGCCCCGGCTGGCGCCCGCGCTGATCGGACACGTGGACGAGGGCCCGCTCGCCGGACGCACGGTGTACGACGCCCTGTACGACTCCCGGCCCGCCGAGGTGCTCCTGGAGGCGCTGCGCGCCCAGGCCCGCGTCGGCGGGCTGCGCTTCGAGCGGGAGCCCGGCGAGGAGATCCGCACCGGGCTCG
Organism: Streptomyces sp. NPDC001492; assembly: GCF_053597275.1. NCBI lineage: Bacteria > Bacillati > Actinomycetota > Actinomycetes > Kitasatosporales > Streptomycetaceae > Streptomyces > Streptomyces sp. NPDC001492. Next base: position 182,792 of record NZ_JBSFHW010000018.1, on the reverse strand, counting down.
TCCCGCGGTTGGTGACGGCCGAGCAGTCGAACTCGTCCGTCGTCTACGGAGATACGTTCATCCTCAAGCTGTTGCGCCGGGTCGTCCCCGGCGTCAACCCCGACCTGGAACTCCCGCTGGCGCTCGCCCGCGAGGGCTGCCCCCGGGTGCCCGCGCCGACCGCGTGGCTGCGGGCGGAGCTGGCCGGGGAGTCGTATGTACTCGGCGTGCTCCAGCCGTTTCTGCAGGGTGCCACGGACGGCTGGGAGCTGGCGCTGCGCGAGCTGGCCAAGGGCGAGGACTTCGCCGCCGAGGCACGGGCGCTGGGCCGCGCCACGGCCGAGGTGCACACGGCACTCGCCCGCGCCCTGCCGACCGTCACCCTGGGCCACACCCAGTTGCAGCCGCTGGCCGACGGCATGATCGAGCGCCTGGAGGCGGCCGCGCAGGCGGTGCCCGCACTGCGGCCGTACGCCCCCGGCCTGCACTCCGCGTTCACCGCGCTCGCCGACCTGGCCGCGGAGGGCCGTACCTGGACCGCGCAGCGCATCCACGGCGATCTGCACCTCGGGCAGTGCCTGCGCTCGCCGGCCGGTCAGTGGTGGCTGATCGACTTCGAGGGCGAGCCGTCCAAACCGCTGGCAGAACGGCGGATGCCGCAGCCTCCGGTGCGGGACATCGCCGGGATGCTGCGGTCCTTCGACTACGCGGCCCACTCCGCCACCCCTCGTGCAGAGGGCTGGGCAGAGACCTGCCGGGCCGCCTACTGTTCCGGATACGCCGAGGTCAGCGGCCGCGATCCACGCACGGATCCGGTACTGCTGCGCGCCTACGAGACGGACAAGGCGATCTACGAAGTCGTCTACGAGGCCCGTCACCGCCCCGACTGGCTGCCCGTTCCCATGGCGGCGATAGAGCGTTACGCCGCATCCGACCCTCACTGACCCGACCTCACCTTCGCCGAGGAGGCGCCGCCCGTGACCCCCCGCCCCACGCCCAGCGGTTCGGATCCGAAGAAGAAGGCCGCGAAGGCCGCGGAGAAGGCGACCGAGCCCAGGAAATCGGTGAAGAAGGCGGCGGCGAAGACCACCGCCGAGAAGGAGGTCACGAAGAAGGCCGTCGCGAAAAAGGCGGTCGCGGCGAAGACCACGGCGGCCGGTGCAACGGGGAAGAAGAGCACGGCGAAGAAGAGCCCGGCGAAGAAGACTGCCACCGAGCAGACAGCGGTCAAGAAGACAGCAGCCAAACGGACAGCGGCCGAGAAGACGACGGTCAAGAAGACAGCAGCCAAGAAGACCGCGGCCAAGAAGACGACGACCACCAGGACTCCCGCCGAAAAGACCGTCGCCGCCGCGAAGAAGGTCACCGCACCGGTTCCGGCCGTGTCGCCGGAGGTGCCCGTCGGTGACCGCGAGCGGCTGCTCGCCGGTACCCATCACGACCCCCACGCGGTGCTGGGCGCCCACCCGGTCCCCGGCGGGGTCGCCTTCCGGGTCTTCCGGCCGTACGCGCTGTCCGTGACGGTCGTCGCCGCTGACCTGCGGGCCGAGCTGCACGACGACGGGGACGGGTTCTTCTCCGCCCTGGTGTCCCTGACCGAAGTCCCCGAGTACCGGCTCCAGGTGCGGTACGAGGGGACGACCCTGGAGACCGAGGACGCGTACCGCTTCCTGCCCACGCTGGGCGAGCTCGACCTGCACCTGATCGGGGAGGGGCGGCACGAGTATCTGTGGCAGGTGCTCGGCGCGCACCCGATGACGCACCAGGGCGTGCCCGGCACCCGCTTCTCCGTGTGGGCGCCGAACGCGCGGGGTGTGCACGTGGCGGGCACCTTCAACTTCTGGGACGGCACCGGCCATCCCATGCGCTCGCTCGGCTCCTCCGGTGTCTGGGAGCTGTTCGCGCCGGGGATCGGCGAGGGCGAGCTGTACAAGTTCGAGATCACCCGGCCCGACGGTTCGAAGACCCTGCGGGCCGACCCGCTGGCCCGCCGCACGGAGGCCCCGCCGAACACCTCGTCGATCGTCACCGCCTCCCACCACGAGTGGCAGGACGCGCAGTGGCTGGAGCAGCGCGCGAAGGTGCCGGCGCACGAGGCGCCGTTCTCGGTCTACGAGGTCCACCTCCCGTCCTGGCGCCCGGGCCTGACCTACCGGCAACTGGCCGAGCAGCTCCCCGCCTACGTCAAGGACCTGGGCTTCACCCACGTCGAACTGATGCCGATCGCGGAGCACCCCTTCGGCGGCTCCTGGGGCTACCAGGTCACCGGCTTCTACGCCCCCACGGCCCGCCTGGGCACCCCCGACGACTTCAAGTACCTGGTCGACGCGCTGCACCGGGCGGGCATCGGCGTCCTGATGGACTGGGTGCCGGCGCACTTCCCGCGGGACGACTGGGCCCTGGCGGAATTCGACGGCCGCCCCCTGTACGAGCACGAGGACCCGCTCCGCGCCGCGCACCCCGACTGGGGCACCCTGGAATTCGACTACGGCCGCCGGGAGGTGCGCAACTTCCTGGTCGCGAACGCCATCTACTGGTGCGAGGAGTTCCACATCGACGGCCTGCGCGTCGACGCGGTCGCCTCCATGCTCTACCTCGACTACTCGCGCGAGCCCGGCCAGTGGACCCCGAACGAGCACGGCGGCCGGGAGAACCTCGACGCGGTGGCGTTCCTGCAGGAGATGAACGCGACGGTGTACCGGCGGGTGCCGGGTGTGGTCACGATCGCCGAGGAGTCCACGGCCTGGGACGGCGTCACCCGGGCCACGCACCACCGGGGCCCGGGCGGCTTCGGCGGCCTTGGTTTCGGCCTCAAGTGGAACATGGGCTGGATGCACGACTCCCTCGACTACATCAGCCACGAGACGATCCACCGCAAGTACCACCACAACGAGATGACCTTCTCGATGGTGTACGCGTACAGCGAGAACTACGTGCTGCCCATCTCGCACGACGAGGTGGTCCACGGCAAACGCTCACTGGTTTCGAAAATGCCGGGCGACTGGTGGCAGCAGCGGGCCAACCTCCGCGCCTATCTGGCCTTCATGTGGGCCCACCCCGGCAAGCAGCTCCTCTTCATGGGGCAGGAGTTCGCGCAGGGTGCGGAGTGGTCGGAGGCGCACGGGCCGGACTGGTGGCTGCTGGATCCGGCGTACGGGGCCGAGGCCGACCATCGCGGGGTCCGCGACCTGGTCCGCGACCTCAACGTCGTCTACCGCCACACGCCCGCCCTGTGGCAGCGGGACACCGACCCGTCGGGCTTCCAGTGGATCGTCGGCGACGCGGCCGAGGACAACGTCTTCGCGTTCCTGCGCCTCGCCGCCGACGGCACCCCGCTCCTGGCGGTCTCGAACTTCTCCCCCGTGGTCCGCCACGACTACCGTCTGGGCGTCCCCGACGACGTCCCTGCCTGGCACGAGTCCCTGAACACGGACATCGGAAAATACGGCGGCAGCGACGTGACCAACCCCGACGTCATCAAGCCGGAACCCCACCCCCACCAGGGCCGCCCGGCAAGCATCAGGCTGACCCTGCCCCCACTGGCGACGGTGTGGCTCCGCCCGGCCTAGCTTTTCCTCGCCCCCGCCGCCCCTTCCCATTCCCGTCCCCTGGGGGCTGCGCCCCCAGACCCCGCTTTCGGCCTGAACGGCCTCGTCCTCAAACGCCGGACGGGCTGAGTTTTCAGCCCCTCCGGCGTTTGAGGAGCGGGGGTCCGGGGGCTGGCCCCCGGGTCGGGACGGGAAGGGGCGGCGGGGGCGAAACCAGCCGTTACTCCAGCGCCGCAGCCAACGCCGCAGGCAGCGCCCGGCTGTGCAGCACCCCCAACCGCTGCGTAGCCCGGGTCAGCGCCACATACAGGTCACTCGTGCCATACAGCCCCGGCTCCACCACCAGCACCGAGTCGAACTCCAGCCCCTTCGACTGCCGCGGATCGAGCAGCACGACCCTCCGCGTCAGATCGGGCTCGCCACCCGCCACCACCCCGTCCAGCCGAGCGGCCAGCTTCCCGTGCAGATGCCGCGGCGCAATCACCGCCAACCGCCCCTCCGCAGGCGTCAGCTCCTCCACCGCCTTGCCCACGGCATCCGGCAGATCATCAACCGCCCGCACCCAAGGCCGAACGCCAGTGGCCCGCACCGAACTCGGCGGCGAGAAGTCCGGCTGCTCGGCCCGCACCACGGCCGCCGCGACCTCCATGATCTCCGCCGGAGTCCGGTAGTTGACCCCCAGCCGGGCATGCTCCCAGCGGTCCTCGACATACGGCTCGAGAATCCCCGCCCAGGAACCGACCCCCGCCGCCTCCGCGGTCTGCGCCGGATCCCCGACCAGCGTCATCGACCGCGTCGGACAGCGCCGCATCAGCAGCCGCCACGCCATCGGCGACAGCTCCTGCGCCTCGTCGACGATGATGTGCCCGAACGCCCAGGTCCGGTCGGCCGCCGCCCGCTCGGCGGCGCTGCGGTGGTCGTCCTCCTCCTGCCGCTCGGCGAACCGCTCGGCGTCGATGATGTCGTGCGCGGACAGGACCTCGGAGTCCTCCTCGTCCTTGTCCTCGAACTCGTAGGTCCGCGAGGCGAACGAGACGTCCAGCACGCCCTGCGCATACGCGACCTGCGTCTCCCGCTCCCGCTCGGCCCGCGCGCGCGCCACTCGCTCGTCCACGCCGAGCAGTTCGGCCGCCTCGTCGAGGAGCGGTACGTCCGCCACCGTCCACGCCCGCGTCACCGGACGGCGGATCGCGGCCGCGTCCTCGTCGGGGAGGTAGCCGACGGGATCGGCGAGGAAGTCCGCGACCAGGCGCTGCGGGGTCAGCCGCGGCCACAGCTGGTCGATGGCGGCCCACACTTCGGGGTTCTCGGCGATCTCGTCGCGGATCTGCGTGATGTCGCTCGGGTCCAGCAGGCTGCTGCCGTCGAAGGGGTCCGTCCCGACCCGCTCGGCGTACATCTCGGTGAGCGTGTTGAGGATGTGCCCCTCGAAGTGCTCCCGGGCCACGTTGTGCGGCAGCCTGGCGGCGCGGGTGCGCTCGCGGGCCATCTTCACCAGGCCGTCGTCGAGCATCAGGACCTCCCGGTCGTGCTCGATCGCGATCACCGGATCGGGCAGCGCCTGCCAGTCGCGTACGGCCTCGGCGAGCACGTCCGCCATGTCGGCGCGGCCCTTCACCGCGGCCGCCGCGCGGCTGTCGCTCGCCGTCGCCTTCACTCCGGGGAACAGTTCCCCGACCGTGGCGAGCAGCACGCCCGTCTCACCGAGCGAGGGCAGGACCTCGCCGATGTAGCCGAGGAAGGCGGGGTTGGGGCCGACGATGAGCACGGCCCGCTTGGCGAGCAGTTCCCGGTGCTCGTAGAGCAGATAGGCGGCCCGGTGCAGGGCGACGGCGGTCTTGCCGGTGCCCGGACCGCCCTCGACCACCAGCACTCCCCGGTGCGGCGCCCGGATGATCTCGTCCTGCTCGGCCTGGATGGTCTGCACGATGTCGTGCATACGGCCGGTGCGCGCGGCGTCCAGGGCGGCGAGCAGCACGGCGTCGCCGGTGGGGTCCTCGTGGCCGGTCCGCTCCTGGTCGCCCAGGTCGAGGATCTCGTCGTGCAGGGCGGTGACCCGGCGCCCTTCCGTGGTGAGGTGCCGGCGCCGGCGCAGGCCCATCGGGGTGTGGCCGGTGGCCAGGTAGAAGGGGCGGGCGACATCGGCACGCCAGTCGATCAGGGCCGGTGTGCGCTCGGCGTCGTCGGTGCGCAGACCGATCCGGCCGATGTGGTGCCGGGTGCCCGAGGTGAAGTCGATACGGCCGAAGCACAGCGAACCGTCGACGGCGTTCAGCGCGGCGAGCAGCCCGGACCGCTCGGCGACCAGGATGTCCCGTTCCAGCCGGGCCTGCATGGGCGTGTTGCCCTGGGCGAGCGCATCCGTGACGCCGGCCTCGGTGTGGCCGCGCAGGGCGTCCACGCGCGCGTACAGGGCGTCGATGAATTCCTGTTCCCTGCGAATTTCATCGCTGTTTGACAATTCCACTCCCGGGCAGATACAATGACGCCAGTGAACTTCTTTGCGACCCAATCCCCTTGAAGTCGCGAATCATTAAACTTACACAGAGAAATCCCCCGAGCGCAATTGCCCGGGGGATTTCTTCTGTACTGCGTGAGATCAGAGGACGTCCGCCAGCTCCTCCAGCAGCCGCCGCTTGGGCCGCGCCCCCACCATCGCCTTGATCGGCTCACCGCCCCGGAAGACCATGAACGTGGGCATCGAGAGCACCTTGTAGGCGTTCGTGGTCTCCGGATTGCGATCCACGTTCAGCTGCACCACCTTGAGGCGGTCGGCCTCCTCGGCGGCCAGGGCGTGCAGCACCGGCCCCATCTGCCGGCACGGCGGGCACCAGTCCGCCGTGAACTCCACCAGCACCGGCACCTCGGACCCGATCACCTGCGCCGCGAAATCCTCGTCCGTCACATCGATCACCGTTCCCGCCCTCCCAGTTCGCACAACGGTCCTTCCCCGTCGGCCACGGCCAGCCGCACCGCGATCCGCGCCCGCACGGCCTGCAACTCGCCGATCAGCGCGTCGAGTTCGTCCAGCTTGCGCCGGTAGACCGCGAGCGAGGCCGGGCAGGAGTCGCCCTCCGGGTGCCCGGCCCGCAGACACTCCACGAACGGGCGCGTCTCCTCCAGGTCGAACCCGAAGTCCTGCAGCGTCCGGATCTGCCGGAGCAGCTTCAGGTCGCTCTCGTCGTAGGTGCGGTAGCCGTTCCCGCCGCGCCGTGCGGGCAGCAGCCCGCGCGACTCGTAGTACCTGAGCGTCCGCGTCGTGGTCCCGGCCCGTTCGGCCAGCTCGCCGATTCGCATGCCACGAACGTAATCCTTGACGCCGACGTCAGGGCAAGGGCGGAGGGTCAGCGACGGGGCGACGGGCCGGGGCGCGGGCCGAGGAACCACTCCCCCGAGGGCGGTCCCCCGTGCGGCCGCGCGTCGTCGTCCTCGTCGTCCTCGTCGTCGTGCGAGAACCACTCCTCGTCCTCGCTGCCGTCCCGCACCCCGAGCAGCCGGCGCGTCAGCCGGTCACGGTCGGACAGGAGCTCGTCGAGGGCCTCCCGTACGTCGGCCGGTTCGGTGCGCGGAGCCTCGCGTTCCGCGCCGATCAGGACCGCCCGCCGTACGAGTTCCTTGGTGAAGGAGGCCGTCGTGCCCTCCGTCCGGGTCACGACCTCCTCGGTGATGTCCTCGTCGAGTCCGAGACCACCGCCGTAGAGGGCGAGCAGGGCGGCACGGCCCGCCGCGTCCGGGAGCGGGATCTCCACGGCGAGGTCGACGCGGCCGGGGCGCTGCACGAGGGCCGGCTCCAGCAGGTCGGCGCGGTTGGTGGTGAGGAGGAAGGCGACGTCGGCGTCGTCACCGAGGCCGTCCATCTCGTTGAGCACCTGGAAAAGCAGGGGCTGCTCCCCGCCGCCGTAGTCGCGGGCCTCGGCGATCAGGTCGCAGTCCTCCAGCACCACCAGGGCGGGCTGCAGCATCCGGGCCAGCGCGCAGGCCGGGCCGATCGCGTTGATGCTCTCGCCGGAGAGGATCACCACCGTGAACTGCGGCAGGTGGGAGAGGAGATAGCGGATGGTGTGGGTCTTGCCGGTGCCGGGAGGGCCGTAGAGGAGGAGACCGCGGCGCAGGTGCTGGCCCGCGGCGCGCAGCTGTTCCCGGCGCCTGGCCACACCGACGACCTGGCGCTCGACCCGCTCCAGCAGGCCGTCCGGCAGCACGACGTCCTCGCGGGTGAGGCCTGGGCGGCGGTGGAAGCGGAACGGGCCGAGGCCGTGGCCGAACTCCGAGCCCTCGAAGGACAGGACCTGGCCGCGGAAGATGTTGTGCTCGCGCACGATCGCGTCGATCTCGGCCAGCAGCCGGTCCGCGAACGCCTTGTCCTGCGCGAGGACCTCGATCTCGACCTTGTTGCGCCCGTACTCGTCCGCCGGTCCGCGCAGCAGCACCGCGAACCGTTCGTCGCCGGCCGTACCGAGGTAGAAGCCGCAGGAGACGCAGGCCAGTTCCTCGTCCGAGGAGACGGGCAGGTGCGCGTAGTCGACCGCGCCGATCGTGAAGCGGTCGTAGCGGTCGGCCGCTTCGAGGATGTCGCCGAGGGTGAGCTCGCCGTGGTGCTGCGCACCGCGCATGCCGATCAGGTCGTAGGAACGGCCGTCCGCCGCGAACCAGCGCTCCAGCGCCAGGTGCACGTTGGGCAGGTCGTAGGGCGGATAGGCGGCCTTGACCACCGGGCGGTCCGCCGGCGCCGACCCCAGGTGCTCGCGCAGCCGCTTCGTGAGGTTGCGGCGGTCGTCGCCCTCCTTGCGCCGGGGGTGGGCCACGGCGGCGAGGAACTCGTAGAACAGCTCGTTGACCTGCTCCATCGACAGCGGCGACGGCTCGCGGTCCCCGCCGTACCGCCGCTCGTACTCGGTCGAGCTGATGATCTCGACCCGTTCGGACTCCCCCATGTCGCCTCCGTGCGTCCGGCCGTGCGCTCCGAGGCTCTCCAGCGTGGGCCCAACCGGTCCGGCGGGCAAAGGATTTAGGGCAAGTGTCGCCAAACGGCCGCCTGGCAGACCCGGACGGTCCAGGACGGCTCAGACGGCCTGCGTCGTGTGGGCCGGCACCCCGGCCGACTCCTCGACCTCCAGCAGCGAAGCGCTCTCCCGCTCCTCCTCGAACGCCTTACGGCCGCCCCGGAGCCCGAACAGCCGCTTGGCGAGGGCGATGTAGAGGACGGCGAGGACGTTGAGGACCAGCGTGCCGATCTTCAGCCAGCTGACGTGCTCGGTGAGCTCGTAGATCTCCAGGGGGAGGAAGGCGGCGGTGGCGACCACCGTCAGGTACTCCGCCCAGCGCTTGGCGTACCAGAGGCCGACCGCCTCGACGAGCTCGATCAGGGCGTACGCCAGCAGCAGTACGGCCACCAGCAGCAGCGTGGAGTGCTTGTAGCCGAAGGTCTTCTGTATCGTGCCGACGATCGGCGAGTGGTCGAGGTCGTAGTGGAAGTGCCGGAAGACGGGCCGGAAGACGTCGAGGTACTCGTCGAAGAGCCGGCGCACCGAGTCCTGGCTGTTGCTGAACTTCCACACCGCCAGCGCCACCAGCACGATGAAGACGCCGCGCACGGCCCGCTCGATCGCCAGGAAGCGCAAGATGAACAGGTCGCGCAGGACCTTGCCGCGCGGCACGAGGGGCGCGTGGTCCGCCGGTCCCGAGCCGTGCGGCTCCCCGAGCACGAAGTCGCCGCAGCGCAGACAGCGCCAGACGTCCCCGAGCGAGGTCTGTGCGTGCAGCCGCGCCTTCAGCCCCGGCTCGTCCGGCGCATACGTCACGTGCCCCTTGCGGGCACACGTGCGCCGATCCCAGTCGATCTTCATCCCCCGTGCCTCCACACGCGTACTGACTTGCCTGTAATGACGCCACGCACTGATGTGCCGTTCCGGATGGTCCGGAGCGGCAGGTTAGTGGATAGGGGTGCGGAAGGGGCAACGGCCCCGCACTCCGCCCATTCCTTCTCCTCTTCTGCGGCGGCCTCGCGGCGCGGCAGAGAAGGCGGATCCGACCGCGTCCGCCATCCGCTGGGCGCCTTGGAAGGTGCGCCGTGTCCAGAGCACCCGCCGGGAGCTTGCTGCCCGCCGTGGGTCGAAGAGGTGGCCGCCGTACGGCGTGACGAGCAGGAATGTGCGGGGCCGGACAGGCTCTTCCTGCCCGGCCCCGCGCTCAGCGCAGCCGCTCAGCCGACTCACCGCCGCCACGAGCGGGGGTGCCGAGGTGACGTACGCACTGGTCGGCGGCCTTCACCAAGGCCGGCGTGAGGAGAGCGACCGCCGCTTTCCACACGGGATCCGGCACCAGCGCCACGACCGCCGCCGCCACGAGCAGGGGGCCGACCACCCGAGCGATGCGGATGCCTCGGCCCGGTCTCGCGGGCGCCTGTGCATCGAGATATCCACCGGTCAGCACCGCCAGTTCGGCGACGACCAGCACGAATGCCAGGGTGATGTCCACGAGCCGGCTCCGTTCAGTCCCCGGCGGAGCTGCAGTCCCAGTGCCCCGACGCCCGCTGGGCCGCGACGCGCGGAGCGAGGTCCGTGCCGCCGCCGGGCGGCGTCGGGATCCACTCGCAGCCGAAGTCCTTCATGAAGTGCTTGAAGGTGTAGTTGTGGTACTTGGCCTGGATCTTCTTGAGGCGCGCGATGCCCGCCGGGCTGGCGTTGAACGCCCGGCTGTACTCGCCGGCGTCCTTCACCAGGCAGCCGGCGGAGACGATCGCCCCCACCCAGCCGGCGCCCTTGGAGGCGATGGTCTTCCCCAGCGAGGCGACACTGACACCGGTGGCCAGCAGCGAACCGCAGACGCCGCTGATGCTCTGGGGTTGACGCGCCACGGCCGGCTGGGCCGTGACGGCCTGGGCCGGAGCCACGGCCCCGGTGAGAAGCACCGCGCCCGCGGCTGCGCCGATCAACGTCTTACGAAACTTGTCCATGGGTTTCCCCGAATTTCCTTCTCGGTACTCGACGGGCGCCCGCACCCGGTCTCGGTACGGGCCCTGGCCCGCCGCCCGCGCGACAGGGCCGGAAGCGCTTGCTGCCCTGCCTCCGAAGAGGCGAGAAAGATCAATCGGGTTGACAAGAGGAAGGCAATCTTCCGGTAATGCCGTCAGGTGCACGGCAACTGCCGTCAGGTGCACGGCAACTGCCGTGCACCTGGGGTCGCACGGGACGGGGGCCACCCGGCCGCCCGGGACGCGGAGACGGGTCCGGAGTTCAGGTCCGGACCCGTCTCAGTCGGGGAACGCGGAGGTCAGGCCTTGGCAAGCTCCTTCTCGCCGCCCTGCTCCGGCACCTCGACGTGCGGCTCGACGTCCTCGTCCAGCAGGGTCGTCTCGTCGAACGGCAGCTCACCGGCGAGGACCAGACCCACGCGCTCCTTGTCGATCTCCTTGGTCCAGGTGCCGATCAGGACCGTGGCCACGGAGTTGCCCGCGAAGTTCGTCAGGGCGCGGGCCTCGCTCATGAAGCGGTCGATGCCGACGATCAGGCCGACGCCGTCCACCAGGGCGGGCTTGTGCGACTGCAGACCGCCGGCCAGGGTCGCGAGGCCGGCGCCGCTGACACCCGCCGCACCCTTGGAGGCGAGGAGCAGGAAGAGCAGCAGCGGAATCTGCTCGCCGATCGCCATCGGCGTACCCATGGCGTCGGCGATGAACAGCGAGGCCATGGTCATGTAGATCATGGTGCCGTCGAGGTTGAAGGAGTAGCCGGTCGGGACGGTGATGCCCACCACCGACTTGCTGACACCGAGGTGCTCCATCTTCGCGATGAGACGCGGCAGCGCCGACTCGGAGGAGGAGGTCGACAGGATCAGCAGGAACTCACGGCCCAGGTACTTGAAGAGCCTGAGGATGTTGAGCCCGGCGACGATCCTCAGCAGGGCACCGAGCACGATGAAGACGAAGAGGAAGCAGGTGACGTAGAAGCCGAGCATCAGGATGGCCAGCTTCTTCAGCGCGTCGACACCGGCGGAGCCGGTGACGGCGGCGATGGCGCCGAAGGCACCGACGGGGGCGGCCCACATCACCATGCCGAGGATGCGGAAGACGAGCTTCTGGAGGTGCTCCACGCCGCGCAGGATCGGCTGCCCGGCCGAGCCCATGGCCTGCAGGGCGAACCCGGTGAGCAGGGCGACCAGCAGCGTCTGCAGCACCTGCTGCTGGGTGAAGGCCGAGATGAAGGTCGTCGGGATGATCGACAGCACGAAGTCGACGGGCGGCAGCGCCTCACTGTCCACCTGGTCGTGCCCGGAGGCCTTGATCGCGTTGGTGATGTGCAGCCCGTCGCCCGGGTGCAGGATGTTGCCGACCACCAGGCCGATGGTGAGCGCGACCAGCGACATCGCCACGAAGTAGCCGAGCGCGATACCGCCGACGGCGCCGACCTTGGCGGCCTTCCGTACGGAGCCGATCCCGATCACGATCGTGCAGAAGATGATGGGGGAGATCATCATCTTGATCAGGTTCACAAAGCCCGTGCCGAGCGGCTTGAGCTCGACGCCCACGCTCGGCCAGATCAGCCCCACGGCGATACCGAGGGCCACCGCTGCGATGACGGCGATGTAGAGATAGTGGGTGCGGTCCCGCTTCCCAGCGGGTGCGGCAGGTGCCGTATCGGGGGTGCTGGCGGCCACGGCTGCCCTCCTTGACGTCTTCGTCGGCATCACCGGCGTGCGGCTCACGTCCGGGGAATGGAGATGGAGATGCGGGTGGGGGCGCGGATCTCCGTCGGGAGGCGGTGGCCAGAACCGTATGTCCCGCTTCCACTGCTTCCTCGATGCGGTGACTATGTCGTGCCCTGTGAGGGCGGTCACCCTTGCGTTCATTTAGTACATCGCGAGGTGAAGACAATTGGTCTCACACACTGACATGCCAGGTTTTGAGCATGACCGAGCACGTGAAGCGGGCGTTCAAGTACCGCTTCTATCCGAGCGACGCCCAGGCGGCCGAGCTGACGCGTACGTTCGGTTGTGTACGAACGGTCTACAACCTGGCCCTGCAGGCCCGCACCGCCGCTTGGTTCACGGAGCGGCGCCGCATCAACTACGTCCAGACATCAGCGTTGCTGACCGAGTGGAAGAAGACCGAGGAGTACGCATACCTGGCCGATGTCTCGTCGGTTCCGCTGCAGCAGGCGCTGCGCCATCTGCAGGGGGCCTTCGTCAACTTCTTCGAGAAGCGCTCCGCCTATCCACGCTTCAAGTCCCGCAAGAGGTCCCGCAAGAGCGCGGAATATACCCGCTCGGCATTCACCTACCGCGACGGTCGTCTCACCCTGGCGAAGATGCCGGATCCGCTGGACATCGTGTGGTCCAGGCCTCTGCCCGAGGGGCAGACCCCGTCGACGGTGACGGTGTCGCAGGACAGCGCGGGACGCTGGTTCGTATCGCTGCTGTGCGAGGACGCTTCCGTGAAGGCGCACCCGAGCACTGGCACGGCAGTGGGTATCGACGCAGGCATCACCGCGCTGGTGACCCTGTCGACCGGTGAAAAGATCATCAATCCGAAGTTCGAGAAGAAGGACCGAACACGGCTGGCCCGTGCCCAGCGAGAGTTGTCCCGTAAGAAGAAGGGTTCCAGGAATCGCGATCGGGCCCGCGTCCGGGTCGCCCGTATCCATGCCCGCATCGCCGACCGGCGCCGGGACTTCCTGCACAAGCTGTCCACGCGTCTCGTTCGTGAGAACCAAACGATCGTGATCGAGGACCTCGCAGTCCGGAACATGCTGAAGAACCGCGCGCTTGCCCGTGCGATTTCCGACGCGTCATGGGGCGAATTGCGCTCCATGCTGGAGTACAAGGCCCAGTGGTACGGCCGCGCACTGGTCGCCGTCGACCGCTGGTACCCGTCGAGCAGGACCTGCTCGGCATGCGGCCACCTGGTCGCGAAACTGCCGCTGAGCATCCGGGAATGGACCTGCACCGCATGCGGGGCGATCCACGACCGGGACGAGAACGCGGCGAAGAACATTCTGGCCGCCGGGCTGGCGGTGTCGGCCTGTGGAGCCGGCGTAAGACCTCAACGGAGAACCTCCGGGCGGGCCGTCGGTGCTGAAGCAGGAAAGCTCCGAAGGAGCGCCGGACAGCGGCGCAGAGTCGGAGATTCCCCCTCCTGAAGCGGGGAGAGGCCAATTAGTTCATGCTTCAACAAGAAAGAATGGGTCGATCCCGGCGCACAGGGACGGGCATACGAACGAGAAGCCGAGGGGTGGGCAGCGCAAAGGAGGGAGGCACACTGATTCCATGCGCATCCCCCGTGTCCCGCGCCCCCGCAGCCTGGCCGCCCAGCTCTTCGCCATGCAGGCCGTGCTGATAGCGGTGCTCGTGGCCGGATACGCACTGTTCACCTACGTCAGCGACAAGCAGCAGGCCGAGGACGCGGCACGCCGGCAGGCCCTGGCGGTGGCCCGCTCGATCGCGGACGCTCCGTCCGTACTGGCGGCGACCCGCTCCCCCGACCCCAGCGCGCAGCTCCAGCCGTATGCGCTGCGGGTGATGCGCGACGCCGACGTCGACTTCGTCACGATCATGAACCCCCAGGGCATCCGCTGGACCCACCCCAACAAGAAGGAGATCGGCAAACACTTCCTCGGCAACATCGAGCGGTCCCAGAACGGCGAGACCATCACCGAGACCTACAAGGGCACCCTCGGCCTGTCGGTCCGCGCGGTCACCCCCATCGAGGACGCCGACAAGCGGGTCGTCGGCCTGGTCAGCGCGGGCATCAAGGTCAAGGCGATCAGCGAACGGGTACAGGGCCAGGTCTCGGCCCTCCTCACCGTCGCCGCCGGCGCCCTCGCCCTGGGGGCGATCGGCACGTACGTCGTCAACGCCCGGCTGCGCCGGCACACCCACGGCATGAACGCGACCCAGCTCAGCCGGATGCACGACTATCACCAGGCGGCGCTGCACGCGGTGCGGGAGGGGCTGCTGATGCTGGACGGGCAGTACAGGGTGGCCCTGATCAACGACGGCGGCCGGGAGCTGCTGGGCGTCGGCCCGGAGGGCGAGGTGGTCGGGAGGTCGGTGGCGGACCTCGGGCTGCCCGGCCCGCTGACCGGGGCGCTGCTCGCCTCCGAGCCCCGGGTGGACGAAGTGCATCTCACCGCGGACCGCGTCCTCGTCGTCAACACCTCCCCGGTGTCCGGCGGCGAGCGCCGGGGCACCGTGGTCACCCTCCGCGATGTGACCGAACTCCAGTCCCTGATGGGCGAGTTGGACTCCGAGCGGGGCTTCACCCAGGCCCTGCGCTCGCAGGCACACGAGGCGGCGAACCGCCTGCACACGGTGGTGTCGCTGATCGAGCTCGGACGGGCCGAGGAGGCCGTGGACTTCGCGACGGCCGAACTGGAACTGGCACAGGCACTGACCGACCAGGTGGTGGCAGCCGTGAGCGAGCCGGTGCTGGCGGCGCTGCTGCTCGGCAAGACGGCGCAGGCGAACGAACGGGGTGTCGAGCTGGTGGTCTCGGAGGACAGCCGTCTCGACGACGGCCTGCTCCCGCCGAGCCTCCCGGCCCGCGATCTGGTGACGATCCTCGGCAACCTGATCGACAACGCGGTGGACGCGGCACAGGGCAGCATCGGCGCCCGGGTGACGGTGACGGCGTACGCGGAGGGCACGGAACTGGTGATGCGGGTCGCGGACTCCGGCACGGGGGTGGATCCCGCCCATGCCGAGCTGGTATTCCAACGGGGGTTCTCGACGAAGCCGGCCGGCCCGGGCGGCCGGGGCCTCGGGCTGGCCCTGGTACGGCAGGCGGTCACCCGACAGGAGGGCACGTTGACGGTGGCGGAAGGCGCAGAGGATGGGGCGGGCGGCGCGGTGTTCGAGGTACGGCTGCCTCTGGACACGGGCGTCTCTCCGGCCGACGCGCCCGGGCGTGCCGCGGTGAGAGGTGACGCATGACGACCCAGCAGCCCATCCGCGTCCTGGTCGGGGACACCCCCGCGGCTCCGGACCCGCACACCGTCGGCCACCAGGACCAGCGCACACCGCCTGCCCCGGAGAAGCAGGAACGCGCCGCCGCGTTCGAAGCACGACTGCCTCCAGACGCAGCCGCCCGGCCCACCGAAGAGACCGGGCACGCCGCCACGAGAGGTGACGCATGACGACCCAGCAGCCCATCCGCGTCCTCGTCGTGGAGGACGACCCGGTGGCCGCCGACGCGCATGTCATGTACGTCGGCCGGGTGCCGGGCTTCGTGGCCGTGGGCAAGGCGCACACGGGCGCGGAGGCGCGCCGGCTGCTGGAGCGTACGCCGGTGGACCTGCTGCTGCTGGATCTGCATTTGCCTGATGTCCATGGGTTGCAGTTCGCGCGGTCGCTGCGGGCGGCCGGGCATCACGCGGACGTGATCGCGGTGACGTCGGCGCGGGATCTGACCGTGGTGCGCGAGGGGGTGTCGCTGGGGGTGGTGCAGTACGTGCTGAAGCCCTTCACCTTCGCGACCCTGCGGGACCGGCTGGTGCGGTACGCGGAGTTCCATGCGGCGGTGGGCGAGGCGAGCGGGCAGGACGAGGTGGACCGGGCGCTGGCTTCGCTGCGGGCGCCTTCGCCGGCCGCGCTGCCCAAGGGGCTGAGCGCGCCGACGCTTGAGCGTGTGACCGTTGCGTTGCGGGACTGCGGGGAGGGGTTGACCGCGGCGGCGCTGGCGGAGGCGGTGGGGATCTCCCGGATCACCGCCCGGCGGTATCTGGAGCATCTGGTGGACGCGGGGCGGGCGGCGCGGGCTCCGCAGTACGGGACCGTGGGGCGGCCGGAGTTGCAGTACCGGTGGGTGCGGAACGAGAAGGGGGACGGAGATCGGGGACGTTAGGTCGTCGCACTCATTGACCTGACTAGACCACTCCTCCTACCTTCACCGGGCAACCATCTCGGCCGACAACGAAGTTGAGCCCGCAGGAGGTCATGCCCGTGCGCCCCACCGCCGCCTTCCCCCTCCTCCCCGTCCTCCTCACCACCGCCCTCGCCGCAACCACCCTCACAGCCTGCGGCAACGGCTCCGGCAGCGACCCGGACACCGTCAGGGTCTCCTTCAAGCAGTCCACGGACAACTCCATCAAGGTGATGGACGGTTTCCTCGCAGACATCAAGAAGCAGTTCGAGAAGAAGTACCCCGGCAAGAAGGTCGAACTCGTCCCGATCAAGGCCCCGGACTCGGAGTACTACACCAAGCTCCAGCAGATGCTCCGCTCCCCCAGGACCGCCCCCGACCTGGTCTACGAGGACACGTTCCTCATCAACTCGGACATCACCAGCGGGTACTTGAAGCCGCTGGACCCGTACCTCGACAAGTGGCCGGACTGGAAGCAGTTCATCGGCACGGCGAAGACCGCCGCCAAGGCCGAGGACGGGAAGACGTACGGCGTCCCGGACGGCACCGACACCCGCGGGCTCTGGTTCGACAAGGGCATCTTCAAGAAGGCCGGTCTGCCGGCGAACTGGCAGCCGAAGACCTGGGACGACGTCCTCGCCGCGGCCCGCACGATCAGGAAGAGGGTCCCGGGAGTCACCCCGCTCAACGTCTACACCGGCAAACCCGCCGGTGAGGCCGCCACCATGCAGACCTTCGAGATGCTGCTCTACGGCACCGGCGACGGGAGCACCGACCCCCTCTACGACAAGTCGGCGAAGAAGTGGATCGCCGGGAGCCAGGGCTTCAGGGACGCGCTCCGGTTCGTCGAGACCGTCTACAAGGAGAAGCTCGGCCCGGACGTCTCCGACGCCCTGGACCCCAACATCCAGACCATCGTGGCCGGCGAGCTGCTGCCGAAGGGCAAGCTGGGCATCGCCCTCGACGGCTCGTGGCTGCCGCAGGCCTGGCTGAAGGGCAGCGGCCACGAATGGCCGCAGTGGTCCAGCGAGTTGGGTCTTGCGTACATGCCGACCCAGCACGGCCAGGCCCCCGGCAAGGTGAGCATGTCGGGCGGCTGGACCTGGGCGATCCCGTCCAAGGCCGGCAACCCCGACCTCGCGTTCGACTTCATCAGGACGATGCAGACGAAGGCGAACGCGGAGAAGTGGTACATCACCAACTCCGGTATCGCGGTGCGCGACGACGTGGCCCGCGACCCGTCGTACACAAGCGCCCAGCCCGGCATCAAGTTCTTCACGGACCTGGTGTCGAGCACCCACTACCGGCCCGCCTACCCCGCGTATCCGAAGGTCTCCACCGCCATCCAGGAAGCCATGGAGGGCGTGACAACGGGCGACATGTCCGTCGACAAGGCGGCGAGCGGGTACGACGACGCGCTCAAGGACGCCACGGACAACCAGGTCACGAGCGGCGGCGACCACGCATGACCGCCACGACTCCGCATACGGCAGGCGCGAAGGCCGCCGAGTCGCCCTCGCGCCCGCCCGCCCCGTCCGGGCGCCGGCCCCGCCGGACGCTCCCCCGTGCCCTCGCCCGCCTGCTTCCCCTCTCCCCCGCCGTCGCCCTTCTGCTCCTGTTCCTCGCCGGCCCGATCGCCTACTGCGCCTACATCGCCTTCACCGACCTCCAGCTCACCGGCCAGGCCCACGCGTCCTTCGTCGGCCTCGCGAACTTCCGCAAGGCCTTCAAGGACGAGGAGTTCCTCAACGCCGTATGGCTGACGCTGGTGTTCACGGTCCTGTCGTCACTGCTCGGCCAGAACACCCTCGGGCTGGCGCTGGCGGTGCTGATGCAGCGCGCGTCGAAGCCCGTCCGCACCCTGACCGGCGGCATCGTGGTCACGGCGTGGGTCCTGCCGGAGGTCGTCGCAGGGTTCCTCCTCTACGCCTTCTTCCGCCGCGAGGGCACCCTGAACGCCATCCTGGACCGGCTCCATCTCCCGTCCCAGAACTGGCTGTTCACCCTTCCGATCCTGGCGGTGTCCTTCGCGAACGTGTGGCGCGGAACGGCCTTCTCGATGCTGGTCTACTCGGCCGCCCTCAACGAGATCCCCAAGGAGATCACGGAGGCCGCCGAGGTCGACGGCGCGGGCGGCCGGCGCCGCATGTGGCACATCACATTGCCGATGATCCGCCGCTCCATCGGCACCAACCTGATGCTGAACACCCTCCAGACCCTGTCCGTCTTCGGCCTGATCTGGGTGATGACGCGAGGCGGCCCCGGCAACAAGAGCCAGACCCTGCCCCTCTTCATGTACGAGCAGGCCTTCCAGAACAGCATGATCGGCTACGGCACCGCCGTCGCCCTGCTGCTGCTCCTGGTCGGCTCGCTGTTCTCCCTCGTCTATCTGCGCCTGCTGCGGACGGAGGTCTGACCCCCACCATGGCCCGCACACTCGCCTCCCGCCGCCGCGGCCGCCGGCTGGCCGCCGACGCCGGCCTGCTGGTGGTGGCCGCCGCCTTCGCGCTGCCGCTCGCCTGGGTGCTGCTGTCGTCGGTGGACCCGCACGCGAGCTTGAAGGTGAAGGCGCCCGACGGCCTCACCTGGTCCCACTTCGACGCCGTCCTGACCTCGGACATCACGTTCACACCGCTGCTCAACAGCCTCATCCTGTGCGGCGGCGCGACACTGCTGACGGTGGTGTGCGCGGCCCTGGCGGCATACCCGCTCTCCCGTTTCCGGTCCCGGCTCAACCGCCCGTTCCTGCTGACCATCCTCTTCGCGACGAGTCTGCCCATCACGGCGATCATGGTGCCGGTGTACGCGCTGTTCGTTCAGGTGAACCTGATCGACACCGTGCAGGGCACGATCCTCTTCTTCGCCGCCTCCCAACTCCCCTTCGCCATCTGGCTGATGAAGAACTTCATGGACGGCGTCCCGAAGGAGCTGGAGGAGGCGGCGTGGACCGACGGGGCGTCGTCGATGCAGTCGCTGGTACGGATCGTGCTGCCGCTGATGGGTCCGGGGGTGGCGGTGGTGACGGTGTTCTCGTTCGTGGTCATGTGGGGGAACTTCTTCGTCCCCTTCATGCTGCTCCTGACCCCCGACCAGATGCCGGCCTCGGTGAGCATCAACGAGTTCTTCGGCAACCGGGGCATGGTGGCCTACGGGCAGCTGGCGGCGTTCTCGATCGTCTACTCGACGCCGGTGATCCTGCTGTACGTGCTGATCGCCCGGCGGCTGGGCGGCGGGTTCGCACTGGGCGGGGCGGTCAAGGGGTGAGCCGGTCCAGGAGCCCCGCTCCGCCTCCTCGCCCTCCACGAACCGCACGACCCGCCCCCGGATCTCGGCCCGGTCGCACGGGTTGCCGGCGTCGTGGTGGGAGAGCGAGAGGTTCGGATTGAGCCGCAGGTTGTCGATCTTGACGCGGTCGATCGACGTGCTGACCATGGCGTACTGGTCTTCGATGTCCGCCCACATGGGCGAGACATGCGGCATCCCGTCCGCGTCCACCGTGGCGAGATGCCAGAAGTCCGGCGCCGGCAGACGCTCGTGAATATGCCCCTCGACCTTGACGTTCACAAAGTCACCGCCGTCCGGACCGCCCACCCGGACGGCTTCGCGCCCTCCTCGCCGGCGCGCCCGCCATGACGGCAGACGATCTTCGGCCACCCCCGTCCAGTCCGCACGGGTGGCCGAATCCGTACGTTCCTACAATCCGTGATCCTGGCCGAACAGACCGTAGTCATCGCGTCACGGCCCGCCTACGGTGTGGCCCGTGCGCCAACGCCCAGCCCGCTCGAACCAGCCCGCCCCGCCCTTCAACGCCCCCGCCGCCCGCCGGCTCCGCACCGCCCTCAACATGGGCCCCGAACATGTCGCCTACGGCCTGCGTGTCTCGTACGGACTGCCGTACGTCTCCCCGGATCTCGTCCTCGCCTGGGAGCGCGGCTCCGTCGCCCCCTCCAGCCCCGAACTCGCCGCTCTCGCAGGTGTGTTGTGGTGTTCCCCCGGTGAGATCACCGGTCCGCCGCGCACCCTGCGCGAGCACCGCATCGCCCGCGGCCTCGCACCGGAGGACGTCGCCCGCTCCGTCGGCCTGGAGTTCCTCGCCTACATGCACATGGAGGAGCACAACGCCTGGCGCGGCAACGAACGCCAGTCGGCCACCCTGGCCGAGGTGCTCGACCTCTCGCTCCCGGACTTCGTCACCGTCACGGGACGCGAGCCGAAGCTGGCCGAGCTGCTGCGCAGTGCGGTGACCACCCGCTGGCAGGCGTACGTCCGCCCGATGGCCAAAAACGTACCCCTGGACCGGCACCTCCTCCAGGACGCCCTCCAGTCACTGCACCAGGAGTACCAGGGGCAGATGGTGGCCTCGCTGAGCTGGGGCGACGGGAACGCGGCCAGCGAGTCGAGCGACGCCGGCCGCGAGTTCCTGGACCGCATCGTCGACCACTTCTGGGCAGCGGTCCACCTCAGCCCGCCCGGCGTTTGAGGGCGAACCCGCTCAAGACCGAAGACGCGGGGGCCTGGGGGCGGCAGCCCCTGGGGGTCTAGAAGACCGACTCCGCCTCGTCCATCCGGTCCTTCGGGACCGTCTTCAGCTCGGTCACCGCCTCCGCGAGCGGCACCATCACGATATCCGTGCCGCGCAGGGCCGTCATCCGGCCGAACTCGCCCCGGTGCGCCGCCTCCACCGCGTGCCAGCCGAAGCGGGTGGCGAGGACGCGGTCGTAGGCGGTGGGGACGCCGCCGCGCTGGACATGGCCGAGGATGACCGGCTTGGCCTCCTTGCCGAGCCGGCGCTCCAGCTCGTACGCCAGTGCCGTACCGATGCCCTGGAAGCGCTCGTGTCCGAACTGGTCGATCTCGCCCTTGCCGTAGTCCATGGTGCCCTCGGCGGGGTGGGCGCCCTCCGCCACGCACACGACCGCGAACTTCTTGCCGCGGGAGAAGCGCTCCTCGACCATCTTGACGAGGTCGGCCGGGTCGAAGGGGCGCTCGGGCAGGCAGATGCCGTGCGCGCCGGCCGCCATGCCGGACTCGAGGGCGATCCAGCCCGCGTGCCGGCCCATGACCTCGACGACCATCACCCGCTGGTGCGACTCGGCCGTGGTCTTCAGGCGGTCCATCGCCTCCGTGGCGACCCCGACCGCGGTGTCGAAACCGAAGGTGCGGTCCGTGGAGGAGATGTCGTTGTCGATCGTCTTCGGGACGCCGACCACCGGCAGGCCCGCGTCGCTGAGCATGCGGGCCGCGGTCAGCGTGCCCTCGCCGCCGATCGGGATCAGCGCGTCGATGCCGAAGTCACGGGCGATGTCGGCCGCGCTCTCGCAGGCCTCGCGCAGCCGGTCCCGCTCCAGCCGGGAGGAGCCCAGGATGGTGCCGCCGCGGGCCAGGATGCCGCCGACGTCGTCGAGGTCGAGGGAGCGGTAGCGGCCGTCGAGCAGACCGGCGTAGCCGTCCTCGAAGCCGATGACCTCGTCGCCGTACTGGGCGACCGCTCGGTGCACGACCGACCGGATCACGGCGTTCAGGCCGGGGCAGTCGCCGCCTGCGGTGAGAACTCCGATGCGCATCGTGCTGTGTCTCCTGCTCGCTGTCGTTACCGGTGAGCCGGCCCGGTGGTTTCTGGTGAGCCGGTCCGATTGTTTCATGCCCGACAGGACGATATCCGTTCTGTCAGCTATAACCCGATTGGCCCTATCGGGACGTCGGCCCGAGCCCCGGGCCTGACGGGCGCCTTATCCAGCGTCAGGGGTATTGTCAAGAGGGTTCTGCTCACCTCGGTGGGCGATTTTTATAACGGCGCAAGGAAGGGGCGAGCACGCGTGACGCGCAGCGTGTACGTGACCGGGATCGACCGGGGCGACGGCCGTCAGGTCGTGGAGCTGGGAGTCATGGAGCTCCTGACCCGGCAGGTCGACCGGGTCGGGGTGTTCCGGCCGCTCGTCCACCACCAGCCCGACCGCCTGTTCGAGCTGCTCCGCGCCCGCTACCGGCTCTCCCAGGACCCGGCCACGGTCTACGGCATGGACTACCACGAGGCGTCCGCCCTCCAGGCGGAGCGGGGGACGGACGAACTGGTGTCCACCCTCGTCGAACGCTTCCTCGTGGTCGCGCGCGACTACGAGGTCGTCCTCGTCCTGGGCACGGACTTCGCCGACACCCAGCTCCCCGACGAGCTCTCCCTCAACGCCCGGCTGGCGAACGAGTTCGGCGCGTCCGTGATCCCGGTCGTGGGCGGCCGTGGGCAGAGCACCGAGTCCGTGCTCGCCGAGACGCGCAACGCCTACCGCGCGTACGAGAGCCTGGGCTGCGACGTCCTCGCCATGGTGACCAACCGGGTCGCGCGCGAGGACCGGGAGGAGATCGCGCAGAAGCTGGGCTCCCGCCTGCCCGTGCCGTGCTACGTCGTCCCGGACGAGCCCGCCCTCGCCGCCCCCACCGTCTCCCAGATCGGCCAGGCGCTCGGCGCGAAGGTCGTCCTCGGCGACGACTCGGGACTGGCGCGCGACGCGCTGGACTTCGTCTTCGGCGGTGCGATGCTGCCGAACTTCCTGCCCGCCCTGACCCCGGGCTGTCTGGTCGTCACCCCCGGCGACCGCGCCGACCTGGTCGTCGGCTCGCTGGCCGCGCACAGCGCCGGCACCCCGCCGATAGCCGGCGTGCTGCTCACCCTGAACGAGGTGCCGAGCGACGAGATCCTCACCCTCGCCGCCCGCCTCGCCCCGGGCACCCCGGTGCTCTCGGTGTCCGGCAACAGCTTCCCGACCGCCGCCGAACTCTTCGCCCTGGAGGGGAAGTTGAACGCGGCGACTCCGCGCAAGGCGGAGACCGCGCTCGGCCTCTTCGAGCGGTACGTCGACACCGGCGACCTCAACAAGCGGGTCTCCGCGCCCAGCAGCGACCGCCTCACCCCGATGATGTTCGAGAACAAGCTGCTCGAACAGGCCCGCTCCGACAAGCGCCGGGTCGTCCTCCCGGAGGGCACCGAGGAGCGCGTCCTGCACGCCGCCGAGGTCCTGCTGCGCCGCGGGGTCTGCGAGCTCACCCTGCTCGGCCCGGTCGAGCAGATCCGCAAGAAGGCGGCCGACCTCGGCATCGACCTCGGCGGATGCGAGCTGATCGACCCCGCCACCAGCGAGCTGCGTGACTCCTTCGCGGAGAAGTACGCGCAGTTCCGCGCCCACAAGGGCGTCACCGTGGAGCTGGCGTACGACGTGGTCTCGGACGTCAACTACTTCGGCACGCTGATGGTCCAGGAGGGCCTCGCGGACGGCATGGTGTCGGGCTCGGTGCACTCCACCGCCGCGACCATCCGCCCCGCCTTCGAGATCATCAAGACGAAGCCGGACGCCGACATCGTCTCCTCCGTCTTCTTCATGTGCCTCGCCGACAAGGTCCTCGTCTACGGCGACTGCGCCGTGAACCCCGACCCGGACGCCCAGCAGCTCGCCGACATCGCCATCCAGTCGGCCGCCACCGCCGAGCAGTTCGGTGTGGAACCGCGGATCGCGATGCTGTCGTACTCGACGGGTACGTCCGGCTCGGGCGCCGACGTCGACAAGGTGCGCGAGGCGACCGAACTGGTCCGGGAAAGGCGGCCCGACCTGAAGATCGAGGGGCCGATCCAGTACGACGCCGCCGTGGAGCCGACGGTCGCGGCGACCAAGCTGCCGGACTCCGAAGTCGCCGGGCAGGCAACGGTTCTGATCTTTCCTGACCTCAATACAGGTAACAACACCTACAAGGCCGTGCAGCGTTCGGCCGGCGCGATCGCCGTCGGGCCGGTGCTCCAGGGTCTGCGCAAGCCCGTCAACGACCTGTCCCGGGGCGCTCTCGTCTCGGACATCGTCAACACCGTCGCCATCACCGCCATACAGGCCCAGCTCCCGAACGAGAAGGCGTCCGCCCAGTGAGTCCGTCCCGTGTCCTCGTCCTCAACTCCGGTTCCTCGTCGGTGAAGTACCAGCTGCTCGACATGCGGGACAGCAGCCGGCTCGCCGTGGGCCTCGTCGAGCGGATCGGCGAGGAGACCTCACGGCTCACGCACACACCGCTCGGGACGGGCGGCGAGACCCGTGAGTGGAACGGGACCGTCGCCGACCACGCGGCGGCCCTGAAGGCCGTGGCGGAGGAGCTGGCGAAGGACCGGCTGGGGCTGGACTCCCCCGAGCTCGCCGCGATCGGGCACCGGGTCGTGCACGGCGGGCAGTCCTTCACCGAGCCGACCGTGATCGACGACACCGTGCTCGCCGAGATCGAACGGCTGATACCGGTGGCGCCCCTGCACAACCCGGCCAACCTGACCGGCATCCGTACCGCGCAGGCGCTGCGGCCCGACCTGCCGCAGGTCGCCGTCTTCGACACCGCCTTCCACACCACGATGCCGGAGTCGGCCGCGCGCTACGCGATCGACGTGAAGACCGCCGACGAGCACCGGATCCGGCGCTACGGATTCCACGGGACCTCGCACGCGTATGTGTCCCGGGCCACCGCCGAGCTGCTCGGGAAGGCGCCCGAGGAGGTCAACGTCATCGTGCTGCACCTCGGCAACGGCGCGTCCGCCTCCGCCGTACGGGGCGGGAAGTGCGTGGACACCTCCATGGGGCTGACGCCTTTGGAGGGGCTCGTGATGGGTACGCGATCCGGGGACATGGATCCGGCCGTCATCTTCCATTTGATGCGTGTTGGCGGAATGTCCACGGACGAGATCGACACTCTTCTCAACAAGAAGAGCGGGTTGATCGGGCTGTGCGGTGACAACGACATGCGGGAGATCCGTCGCCGCATCGACGAAGGTGACGAAGAGGCGCAACTCGCCTTCGACATCTACATTCACCGGCTGAAGAAGTACATCGGCGCCTATTACGCCGTACTCGGCCGGGTGGACGCGGTCGCCTTCACCGCGGGAGTCGGGGAGAACGCGGGTCCGGTGCGGGAGGCTGCCGTTGCGGGCCTTCAGGAGCTGGGCCTGGCGGTGGACAGCGAGCTGAACGCCGTACGCAGTGACGAACCGCGGCTGATCTCGCCCGCGCACGCGCGCGTGGCGGTCGCCGTGGTGCCGACCGACGAGGAACTGGAGATCGCCACACAGACCTATGCACTGGTCGGGCAGTAACGAATGCGGCTTCGCCGCATGACCGGCTGAAGAACCCCGAGGAATACACCGCAGTAACACGCCTGAGCGCGGACCCGCCCATTTGTATCTTCCGCCAGACGGAATATTCCGCGGCGAAACAAACCGATAGGATCGCCCCATGCGCCGTTCGAAAATCGTCTGTACTCTCGGCCCCGCGGTCGACTCCCACGAAATGCTGGTCTCGATGATCGAGGCCGGAATGAACGTGGCCAGGTTCAACTTCAGCCACGGCACCCACGCCGAGCACCAGGCGCGGTACGACCGCGTCCGGGCCGCGTCCAAGGAGACCGGCCGTGCCATCGGTGTCCTCGCCGACCTGCAGGGCCCGAAGATCCGACTGGAGACCTTCGCGGAAGGCCCGGTCGAGCTCGAGCGCGGTGACGAGTTCGTCATCACCACCGAGGACGTCCCGGGCGACAAGTCCATCTGCGGTACGACCTACAAGGGCCTGCCCGGTGACGTCGACCGCGGCGACCAGATCCTGATCAACGACGGCAACGTCGAGCTGAAGGTCCTGGACGTCGAGGGCCCCCGGGTCAAGACGATCGTCATCGAGGGCGGTGTCGTCTCCGACCACAAGGGCATCAACCTGCCCGGCGCGGCCGTCAACGTGCCCGCGCTGTCCGAGAAGGACGTCGAGGACCTCCGCTTCGCCCTCCGCATGGGCTGCGACATGGTCGCGCTGTCCTTCGTCCGCGACGCCAAGGACGTGGACGACGTCCACCGCGTGATGGACGAGGAGGGCCGTCGCGTCCCCGTCATCGCCAAGGTGGAGAAGCCGCAGGCGGTCGACAACATGGAGGCCGTCGTGATGGCGTTCGACGCCGTCATGGTGGCCCGTGGCGACCTGGCCGTCGAGTACCCGCTCGAGAAGGTCCCCATGGTGCAGAAGCGCCTCATCGAGCTGTGCCGCCGCAACGCCAAGCCGGTGATCGTGGCGACCCAGATGATGGAGTCGATGATCACCAACTCCCGCCCCACCCGCGCCGAGGCCTCCGACGTCGCCAACGCGATCCTGGACGGCGCGGACGCGGTCATGCTGTCCGCGGAGTCCAGCGTGGGCGCCTACCCGGTCGAGACCGTGAAGACGATGTCGAAGATCGTCGTCGCGGCCGAGCAGGAGCTGATGAGCAAGGGCCTGCAGCCGCTGGTGCCGGGCAAGAAGCCGCGTACGCAGGGCGGTTCGGTCGCGCGCGCCGCGTGCGAGATCGCCGACTTCCTCGGCGGCCGGGGCCTGGTGGCCTTCACGCAGTCCGGTGACACGGCCCGCCGGCTGTCGCGCTACCGCGCCCAGCAGCCGATCATCGCCTTCACCACCGACGAGAACACCCGCAACCAGCTCACCCTCAGCTGGGGCGTGGAGTCGCACGTGGTGCCGTTCGTGAACACCACGGACGAGATGGTCGACATGGTCGACCAGGAGATCGCCAAGATCAACCGCTTCAACCCGGGCGAGATCGTCATCATCACGGCCGGCTCGCCCCCCGGCGTCCCCGGCACCACCAACATGCTCCGCGTCCACCACATCGCCGGCGGCGGCGCCAACTGACGCAGCCACAAAGGCTCTTGTACGGCGCTGAGGGCGCCCCCTGCGAACAGGGGGCGCCCTCAGTCCTTCTGCGGCTCCCGGACGGGTCTGTGACGGCGGTCAGCCGGTTCCGTCGGTCGTGTAGAGGTGCATGCCCGGCACGTGCAGGGTGCCGCCGAACTGAGCGGCCTGGACGACCTTCACGTTGGTGAAGTAGATGAACGGGATGTTCAGCGGCGGCGGGCTGTCCGGGGTGAACGTGAGCGGGATCAGACCGAACAGGTTGCCGGAGATGGACTCCGTGTACATCGTCGTCGTGCCGCCGGTGATCGTGGAATGCGAACCCTTCGCGGCCTGCACGTGGTAGGTCTTGTTGATGTCGGTGTCCTTGACCATCTGGTGCAGGTCACCGATGTCGGTGCCGCCGGAGATGACGTACTTCAGCACCTTCTTGACGGTGCCGTTGGCCGTCCTCACCTTCACGATGCCCTGATAGTCGGCCTTGTTCAGGGTCAGCGAGCTGGCGTTCAGGTACCAGGGGGCGTCCGCCACCGGCACCTTGTTGTCGACGCCGCCGGTGTCGTCCGTGGCGGCCTCGCAGTTCGCCGCGTCCGTGGACGAGCTCGGCGAGGGGCTGGCGGAGGTGGCCGATTCGGCCGCCGTCTGGGCCGCCTTGGTGGCCTCCTCCGCCGCCTTGGTCGCCGTGTCGGTCGTGTCCTTCACGGTCTTGCCCACCGTGTCGGTGGCCTTCTCGGTCGCCTCCTTGACGGTGTCCGAGGCGCTCGTACCCGAAGACCCCGAGGACGCGGAGTCCTTGCTGGTGCTCGCCGAGGCGGACGGCGTGGGCGTCGGGCTCGCGCTCGACGTGGAGCTGTCGCTGCCGCCGCCGAGGAGGCCGCCGAGCGCGTCGCCGATGCCGTCCAGCAGACCGCCGCCGCTGCTCGCGGACGCCGAGGGGCTCGGCGTGGCGGTGTCGCCGCCCGAGGTGCCCTTGCCCGAACTCTCCGAGGCGGAGGGCGTGGGCGTGGCCTTGTCGTCGGAACCTGAATCCGACGAACCGGTCTTGCCCGACGTCGTGTCCGAGGAGTCCTTGGACGTGCCGGTGGAGGACGAGGGCGAGGGCGTCGCCTTGTCGGCCGTGTCACCGGAGCTCGCCGAGGCGGACGGCGACGGCGATGCCGTGGAGCCGTCGACCGCGGTGACGCAGTCCTTGTACTCGTCGGCCTTCTGGCTGTTCGTCGTCGCGGAGCCGCCTCCGCTGTCGGCGAGCGCGAGCGACGACGTGAACCCCATTCCCATGAGGACCGCGGTCGGCATCGCCACCGTGGCTATCGCCTTGCCGGCCGGCATGTGGAACCTGGTGAACAGCGGCTTCTTGGGTGCCGCATGGCGCGGCCCGGTTCTCACACGGGACTCGTCCACATCAGTCCCGTGGGTCACCTCGTCAGCCGGCACTGTGCCTCCCGTTCGCCCCGTTCGCCGGGCTCGTTCCTGACAGATCGTTCGGCTCGCCCACCACGGGCTTGAGGATGGTGGTGTCCGGGTCGAGTGCCTGCGGGGCACCGCCCGCTCCCGGCACGTCCTCCTGCGCCGCCTCGGCCGGCGGCTCGCCGGGCGACCAGGCCACGGCCATCGCTCCGCCCACCAGGGCGAACAGGAAGCCGATCAGAAACCCGCCCAGGTTGGACACGGGGATGGACACCAGCCCCAGCAGGATCGCCGCGATGCCCGCGAAGGTGCGCACGTGCTTCTGGAACCAGAGGCTGAAGCCCAGGACGACCAGCAGCACACCGATGATCAGGGACCCGGCACCGGCGGTGGTGGCCATCGCCAGCGTCAGATGCCCCACCTGCAAGTGGGCGTACGGGAAGTAGGCGATCGGGAGTCCGGCAAGCATGACGAACAGGCCGGCCCAGAACGGCCGCGTGCCCCGCCAGGCGCGGAACTGCACCCTCCGGCGACTGAACTGGCCGGCGGGTACGGCAGGAGTCTCGGCGCTCATGGAAAACAGCTCCCTGGTGCGGCTTTGCTGTGGTGATGGTGCTGTGGTGGTGAGTTGCACTACGTGTGAAGAATGTGGTGGAAGGTGGACGGGCGGGGGCGCCATCGGCTCCCCCGCCCGTCACCAAGTGCCTAGTAGCACTCGTGGGTGCCCGTCGAGACGGACATCTTCAGCCCGCTGAGCTTGAAGGTTCCGGCGGTGGTCGCCCACGCCGTCTGCTTCACACCGGTCAGCGAGGCGTGCTCGGCCTGCTGTGCGAATCCGTTCGGGTTCGCGGTGTCACCGCTCTTGATGCCGGGGCCCTTGCTGGCGCTCCCCGCGGCCACACCGATGTCGATGTTCGTGAACGTCGCGTCGGCGCTCAGGTCATCGAGGTCGATGTACAGGTTGTCGGCCTCGACCGGCTTCTCGCCGCCACCCGCGTGCAGGATCAGGCTGACGCTGCCCAGCAACGGGATGTTCGGGGTGACCACCGACTGGCACAGGCCCTTGATGGTCGCGGACTTGAACGCCGAGACCGCCACCGGGTGGGCGGTCTTCTTGCCGTCGAGGGTGTACCCCGAGTCAATGGCCCCGTACTGCGAGAAGCCGTCACCTTCGAGCTGGTCGGCCGAGACCTTGAACTGCTGGCCGGACACGCTGAACGACGCGGCGAGAGCGCCCTGCGCGAGGGCGACACCTATCGCGGCCGTAGCGGCGACGCTGGGCACCATGACCACAGCGAACCGCTTCCATCTGGTCCCGCCACGCACCTGGGACTCCATATTTCCTCCTTCTCGGACGTACATCTCCTGGCCCTGACTGCTGCCTGTCGGCGGCTCAGCCGGGCAGGGATGGGAGAAGTGCTACGTCCTCGGGAAGGAGAGCGCCCGCACTCGGAGGCGCAAACCGCGCACCGATCACCGGCGATCACCCCCGAGCGACAACCACTGGTCGCGCCTGACACACATCACGCACAACCTTGCTGGACAGGCTTCGCCGAGCGGCGAAGACCCCCCTGCCCAAGAGCCGACGCCAGGGGCGCAGGCTCTGCTCGGTGGGGACCCAGGAACTCCCGCGACCCAACCGGCTGTCGGGGTACGGGAAAGGACCGAGCGTGGCCGATCGTGGTGCATTCTCGCCGCCCGCACAAGGGGCTTCGTTACTGGGTAGTAACGGCGCGATAACCGAAGGACGACCCACAGGTCCCGGGTGGCGACGGAGGGTGCAGCCGGGGGCCCGGACAAAACTATTGATCGTTGGACAGAAACCGACAGATCAACGGCCGGAACTTACTCCCAGTAACAGCGGCCGCGATTACCAAGATTTGGTAAAGCGCGGCCGCACTGACGTTCCTCCGGCAAATCTTTCACTCGGGCATCACATGCCCTGGTGTTTAGCGACTGGTCAGAACCGGGCCGCCGCCCTGCTCAGAACAGGGCCCGGGCGAGCGCCCTGCGGGCCGCCGCCACCCTCGGATCATCCGCCCCTACAACCTCAAAGAGCTCCAGCAGTCGCAGACGTACCGTGTCGCGGTCGTCACCCGCCGTGCGCCGGACGGCGTCGATGAGCCGCCCGAAGGCGTCCTCCACATGGCCGCCGACCAGATCCAGATCGGCCGCGGCGATCTGCGCCTGCACATCGGCCGGCTTCTCTGCGGCGTCCTTGCGCACCTGCTGCGGGTCGAGGCCGCCGACGCGCTGGAGCAACTCGGCCTGTGCGAGGCCCAGTTTGGCCTCCGGGTGGCCGGGGTCCTCGCTCAGCACGTTCTTGTACGCCTGCACCGCACCGCCGAAGTCCCCCGAGTCCAGGGCCTGTACGGCCGCCTCGAGCAGCGCGTCGTACGGTCCGGCCGGCGCCGCCTCGGCGGCGGCCTGGCCGCCGCCCGGCTCGGCGTCGGGGTCGACCGTGAGTCCGGTCAGGCCGAAGCGCTGCTCGGCCACCTGCACGAGCTGGTCGAGGGTCTGGCGGATCTGCTGTTCGCCGGCGGCCCCCTGGAAGAGCGGCAGCGCCTGCCCCGCCACCACGGCGAAGACGGCCGGGATCCCCTGGACCCCGAACTGCTGCATCAGCATCTGGTTGGCGTCGACGTCGATCCTTGCGAGGAGGAAGCGCCCGTTGTACTCGACGGCGAGCCGCTCGAGCACGGGGCTCAGCTGCTTGCAGGGCTCGCACCACTCGGCCCAGAAGTCGATGACGACGGGCACCTCGGTGGACCGCTGCAGGACCTCGCGCTCGAACCCGGCCTCGTCGACGTCGATGACGAGATCGGCCGGGGAGACGGCTCCCGGACCGCCGCCCTGCCGGGCCGCTTCGGCGCGGGCCTGCTCCGCCTTCGCCTTGGCCTCCTGGGCCGCCTTCACCGCGGCGAGGTCGACGACTCCGCTCATGGACATGTTCCGTGGCTGCATGCGTCTATCCTCCCCCGTTCCCGCGCATCAGAGAAAAGCGTTGAGAAAGCCGGTCCTGTTGCGTTCTGTTCGGCGCCGGGTCCCCACCCTGCGCCAGTGGTTGTCACCCGTGGAGTCACTCACGAGCTTTCGCTACGAGTCGTAGCGTAATGGCACCGAGTGCCTCTCCGACACCACCCCCCGGTGATCTCCCTCACGGCCTCACAGGAACTGCCGGTTATGGTCGTGGGATGCAGAGCCGCACTCCCACCACCCGCGCCTCGGGACGCCCACGCAGCGCCGAGGCGGACGCCGCGATCCTCGCGGCGACCCGGGAGGCCCTGGTGGAGCTGGGCTGGTCGAAGCTCACCCTGGGAGACGTCGCGTTGCGGGCGGGGGTTGCAAAGACCACGCTCTACCGCCGCTGGTCCGGCAAGAACGAACTCGTCGTCGACGCGGTGGCCGAACTCTTCGACGAACTGGTCCTGCCCGACCGCGGCAGCCTGGCCGCCGACATCGAGGGCGTGGTCCTGCAGTTCGCGGCGATCCTGGCCCGCCCGGAGGCCGCGAGCGGCCTGATGGCGGTCGTGGCGGAGTCGACCCGCGACGACGCCCTGCGAGAGCGCATCCGCTCCTCGATCGTGGAACGCCAGAAGAGACTGGTCCTGGAGGGCCGCGCCCGCGCCCAGACCCGCGGCGAACTGCCCCCCGAGACCGGCCCCGAAGACGCCGTCCGCACGGTCGACCTCATCTTCGACGTGGTCGCGGGCGCCGTGGTCCACCGCACGCTGGTGAGCGGCTGCGCCGCCGACGAGGACTGGGTACGCGACCTCACGGCCCTGCTCCTCGCCGGCCTCGGAGCAGAACCCCCGCAGCCGTAGCGGCGTGCGACGCTACGACTTCGGGCCCGCCGGCGGGGCGCCGGCGACCGCGTGGCCGTACAGGGCCCGGACGTTCTTGCCGAAGTAGGCGCTGTAGGAGATCTGAGGGGTGTAACCACCGGTGTGGTAGCCGCCGACGACCCCGATCACCGCCCAGCCTCCCGGCCACGGCACCAGCATCGGTCCGCCGCTGGTGCCGTCCACGAACGCGTCACAGGCGATGCGCGGGTAACTGCCCGGCTCGGCGGGGTCGTCGCTGTCCCAGCGGGTGGTGCGGCTCCAGCACTCCAGCGGCTTCTCGGCGCCGCCCGGGTAGCCGATCATCCGCACGGCGGCGTGGTGGTACCCGGTGCCGGTGAGCAGCTGCACCCCGCCGGTCACGTCCTCCAGCCGCGTCCCGTCCTGGTTGGGCTCGGTGACGGCGAAGCCGTAGTCGTACTCGGCGCCCGCGTGCTCCCCGAGGTCGTAGTACTCCTGCGGGACGTAGACGCCGTTCGGGCGGACCGGGAAGACTCCGTACGGCTTCTGGCCGTCGTGGTAGCGCGGCACGAAGGCCAGGTTGCGGCGCGGGGAGCTGCCGGAGTAGCCACGCAGACAGTGCCCGGCGCTCAGCACCAGGTTGCGCCCGGGGCTGCGCACCACGGAGCCGCTGCAGGTGCGACCGGTGCCGCTGACGTCGGTCCAGAAGAAGGTTCCGGCCTGGGACATGCCGTCGAAGCTGCGGCTCGGCGGGATGTACTCGCCGGGCCGGGGGCCGTCCACCGCCGAGGAGGCGGTGGCGGAGACCGAGTCCGTCTCCAGGCTGGAGGGTGCGGAGTCCGCGTCCAGACCGGTGTCGACGGGCCGTGCGGCCGTGAGCCGCGCGGCGCTCCAGTAGGCGTCGAGCCGCGCGGCGAGCGGGTTCACCGGAGGCGGGCCACCATGGGCGGCCGCGACCGGCGCCAGCGCTGCGCACGGCAGCAGGGCCGCTGCGAAGGCGACGGCGGCCCGTACCGCCCTGGGTCTGAAAAGCCTACGCACCGTCAGTTCCCCTGGGAGTCGGCAGTTTCGACGGGCCGATGCTATGCACGGGAACGATCGTGGAAAAGGAGGCAGGTCACATTTTCATAAACGCGTCTGCGGTTGCCGGCCGTCAGAACCCCGCCGGCTCGGTGTACACCCCCCACTCGTCCCGCAGCACCCCGCAGATCTCGCCCAGGGTCGCCTCGGCGCGTACGGCGTCCAGCATCGGCTCGATCATGTTGGTGCCCGAGCGGGCCGCGGCGAGCATGGCGTCCAGGGCCGCCCGCACCCCCGCCTCGTCCCGCGCGGCCCTGCGGCCGCCCAGCACCCGCACCTGCTCCCGCTCCACCTCATGGCTGACCCGCAGGATCTCCAGATCCCCGGTGACGGAGCCGTGGTGGACGTTCACGCCGACGACCCGCTTGTCGCCCTTCTCCAGCGCCTGCTGGTACCGGAACGCCGACTCGGCGATCTCGCCGGTGAACCAGCCGTCCTCGATCCCGCGCAGAATCCCGGAGGTGATCGGTCCGATCGGGTGCTGTCCGTCCGGATGCGCCCGCAGCCCCCGCTCCTTGATCTGCTCGAAGATCTTCTCCGCGTCCGCCTCGATCCGGTCCGTCAGCTGCTCGACGAACCACGAACCGCCCAGCGGATCGGCCACGTTGGCGACCCCGGTCTCCTCCATCAGCACCTGCTGCGTGCGCAGCGCGATCTCCGCCGCCTGCTCGCTCGGCAGCGCGAGGGTCTCGTCCAGGGCGTTGGTGTGCAGCGAGTTGGTCCCGCCGAGCACCGCCGCGAGCGCCTCCACGGCCGTACGCACGACGTTGTTGTACGGCTGCTGGGCGGTCAGGGAGACACCGGCGGTCTGGGTGTGGAAGCGCAGCCACTGCGCCTTCTCGGACTTCGCCCCGTACACGTCCCGCATCCAGCGCGCCCAGATGCGCCGCGCCGCACGGAACTTGGCGATCTCCTCGAAGAAGTCGACGTGCGCGTCGAAGAAGAAGGACAGCCCGGGCGCGAACACGTCCACGTCCAGCCCGCGCGAGAGCCCCAGCTCCACGTACCCGAACCCGTCGGCCAGCGTGTACGCCAGCTCCTGCGCGGCCGTCGCCCCGGCCTCGCGGATGTGGTAGCCGGAGACGGACAGCGGCTTGTACGCGGGGATCCCGGCCGCGCAGTACTCCATCAGGTCGCCGATCAGCCGCAGATGGGGCTCCGGCTGGAACAGCCACTCCTTCTGGGCGATGTACTCCTTGAAGATGTCCGTCTGGAGCGTGCCGTTGAGCACCGAGGGATCGACACCCTGCCGCTCGGCGGCGACGAGATACATGCAGAAGACGGGAACGGCCGGCCCGCTGATGGTCATGGACGTCGTCACGTCGCCCAGCGGGATGTCCTTGAACAGGACCTCCATGTCGGCGGCGGAGTCGATGGCGACCCCGCAGTGCCCGACCTCGCCGAGCGAGCGCGGATCGTCGGAGTCGCGCCCCATGAGGGTCGGCATGTCGAAGGCGACGGACAGACCGCCCCCGCCGTTGGCGAGGATCATCTTGTAGCGCTCGTTGGTCTGCTCGGCGTTCCCGAACCCGGCGAACTGCCGGATGGTCCACGTACGCCCTCGATAGCCGGTCGGATACAGCCCGCGCGTGAAGGGGTACTCCCCGGGCCAGCCGATCCGCTCGAAGCCGTCGTACGTGTCCCCGGGCCGGGGCCCGTACACCGGCTCCACGGGGTCCCCGGAGAGCGTGGTGAAGTCGGCCTCACGCTTGCGCGAAGCGTCGTACCGGGCCTGCCAGCGACGGCGGCCCTCCTCGATGGCGTCAGCGTCCATGCTTCGAATTTACTAGGACGTCCTAGTAAATGTCGAGGGCAGTCCGTGGGCGGCCGCCCGATCGAAAACCGGTCGGCGCCCTCTCGGAAAAGCCCTACCTTGTGCCGTATGACGCCTGAAGGACCACGCCATCTGCTCGTGCAGGCCCGGGGCGAGCCGTCCCCGCTGTACGAGCCCGCAGGCGGCTGGTGGGACGAGGAGCCAGATGCGTTCACCGTCGGCATACCGCTGGAGGACAGCGCTCTCGCCCTGCCCGCGCACCTCCTGGACGCCCTGCGCTCCTGGTCCCTGCCCGGCCCTCCGAACGTCGAGCGGGGCCTGACGGCGGCACAGCGCCTGGCCCGGCACCTCGGCCCCTCCTGGGCGGTCCACTACTGGGACGAACGCCGTCGCACGGTGAAGCGGCTGTGCTGGGGCTGCGACCGCCTCCACGGGGAACGCGACAGCCACGGCGATCCGCCGCACCCGGTCGACATCACGGTCGAGGGCGAGTTCAAGTACGGTCCGCTGCGCTCCGACGGTTTCGGGGACTTCTTCCCCGACGATCCCGCCGCCGCGCTGGATCTGTCCGACGGCCTGGTCGCCGATCTCCGCGCATGGGCGCGGAGCATCGACGACACGCTCAACCTGTCCCTCCGGGACCGGGTGGACGGCAAGTACGACAGCGAGTGGGAGCGGCTGTTCCGTGCGGGCTCGGCGCTGGCGCAGCGGCTCGCGGACGAGCTGGGGCCGTCGCGGACGGTGACCTACAAGGGCCTGGCCAACGGCGGCCTGGCGGCCATCACGTCGGTCGTCGTCACACCTTCGCGACCGCGGGCGAGCCCTCCGTGAGCTGGGCCTCCAGCTCGTGGCTGATCTTCCGCTCGACGAAGAAGGCGGCCGTCGGGATCGTCCCGGCGAGCAGCACCCACAGCTGCTTGCCGACCGGCCACTTCGCCTTGGAGCCCAGGTCGAAGGCGAAGATCAGGTAGACCACGTAGAGCCAGCCGTGCGCGATGGCGACGACGCGGGTGAAGTCCGCGGCGCCGCTGACGTCCAGGCCGTACTTGGCGATCATGCTCAGGCACAGCAGGACCAGCAGGACACCGGTGACGTAGGCCATGACGCGGTAGCGGGTCAGCACGCTCTTCTTCATGGCGTCGAGCGTAACCGCCCGTTCCGGGAGATCTTGGGCCGGGTCAGTCCTCGGCGAAGTCCTTCGCCGCCACCCGCAGCGGGCGCAGCATGGCGAAGATCTCCGCGCACTCCTCGGCGTCGTACGCACCGAGGCCGAAGTCCATCGCCATCAGGTCGCGGGTGGCCGCCTCGACGACCTCGCGGCCCTTGTCCGTGATGGAGGCGAGGGTGCCGCGCCCGTCGTTGGGGTTGGGGCGCTTGGCCACCAGGCCCGACTTCACCAGGCGGTCGACGGTGTTCGTCACCGAGGTGGGGTGCACCATGAGCCGCTCGCCGATCTTCGACATCGTCAGCTCGCCCTCCTTGGAGAAGGTGAGCAGCACCAGCGCCTCGTACCGTGCGAACGTCAGTCCGTACGGCTTGACCACCGCGTCGACCTCGGCGAGCAGGATCTGGTGCGCACGCATGATCGAGGTGATGGCGGCCATGGACGGCACGCTTCCCCAGCGCTGCTTCCAGAGCTCGTCAGCTCGGGCGATCGGGTCGAAAGGAAGACTGAGCGGCTTCGGCACGGAACCGACCTTACCGGCCGGTCACATGCTGGTCAGCCCCGTCTCGCCCATCGGTCCCCCGCACTTGCGGGGCGAGGAGTACGCGGCACCCCGCGCCCACGCCGCCGGGCAGCGCGCTCGTGCCGCCGGACGCCTGCCGCGTCCCACGGCTGCCATGTCTAACCCTGCAGCCTGAAATCCCTTGTGCAACGATTACTGACGAATCATCAGTAAATGTCACCTTCGCTCCAGGGAGCAGCATGTCCCGGCTGATCCACATCCTCACGGCTGTCGCGGTCCTCGGGCTTGCGGCGGGCTGCTCGTCCGCGTCCCACATCGACACGGCCGCCGCGGCGGGCAGAGCCTCGAAGAAGGCGGCCCGCGCAGGCGCCATGGACTTCTGGGTCGACCCGGAAAGCCCGGCCGCCAAGCAGATCAAGGAGTGGCGGCGGGCGGGCCGCGCCCAGGACGCGCACCTGCTCAAGCGGATCGCGGACGAACCGCAGGCGCTGTGGCCGGCCGGCGAGATCGACCCGGGCCCCAAGGTGAGGGCGGCCGTCGAGTCCGCGGACGAGGAGAACCGCACGGCGCTCCTGGTGGCGTACGACATCCCGCACCGCGACTGCGGCCAGCACTCGGCGGGCGGCGCGGCCGACGCGGACGCCTACCGGGACTGGATCGGCAAGTTCGCGGACGCGCTCGGGGACGGCAAGGCCCTGGTCGTCCTCGAACCGGACGCGGTCGCGCACATCGTGGACGGCTGTACACCGGCCGGGTACCACGACGAGCGCGTGCAGCTGCTGAACGAGGCGGTCGTCCGCCTCAAGCAGCAGCCGAACACCAAGGTGTATCTGGACGCGGGCAACCCGGCCTGGATCCGCGATCCGTGGAAGCTGGTCGACCCGCTGAAGCAGGCCGGCATCGAGAAGGCCGACGGGTTCGCCCTCAACGTCTCCAACTTCCAGACGGACGAGCTCACCAAGGCGTACGGCCTGGAGCTCTCCGCCGACCTCGGCGGCAAGCACTTCGTCGTCGACACCAGCCGCAACGGAAACGGCCCGCTGCCCGGCGCCTGGTGCAACCCGCCGGGCCGTGCGCTGGGCACCCGCCCGACGACCGACACCGGCGATCCCACCCTCGACGCCTACCTGTGGATCAAGCGGCCCGGGGAGTCCGACGGGACGTGCGGGAGCGGGCCGGCCGCGGGCACCTGGTGGCCGGAGTACGCCCTGGAGCTCGCACGCAACTCCAAGCCGTAGCCGACGGCTGCGGCACGGGTCGGACGGGCCGGCCGGCCGGGTCACTTCACGTGGATCCATCTGGCCTCGGACGGCGTGCCCTGCGCGTCCGTCACGAACAGCATGTACCAGCCGGGCGGCACCAGGGCCGGATCGTCCGGTACGTCGACCGTCACCGAGTGCCCGTCCTTGGTCAGGCCGAGCGCGATGGAGCGCTGCTCGACGTCGGTGGTGTGGGTGACCGCGCTGGGCCGCATGAGCC
Organism: Streptomyces sp. NPDC001492; assembly: GCF_053597275.1. Classification (NCBI taxonomy): domain Bacteria; kingdom Bacillati; phylum Actinomycetota; class Actinomycetes; order Kitasatosporales; family Streptomycetaceae; genus Streptomyces; species Streptomyces sp. NPDC001492. The sequence continues at coordinate 144,499 of NZ_JBSFHW010000018.1, read as the reverse complement.
TGGCCTTCGTCACCCGTTCGGGGTGGTCGGTGCGGTAGGTCGCGCGGCGGTCCTTGCCGAGCTCCTGAGGGCCGCCCTCCAGTACGGGGCGGTTCTCGCCGCCCCGGTGCAGCGCGGGTGGGGTGAAGACCTCCATGCGCTGCTCGAAGTGGCCCAGCTTGGTGTTCTGCTGGTCGTCGAAGAGCGGGTCGGAGCCGAAGGTGGCGACCCGCCCGTCGGGCAGCAGCAGCGCCTCGGAGTGGTAGTTGCGGCCGACGGTGGGCGCGGCCGCCTCGCGGAAGGCGTTGCTCTTCGGGTCGTAGAACTGCGCCTTGAAGATGTTGCTGGCGCTGCGGCCGCGGTAGTCCTCGGAGCCGTTGGTCGTGAACACCGAGTCGTCCGGCATGATCACGCTGTTCAGGTACCGCGTGCCCTGGGGGAGGTCGGGCCCGTCCTTGAACACCGGGTTGTCCTGCTTCAGATCGACGACGGCCGTGCGCGGGGTCGACCTCCTGGACTCGCCGACGCCTCCGCCGCCCAGGATCATCACCTTCTGGTCCTGCGCGGGCGGCAGCAGCAGGGAGGAGGAGGTCTCCGTCTCGTCCGGGTCGCGCAGCCCCGGAACCTTGCGGAAGGTGTTGGTCCTCAGGTCCCACAGCCCCGGCTCCCGCCCCTGGTCGGCGGGCCCGTAACCGGCGTTGGAGGACGTGTAGAACAGCTTGCCGCCCTTGGTCAGGAAGAGCGCGGGGTACGTCGGGAAGTACCGCTTGGGGCCGGGCGACCACTTCTTGGTCCTCGGGTCGTAGATCTCGTTGTCCCCGGGGTCGATCATGCCGACGTCGTCCAGTCCGGAGACGGCGAGCACCCGCCCGTCGTCGAGTCCGACGAGCGTCGGATACCAGCGGGCCTTCTGCATCGGGTCGACGGGCACATACCGCTCCGCCACGGGATCGAACTCGTAGGCGGCACGGATGCCCTGGAAGTCCTGCTTGTCGAGGGTGATCTTCTCGCTCAGCCCATAGGTGTTGGCCGCGTCCTTGCCGGTCAGCCCGACGATGTCGTACTGCGCCTGCTTCTCGGTGACGGACAGCGGACCGGCCTCGACGGCCTCGACGAAGACCCGGGCCTCGCCCGCCACCACCGGGGCGGGGGCGGGGGCCTGCCCGGGCCGCACCGCGCCGGCCCCGACCGCACCGGCTGCGGGTTCGGCCTTCGGGACGGTGACGTCGAAGCGGCTGACGTACTCGACGCCGGCGGGCGAGCGGAAACGGGTGCCCTTCTTCAGGAAGACCGACTTGAGCGGGTTCTCGTTCTTGACCCGCATACCGCCGCCGGCCCGTTTGACCTCGCCGTCGAGCAGTTCGTAGCGGGCGGTGCCGCCGGCCACCAGGAGCCGCCCGTCCGGGAGCTGGGTGTGGCCGGAGCAGAAGAAGTCGGCGGGGGTGGGGATCTTCTTGAAGGTGTTCGCCTTCGGGTCCCACAGAACGGTGTCGAAGGACCCGGCGTTGAATTTCTTCTGCTCGTTGCCCGACCCGGCGACGATCAGCACCTTGCCGGTGTGCAGGAGCGCCGCGTGGATGGCGTTGGTGCGGTACTGCGCGGGGATGTCGACCCGCTGCCAGGAGCCGTACTTCGCCTGGTACTCGGGCTGGGCGATCTTGTACTCGTGGTACTCCTCACCCGCGAACTCGACCGCTGCGGGGGCGTTGAGACCGGCCAGGACCATGACGCCCCCGACTCCGAGGACGGCCCTCCTCGTGGTCCTGTTCCCGGGGCTCTTGCGGTACTTGTTCTCAGCGTTCCGGGCCATGGCGCTAGCTGCCTCCTGTCGTGGTTCCGGAGACCGGGGAGCCCGCGCCGCTGGTGGCGAGGGCGGGCTCCGTGCCGTCGACGGCACGAGTGGTCCGGTGCGGTGCCTGCCGCTCCCGCCGCTCCCTGAGGAGCGTGGAGCACCACACCGCGACCGGTGCGAGGGCGATGACCATGGCCAGGACGGCCCAGGTCCGCATGGCCGCATGGGTGTGGTCCAGGACGACCGAGGCGGCCAGGGAGGCCGCGAGGAGCACCGCCCAGAAGAGGTGGATACGGAAGGTGAGCAGACGGTCGGCGCTGGCGTCCGCGCCCTTGGGGGTCACGACGAACCTGCTGGGCCGGCGGACGAGGGCCTCACCGAAGGACTTGAGGTAGATCGGCGCGGCCAGGGCCGACATCGCCATGCCCGCGAGCCCGCCGGACCCCTCCGGCTCGTGGGGCGAGATGTTGTGCCGCCGGTTCCACAGATACAGCCCGATCTGCAGGGCTGCGGCATCGCTGTAGAGCATCAGCCACACCGAGGAGGCGACCTGCGTCCCGGAGGCCCCGAACCAGAGGAAGAGGACACAACTGAGGATGCCCAGCAGCCAGTTGACCGCCGTCATCGGGTAGTAGACGAGCATCAGGGTGTACGAGAACAGGCGTCCCGGAGGCATCCGGAACAGCGCTTTGCGGTACTGCTTGAGCAGCGTCTCGTAGGTCCCCCGCGACCAGCGCATCTGCTGCGTGAAGAAGTCGGTCCAGGAGGCGGGTCCCTCCCCGACGGCCAGTACGTCCGGCGTGTACACGGACCGCCAGTAGTTGCCGGTGAGGGGATTGCGCCGCTGGTGTATCTCGAACCCGGTGGCCATGTCCTCCGTGATGGAGTCGTACAGCCCGCCTATCTGCTTCACGGCGGCGATCCGCACCACGTTGTTGGTACCGACGAACATGGGGGAGCGATACCGGTTCCCGGCACGCTGGATCAGCGCGTGGAAGAGGAACTGCTGCGACTCGGCCGCCTTGGTGACGGGATGGTCGGCATAGTTCCCGTACACCTGGGGCCCGACCACGAAGGCGACATCGGGGTCCCGGAAGTACCCCATCATCCTTTCGAGGAAGTTGGGGCGCGGGACGTGGTCCGTGTCGACGGAGGCGAAGAAGTCGTACGCGTCGCCGTGCATGGCGATCCAGGCGTTGTAGTTGCCGTGCTTGGTCAGTGCCTTGTGCGCGCCGTGGGCCTGGTTCCACTGCGGAACGCCGCGCCGGGTGAAGTGCCGGACTCCCAGCTCCGCGCACAGCGCCTTCGCCTGCTCGTCGTCTCCCTCGTCGAGGAGCCAGACGTCGAGGACGCTGCCGGGCCCGGCGTGGGTGATCCGGACGGCTCCCTCCAGGGTGGCGCGGACCATGGAGAGGGGTTCCTTGCCGGGGACGTACGTGGTGAGGAAAGCAACGCGGGTACCGGCTTCGGGGACCACCGGGACGGGGTCACGGGCGACCAGCGTGGCATGGGCGACCGAGGCGACATTGACCACCATGAACAGCTCGATGAGCCCGATGGATATGAGCATCGTGACATCGAGCCCGACCAGCCAGCTCTCCCCGCCGTCGCGCTCCACCCAGTGCGTGGGCCAGACGAGGTAGACGAGCAGCGTCCCGGTGAGCACCGGGGCGAGGGTCATCAGCAGGACGGCCTGTATTCGGCGCGGCTCGCTGGAGAGCAGCGAGGTGTACTGCACCTGGTACGACGCGTCGCTCGGCTCGGTGAGAGGTCCGGCCAGTCGGCTGTGGGTGTCGTATGCGTAGCCCTCCGACTGCACGGCGCCCTCCAGTGAGTGAGGTGTGATCGGCAGAGGAGTACCGATCACCCCCTACCAAACTGGAGTTTCGGGGGCGGGGCGACCTGGAGGCGTCCAGGCGGGTGGGGCGGCCGCATCTCCCGCCCCACCATGAGCAGTTCGTCCGCCGGGCCGGCCTGGTGGCAGCCCCGGCGTCCTAGTCGGCGAGGTAGCGCTCCACCGTCTCCACCTTGGCGGTGAGACCGTCGGTCACTCCGGGCCGGATGTCCGCCTTGAGGACCAGGGACACGCGCGGCGCCCGCTGCTCGACGGCGGCGACGGCGCGCTTGACGACGTCCATCACTTCGTCCCACTCGCCCTCGATGCTCGTGAACATCGCGTCGGTGCGGTTGGGCAGGCCGGACTCGCGTACGACGCGGACGGCGTCGGCGACGTACTCCCCCACCTCGTCGCCGACGCCCAGCGGTGTGACGGAGAAGGCGACGATCATGCGTTCACGATTCCTTCCTTTTCCTTGCGCGCGCGAGCCGCGATGACCTCGTCCTCGGCGGCGCGGCGCAGCGCGCGCTCGATGATGAAGCCCCCGCCCGGGATGATCGAGTAGGCGAAGTAGAGGGCGGCCTTGCCCTTGTCCCACTTGGTGCGGTTCCAGGCGTCGGCCCAGAAGAGCACGTAGATGATGAACAGCACGCCATGGATCGGGCCGAGCACACGGGCGACGTCGACGTCGGGGTTGATCGTGTACTTGATGACCGTGCAGGTGAAGAGAATGATCCAGGACACACCCTCCGGCACGGAGATCAGTCGGAGGCGGCGGATGGCGGAGGCTGTCTTGAGGTCCACGGGTCACCTTCGGGAGTTGCGACGGCTGCTTGCCGATTTGTGAACGCACGCACAAGCGTCCACCCATTGTGACAAACCGTTCCCCTAGGGGTGCGCTCAGGGTGCTTCTCCACCCCCGGGCCCTGTGCGCTGCACCCGCCGTGCGGCTACCTTTCGCAGCGTGGCGATGTTTCGACTCCAAGGCAGCAAGGTGCTCGCCGTCGACATGACCGGGGACGCCGTGAAGGCGAAGAACGGCTCGATGGTCGCGTACGACGGGCAGATGGCCTTCAAGAAGCTGAGCGGCGGCGGTGAGGGCATCCGGGGCATGGTGACCCGGCGGCTCACCGGTGAGCAGATGACCGTGATGGAGGTGAAGGGGCAGGGGACGTGCTGGTTCGCGGACCGGGCCTCCGAGATCAATCTCGTGAGTCTCCAGGGGGACAAGCTGTATGTGGAGTCGAGCAATCTGCTCGCGACCGACGCCGGCCTCAGGACCGGCACGACCTTCACCGGGCTGCGCGGTGCCTCGCAGGGCAACGGGCTGTTCACGACGACCGTCGAGGGCCACGGCCAGGCGGCGATCATGTCGGACGGCCCGGCGGTGGTGCTGCGGGTGAGCGCGCAGTACCCGCTGACGGTCGACCCGGGCGCCTACATCGCGCACCAGGGGAATCTGCGGCAGTCCTTCCAGTCCGGTGTGACGTTCCGCACGTTCTTCGGCGAGGGCGGCGGCGAGGCCTTCCAGATCCGGTTCGAGGGGGACGGGCTGGTGTACATACAGCCGAGCGAGCGGAACACGATCGCGGGGGATGTGTGACATGCCCTTCCGTGAGATCAACTCCAAGATGGTCGAGGCGACGGTGCTGCCCGGCCAGCGGCTGTTCAGCCAGCGCGGCGCGATGCTCGCCTACAAGGGCGAGGTGTCCTTCACCCCCAACATCCAGGGCGGCCAGGGCGGGATCATGTCGATGATCGGGCGCCGGGTGGCCAACGAGGCGACGCCGCTGATGTCCGTGGAGGGCAGCGGCACGGTCCTGTTCGGGCACGGCGGTCATCACGTCCAGGTCATCAACCTCACCGGCGACACCCTCTATGTGGAGGCGGACCGGCTGCTCGCCTTCGAGGGCACGCTCCAGCAGGGCACGATGTTCATGGGCTCGCAGGGCGGCGTCATGGGCATGGTCCGCGGCCAGGTCACCGGCCAGGGGCTGTTCACGACCACCCTCAAGGGACACGGCTCGGTGGCCGTGATGGCCCACGGCGGCGTCTTCGAGATCCCGATCACCCCCCAGCGGCCCGTGCACGTCGACCCGCAGGCGTACGTCGCGCACCACGGCGACGTCCGCAACAAGCTGTCCACGGCGCTGGGCTGGCGCGACATGGTGGGACGCGGCTCCGGCGAGGCCTTCCAGCTGGAGCTCAGCGGCAACGGCGCGGTGTACGTCCAGGCCTCGGAGGAGAAGCTGTGAGCGCGTACGGGACTCCGGGCGGCCCGACGGTCTTCGACCCGATGACGCTGCCGGTCGACGACAACGTCAACAAGTACACCTTCTGCGTGGAGCTCAAGGGGAGCCAGTGGTTCCTGCAGAAGGGGAAGATGATCGCCTACTACGGCTCGATGGAGTTCAACGGCATCGGACACGGCCGGCTCGACCGACTTGTCCGTACGTCCTTTCATTCGCCACTGCACGCGAGCGACTGGGTCGTGGCGGAGGGCTCGGGCAAGATGCTCCTCGCCGACCGGGCCTTCGATGTGAACTCGTACGACCTCGAGGACGGCAATCTGACCATTCGCTCGGGCAATCTGCTCGCTTTTCAGCCAAGTCTCGCGCTCAAGCAATCGATTGTGCCGGGTTTTCTGACCCTGATCGGAACCGGAAAGTTCGTGGCCGCATCTAACGGTCCGGTGGTGTTCATGGAACCGCCGATCCGGGTGGACCCGCAGGCGCTCGTCGGCTGGGCCGACTGCCCGTCGCCCTGTCATCACTACGACCACGGCTACATGACGGGCCTGATGGGCGGCCTACGTGCGATGACGGGCCTCGGCGGGGCCTCCGGGGAGGAGCACCAGTTCGAGTTCGTGGGAGCCGGCACGGTCCTGCTCCAGTCCTCGGAAACCCTCATGGCCGAGCAGCCCACGGGGGCGGTTCCACCGGAGCCCGGCGTACCCGGCGGCGGGGCGCACATGGGCCCTTCACCGCAAGCCGGCGCACCGCGCCTTCCCGGACAGCTGGGAGACCTCCAGCGTCGCTTCGGGCTGTGAGCGGTAGTCTGCGGAGTGTGACGTCGAACGTGTGCGCGCAGACATCACACCACCCTCACTAGTTCGCCTTTCAACATTTTAGGTAGACTTCATTCATGGAGACCGAGACGGCCACCCGCTGGCTGACCGATGCGGAGCAGTGCGCCTGGCGCACCCACCTGGAGGTCAACAGGCTGTTGACGTACCAGCTCGAGAGGGACCTGCAGCCGTTCGGCCTGACAATGAACGACTACGAGATCCTGGTGAACCTCTCCGAGTCGGAGGACGTACGGATGCGGATGAGCGACCTCGCGTCCGCCACCCTCCAGTCCAAGAGCCGCCTCTCCCACCAGATCACCCGGATGGAGAACGCGAACCTGGTCCGCCGGGAGAACTGCGAGTCCGACCGCCGCGGGCTCTACGCGGTCCTCACGGAGCACGGCATGGAGACGATGAACAAGGTCGCCCCGCACCATGTGGCGTCCGTGCGCAGGCACTTCATCGATCTGCTGTCCCCCGAGGCCATGGCGGAACTCGACAAGGCCCTGAAGCCCATCGCGGAGCACCTGCGCGGGCAGCGGGGACGCCCCTAGCGCCCCTGGGCGCTCCGAGTGCACAACCGGCAGGCGGGACCCGAACCGGGCCCCGCCTGCCGTTGCACGACCCCCTCGACCCCCCGCTCACGCCCACGGCCCGCGCATCGAGGCAACAGCGCGGGCCGGGAGCCGGGCACGCGACAGCGCGCCTCAGCCCTGCGTCAGCCCCGCCACCAGTTCGTCCGCCGCGCGGTAGGGGTCCAGGTTCCCGGCCACGATCCGTTCCGCCAGGGCGCTCAGGCGGCGGTCGCCGTGCAGGTCGCCGATGCGTTCGCGCAGAGCCGTCACGGCGATGGTCTCGACCTCGCGGGAGGCGCGGGCCAGGCGGCGTTCCGCCAGGACGCCCCGCTCCTCCATCCATGCGCGGTGCTTCTCCAGGGCCTCGACGACCTCGTCGACACCCTCGGCACGCGCGGCGACCGTCTTGACGATCGGCGGGCGCCAGTCGCCCGGACCGCGGGACTCGCCCAGGCCCAGCATGTGATTCAGCTCGCGGGCGGTGGCGTCGGCGCCGTCACGGTCGGCCTTGTTGACGACGTAGACATCACCGATCTCGAGGATTCCCGCCTTCGCCGCCTGGATGCCGTCACCCATGCCGGGGGCCAGCAGCACCACGGAGGTGTCCGCCTGGGAGGCGATCTCGACCTCCGACTGGCCGACACCGACCGTCTCGACCAGGATCACGTCGCAGCCCGCCGCGTCCAGCACCCGGATCGCCTGCGGGGCGGCCCACGCGAGCCCGCCCAGGTGCCCCCGGGTCGCCATCGAGCGGATGTAGACGCCGGGGTCGGAGGCGTGCTCCGACATCCGCACCCGGTCGCCGAGCAGGGCGCCGCCGGAGAAGGGCGACGACGGGTCGACGGCCAGGACGCCGACCCGTCTGCCCTGCTTGCGGTACGCCGTCACCAGCGCCGAGGTCGAGGTGGACTTGCCGACGCCCGGCGAACCGGTCAGACCGACCACATACGCATTGCCCGTCAGCGGAGCAAGCGCCTCCATGACCTCCCTCAGCTGCGGGGACGCCCCCTCCACCAGGGAGATCAGCCGGGCCACGGCCCGCGGCCGGCCTTCCCTCGCCTGGGCGACGAGTGTGGAGACGTCCTGCATCACAGCTCCGTTCAGAGATCGACGTACGAAGGAGAACTCAGGCCTTGGGTACCCGCACGATCAGTGCGTCACCCTGACCGCCGCCGCCGCACAGCGCGGCCGCACCCACGCCGCCGCCCCGGCGCTTGAGCTCCAGCGCCAGATGCAGGACGAGCCGGGCGCCGGACATGCCGATGGGGTGGCCCAGGGCAATCGCGCCGCCGTTGACATTCACCTTTTCCGTTGAAACTCCGAGGTCCTTCATTGACTGCACGGCCACGGCGGCGAAGGCCTCGTTGATCTCGATCAGGTCCAGGTCCTCGACCCCCAGGCCCTCCTTCTTCAGGGCGTGCAGGATCGCGTTGGACGGCTGCGACTGGAGCGAGTTGTCCGGGCCCGCCACATTGCCGTGGGCGCCGATCTCGGCGATCCAGTCCAGGCCCAGCTCCTGCGCCTTGGCCTTGCTCATCACGACCACGGCCGCCGCACCGTCCGAGATCTGCGAGGCGGAACCGGCCGTGATCGTGCCGTCCCGGGTGAACGCCGGACGCAGCTTGCCCAGGGACTCCGCCGTCGTGTCGCCGCGGATGCCCTCGTCCTTGCTGAAGAGGACCGGCTCGCCCTTGCGCTGCGGGATCTCCACCGGGGTGATCTCGGCCTCGAAGATGCCGTTCTTCTGGGCGGCGGCCGCCCGCTGGTGGGACAGGGCGGCGATCTCGTCCTGCTCGGGGCGCTGGATGCCCAGGCGCGTGTTGTGCTTCTCCGTCGACTCGCCCATGGCGATGTTCTCGAAGGCGTCGGTCAGGCCGTCGTACGCCATGGCGTCGAGCATCTCGATGGCGCCGTACTTGAAGCCCTCGCGGGACTTCGGCAGCAGGTGGGGCGCGTTCGTCATGGACTCCTGGCCGCCCGCGACGATCACGTCGAACTCGCCGGCGCGGATCAGCTGGTCGGCGAGCGCGATGGCGTCGAGGCCGGACAGACACACCTTGTTGACGGTCAGTGCCGGGACGTTCATCGGGATGCCGGCCTTGACGGCGGCCTGGCGTGCCGGGATCTGCCCCGCCCCGGCCTGCAGCACCTGACCCATGATCACGTACTGCACCTGGTCGCCGCCGATCCCCGCACGGTCGAGGGCGGCCTTGATCGCGAAGCCGCCGAGGTCGGCTCCGGAGAAGGACTTGAGCGAGCCCAGCAAGCGTCCCATGGGCGTACGTGCCCCCGCGACGATCACCGAGGTGGTGCTGTTCGATCCAGACATGAGCTGCGATCCCCTTCCGGCTGCACTGCCGAGGAGTGAACGAGGGTTTACTTCGAATGTACTGAGTGGCACTCCGTGCCGTCACCCGGCAGTCGGTGTGATCGCTGGCACGTTGCGTAACCATTCCAGGAGCGCTGCACTAACACCATGCTGACGCGAATCGACCACATCGGAATCGCCTGTTTCGATCTCGACAAGACCGTCGAGTTCTACCGGGCCACATACGGCTTCGAGGTGTTCCACTCCGAGGTCAACGAGGAGCAGGGCGTCCGCGAGGCCATGCTCAAGATCAACGACACGTCCGACGGCGGTGCCTCCTACCTGCAGCTTCTGGAGCCGACGCGACCGGACTCGACCGTCGCCAAATGGCTCGACAAGAACGGCGAGGGTGTCCACCACATCGCTTTCGGTACGGCGGATGTGGACGCCGACGCGGCCGACATCAAGGAAAAGGGCGTACGCGTTCTGTACGAAGAGCCCCGGCGCGGCTCCATGGGGTCACGAATCACGTTCCTGCACCCGAAGGACTGCCACGGCGTTCTGACAGAACTGGTCACTTCCGCGCCTGTTGAGTCACCTGAGCACTGACCCCCGTACATATGGGCCGGTAGGGTTGGGGGCGGTCGCCGTCTCTGTGGGGGGTGACCGCACGCCGGGGACCGTGTTTCGGGGGTCGAGCGTCGGGGCAGCAGCCCATGCTCCGCCGATGATCTGACACCATTCCCCGGGGGCCCCGTTCGGCGGATGGACGGAGCTCGTTTGGCCAGACTTGCGACCAGGGGACGGATGGGACCGCGCAGTGCGGGGCTACGAACGCCAGGAGCGAGAGCCGGCGGCTGACGTCGACCACCTCTCTCGGTTCGAGGCCGAGATGGAGCGGCTGAAGACCGAGCGGGAAAAGGCGATCCAGCACGCCGAGGACCTCGGCTACCAGGTCGAGGTGCTGCGCGCCAAGCTGCACGAGGCGCGCCGCACCATCATGTCCCGGCCCTCCTTCGACGGCGGTGACATCGGCTACCAGGCCGAGCAGCTGCTGCGGAACGCCCAGATCCAGGCCGACCAGCTGCGTCTGGACGCCGAGCGCGAGCTCAGCCAGGCCCGTGCCCAGACCCAGCGCATCCTCCAGGAGCACGCGGAGCAGGCCGCCCGGCTCCAGGCCGAGCTGCACCAGGAGGCGGTCACCCGCCGCCAGCAGCTGGACCAGGAGCTGGCGGAGCGCCGGCAGACCGTCGAGTCGCACGTCAACGAGAACGTGGCCTGGGCGGAGCAGCTGCGCGCCCGTACCGAGTCCCAGGCGCGCCGGCTGCTCGACGAGTCCCGCGCCGAGGCCGAGCAGGCCCTGGCCGCCGCCCGCGCGGAGGCCGAGCGGGTCGCGAGCGAGGCCAGGCAGCGGCTGCAGAGCGAGGCCGAGGAGGCCCGCGCGGAGGCGGACCAGCTGCTGCGCCGGGCGCGTGCGGACGCCGAGCGGCTGCTGAACGCCGCGTCCACGCAGGCCCAGGAGGCCACCGACCACGCCGAGCAGCTGCGCAGCTCCTCGGCCACCGAGTCGGACTCCGCCCGCCGCCAGGCGCAGGAGCTGAGCCGGGCCGCCGAGCAGCGCATGGCGGAGGCCGAGGAGGCGCTCCGCAAGGCGCAGGCCGAGGCCGACAAGCTGGTCACCGAGGCCACCGCGGCGGCCGAGAAGGCCCTCGCCAGCGCCGAGTCGACGAACGAGCAGCGCACCCGTACGGCGAAGGAGCAGGTCGCCCGGCTGGTCGAGGAGGCCACCAAGGAGGCCGAGGCCACCAGGTCGGACGCCGAGCAGGTCGTCGCGGACGCCCGTTCCGAGGCGGAGCGGATCGTCGCCGAGGCCTCCGAGAAGGCCCGCACGATCACGGCCGAGGAGAGCGCGACCCAGCTGTCCAAGGCGGCCAAGACGGCCGAGGACGTCCTCAACAGGGCGCAGGAGGACGCGAAGAACACCACCAAGGCCGCGGCCGAGGAGGCCGAGCGGATCCGCTCGGAGGCCGAGGCCGAGGCGGACCGGCTGCGCGCCGAGGCGCACGACCTGGCCGAGCAGCTCAAGGGCGCGGCCAAGGACGACACCAAGGAGTACCGCGCCAAGACGGTCGAGCTGCAGGAGGAGGCGCGCCGGCTGCGCGGCGAGGCCGAGCAGCTGCGTGCCGACGCGGTCGCCGAGGGCGAGAAGATCCGCGCGGAGGCCCGCAAGGAGGCCGTCCAACAGATCGAGGAGGCGGCCAAGACCGCCGAGGAGCTGCTCGCCAAGTCCCGGCAGGACGCGGACGAGCTGCGCCAGAAGGCCACCGCGGACAGCGAGAAGGTCCGTACGGAGGCCATCGAGCGCGCCACCACGCTGCGCCGGCAGGCCGAGGAGACCCTCCAGCGCACCCGTCAGGAGGCCGAGCGGCACCGCGAGGAGGTCGTCGAGCAGTCCGAGGGCATCAAGGCGGAGGCCGAGCGGGCCGCCCGGGAGCTCCAGGAGGAGACCGAGCGGGCCATGGAGGCCCGCCGGGCGGAGGCCGCCGAGGAGCTGACGCGGCTGCACACGGAGGCCGAGGAGCGCCTCGCCGCCGCCGAGCAGGCACTGACCGAGGCCCGCGAGGAGGCGTCGCGGATCCGCCGCGAGGCCGCCGAGGAGAGCGAGCGGCTGCGCGCCGAGGCCGCCGAGCGCATCCGCACCCTGCAGGCGCAGGCCGAGGCGGAGGCCGACCGGCTGCGCAACGAGGCCGCGTCGGACGCGTCCGCCTCCCGGGCCGAGGGCGAGGCCATCGCCGTACGCCTGCGGTCCGAGGCGGCCGCGGAGGCGGAGCGGCTGAAGTCGGAGGCGCAGGAGAGCGCCGACCGGGTGCGGGCGGAGGCGCTGGCCGCCGCCGAGCGGCTCGGCACCGAGGCCTCCGAGACGCTGGCCGCCGCGCAGGAGGAGGCCAACCGGCGCCGCCGCGAGGCCGAGGAGACCCTCGGCGCCGCGCGCACCGAGGCCGACCAGGAGCGCGAGCGGGCGCGCGAGCAGAGCGAGGAGCTGCTCGCCTCGGCGCGCAAGCGCGTGGAGGAGGCGCAGACCGAGGCCGTACGGCTGGTCGAGGAGGCCGACCGGCGCGCGAACGAGATGGTGTCGGGCGCCGAGCAGCACGCCCAGCAGGTACGGGACTCGGTGGCCGGGCTGCACGAGCAGGCCCAGGAGGAGATCACCGGGCTGCGCAGCGCCGCCGAGCACGCGGCGGACCGTACCCGGCGCGAGGCGCAGGAGGAGGCGGACCGGGTCCGCTCCGACGCCTATGCCGAGCGGGAGCGGGCGAGCGAGGACGCGGCCCGCATCCGGCGCGAGGCGAACGAGGAGACCGACGCCGCCAAGTCGCTTGCCGAGCGCACGGTCGCGGAGGCGATCGCGGAGTCGGAGCGGCTGCGTTCGGACGCGGCCGAGTACGCGCAGCGGGTGCGCACGGAGGCCTCGGACGCGATCGCCGAGGCCGACCAGGCGGCGGCGCGCACCCGGGCGGACGCCCGCGAGGACGCCAACCGCATCCGTTCGGACGCGGCGGCGCAGGCGGACGCCCTCATCACCGAGGCGCGCGCGGAGGCCGAGCGGCTCACCACCGAGACGGTCCGGGACACCGACCAGCTGCGCACCGAGACGGTCGCCGAGGCCGAGCGGGTGCGGGTCGAGGCGGTCGCCAAGGCGGAGAAGCTCATCGGGGACGCCACCGGGGACGCGGAGCGGCTGCGCGCCGAGGCCGCCGACACGGTCGGGGCGGCGCAGCAGCACGCCGAGCGGATCCGCAGCGAGTCGGAGCGGGTCAAGGCGGAGGCTGCGGCGGAGGCCGAGCGGCTGGTCAACGCCGCGCGCGAGGAGGCCGAGCGGACCCTCGACGAGGCGCGCAAGGACGCCAACAAGCGGCGCCAGGACGTGGCCGAGCAGGTCGACACCCTCATCACGGAGACCACGGCCGAGGCCGACAAGCTGCTCTCCGAGGCGCAGCAGCAGGCCCACAAGACCACCGCCGACGCCGAGGCGCAGGCCGACACCATGGTCGGCGCGGCCCGCAAGGAGGCCGAGCGGCTGGTCTCGGAGGCGACGGTCGAGGGCAACACGCGGGTGGAGAAGGCCCGTACGGACGCGGACGAACTGCTCGTCGGCGCCCGCCGGGACGCCACCCAGATCCGAGAGCGCGCCGAGGAGCTGCGCGACCGCATCACCGGTGAGATCGAGGCGCTGCACGAGCGGGCCCGCCGCGAGGCCGCCGAGACGATGAAGTCCACCGGCGACCGCTGCGACGCGCTCATCAAGGCCGCCGAGGAGCAGCTGGCCAAGGCGCAGGCGAAGGCCAAGGAGCTGGTCTCGGAGGCGAACTCCGAGGCGGGCAAGGTCCGTATCGCCGCCGTGAAGAAGGCCGAGGGCCTGCTGAAGGAGGCCGAGCAGAAGAAGTCGGCGCTCGTCAGGGAGGCCGAGGAGCTCAAGGCCGAGGCGATCCGCGAGGCCAAGCGCACGGTCGAGGAGGGCAAGCGCGAGCTGGAGATCCTGGTGCGCCGGCGCGAGGACATCAACGCCGAGATCTCCCGTGTCCAGGACGTCCTGGAGGCGTTGGAGTCTTTCGAGGCTCCGGGTGCGGGCAAGGACGGTGGCGTCAAGGCGGGCGCCACGGTCGGCGCCCCCCGTTCGGGTAAGCCGTCGGACAGTTGATCGACAGGGTCAAATGCTGCGCCGTCTGGGGCCTTTGACCAAATTTTTGGCAAGTGGTCCGAGGGTTAGCCACCCAAAAGGGGTCTCATTCTCCAGATCAAACACGTATCCGCTCGATGACACACCGCTTCGGCCCCTAGGATTCCCCCTATCACCTCACCGGTCTCATTTGACAGGAACCCCATGAGCGACACTTCCCCCTACGGCTTCGAGCTTGTGCGGCGTGGGTACGACCGCGCTCAGGTGGACGAACGAATCTCCAAGCTCGTCTCCGACCGTGACAGCGCTCTCGCCCGCATCACCGCTCTGGAAAAGCGCATCGAGGAGCTCCACCTCGAGACGCAGAACGCCCAGGCCCAGGTAACCGACGCGGAGCCGTCGTACGCCGGTCTCGGCGCGCGTGTCGAGAAGATCCTCCGCCTCGCCGAGGAAGAGGCCAAGGATCTGCGCGAGGAGGCCCGTCGCGCGGCCGAGCAGCACCGCGAGCTGGCGGAGTCGGCGGCCCAGCAGGTGCGCAACGACGCAGAATCGTTCGCTGCGGAGCGCAAGGCCAAGGCCGAGGACGAGGGCGTCCGGATCGTCGAGAAGGCCAAGAGTGACGCCTCGCAGCTGCGTTCCGAGGCGCAGAAGGACGCGCAGTCGAAGCGCGAGGAGGCCGACGCCCTCTTCGAGGAGACCCGCGCCAAGGCCGCGCAGGCCGCCGCCGACTTCGAGACGAACCTCGCCAAGCGCCGCGAGCAGTCCGAGCGTGACCTGGCGTCCCGTCAGGCCAAGGCCGAGAAGCGCCTCGCGGAGATCGAGCACCGCGCGGAGCAGCTCCGCCTGGAGGCCGAGAAGCTGCGCACCGACGCCGAGCGCCGCGCCCGCCAGACGGTGGAGACCGCTCAGCGCCAGGCCGAGGACATCGTGGCCGACGCGAACGCCAAGGCCGACCGGATCCGTTCGGAATCGGAGCGCGAGCTGGCCGCCCTCACCAACCGCCGCGACAGCATCAACGCCCAGCTGACGAACGTCCGCGAGATGCTCGCGACGCTCACGGGCGCCGCGGTGGCCGCCGCCGGTTCGCCGGCCGAGGACGAGCCGATCTCCCGTGGGGTTCCGGCGCAGCAGACCCGGTAACACCGCCTGACGGCAGCCAGGGCCCGCACCATCTCCCCCGAGGGTGCGGGCCCTGGCGTGTTTCCCACGTGCCGGCCCTGCCGGTCGGCGCCTTCCGGGACCTGCCCGCCGCGCCCGTCCCGCACCACGACCCGTGTCCGCCAGCAGCTCGGCGGCTCCTGCGGCGCCGGAGGACGAGCCCCGAGCCCGCTCAAGTGGCAGCCCCCGAACCCCGGTCTTAGCGTGACTTCATGATCGAGCTCGAGGGCCTGACCAAGCGCTACGGCGAGAAACTGGCGGTCAACAACCTCACCTTCACCGTCAGACCCGGCATGGTGACCGGGTTCCTCGGGCCGAACGGGGCCGGCAAGTCGACGACCATGCGGATGATGCTGGGGCTCGACCGGCCCACCGCGGGGGACGTCCGGATCGACGGCAGGCACTACGACCACCTGAAGGACCCGCTGAGGTACATCGGCGCCCTGCTGGACGCCAAGGCCGTGCACGGCGGCCGCAGCGCCTTCAATCATCTGCTGTGTCTCGCGCAGAGCAACGGCATCCCGAGACGGCGGGTGGCCGAGGTCCTCGACACGGTGGGCCTCACGGCGGTCGCCAGAAAGAAGGCCAAGGGGTTCTCGCTGGGGATGGGGCAGCGGCTCGGGATCGCGGGTGCGCTGCTCGGCGACCCACAGATCCTGATGTTCGACGAGCCGGTCAACGGCCTCGACCCCGAGGGCATCCACTGGATCCGCAATCTGATGAAGTCCCTGGCCGCCCAGGGACGCACGGTCTTCGTCTCGTCCCACCTGATGAGCGAGATGGCGCTGACCGCCGACCATCTCGTGGTCATCGGACAGGGGCGGCTGCTCGCCGACACCTCCATGGCCGACTTCATCGAGCGGAACTCCCGCTCGTACATCCGGATCCGCTCCCCGCAGCGTGAACGGCTGCTCGACGTGCTGCACGAGGAGGGCGTCACCGTCATCGAGTCCGGCAGCGGGGCGCTGGAGGTGGACGGCGGCAAGGCCGAGCAGATCGGCGAGCTGGCCGCGCAGCACCAGATCGTGCTGCACGAGCTCAGCCCCCAGCAGGCCTCCCTGGAGGAGGCGTTCATGCAGCTGACCGCCGGGGCGGTGGAGTACCACGCGCACGCCGACCCTCCCCCGGAGAGGCGCTTCGAGACGCCCCCCGAGGCGTACCACCCGCAGCGGCAGCACTGGGGCGAGGACTGGAACAGGAGATGAGCATGGCGGCGATGCAGGTCGTACGGTCCGAGTGGACCAAGATCCGGTCGGTGGCGTCCACGGTGTGGACGCTCTCCCTCGCGGTGGTCGTCACCATCGCTCTCGGCATGCTGATCTCTGCGCTGTCCAGCCACCAGTTCGACAGGATGAGCCGGCAGGACCGGCTGACCTTCGACCCGACCTTCATCAGTTTCGCGGGCATGAGCCTCGGTCAGCTCGCGATGATCGTGTTCGGGGTGCTCGTCGTCTCGAACGAGTACAGCACCGGCATGATCCGCACCTCGCTGGCCGCCGTACCGCAGCGCGGCACCTTCCTGTTCAGCAAGATCGCCGTGGCGACCGGCCTCGCGTTCCTCGTCGCCATGGCGACCAGCGTCGTCACCTTCTTCCTCGGACAGGCGATGCTCGGCGCGCACCGCGCCTCGATCGGCGACCCGCACGTGCTGCGCGCCGTGATCGGGGGCGGCATCTACATGACCCTCATCGCGGTGTTCTCGATGGGCGTCGCCACGATGCTCCGCTCGCCGATGCTGTCGCTGGGCATCCTGATGCCGTTCTTCTTCCTGATCTCCAACATCCTGGGCAATGTCGACGCGACGAAGAAGATCGGCCGGTTCCTGCCGGACCAGGCCGGCAGCAAGATCATGCAGGTGGTGCCGCGGATCGGCGAGGACACCCCGTACGGGCCCTGGGGCGGTCTCGGGATCATGGTGCTGTGGGTGGTCGCGGCCCTCGCGGGCGGCTATGTGCTGCTGAAGAAGCGGGACGCCTAGCGCTCTGCCCGCATGTGGCTCCCCGCCGGGAAGCGGAGTCACGCTGCTTTACTTTCATTTGAGCGGAACCGTCAGCTCCTCGATATCCTCCTAACCCTTACGGGGGCGTGTGCCCCGCTGTCCTGAACCTTTCGATGGGTGCGGAGCATGATCGAGGCTGTAGGCCTGACCAAGCGCTACGGCGACAAGACCGCCGTGTACAACCTTTCCTTCCAGGTGCGGCCGGGTGCCGTCACCGGCTTCCTGGGCCCGAACGGCTCCGGCAAGTCGACGACGATGCGCATGATCCTCGGCCTGGACAACCCCACCGCGGGGCAGGTGACGATCGGCGGCTACCCGTACCCGAAGCTGCCCAACGCCCCCCGCCAGGTGGGCGCCCTGCTCGACGCCAAGGCCGTGCACGGCGGCCGGTCGGCCCGCAGCCATCTGCTGTGCCTGGCCCAGCTGTCCGGCATCCCGGCCCGCCGGGTCGACGAGGTGCTGGGCGTGGTCGGCCTCCAGGAGGTGGCCAGGAAGCGCTCCAAGGGCTTCTCGCTCGGCATGGGGCAGCGGCTCGGCATCGCCGCCGCACTGCTCGGTGACCCCCAGGTGCTGCTGTTCGACGAGCCGGTCAACGGCCTCGACCCCGAGGGCATCCTCTGGGTGCGCAACCTCATGAAGGCGCTCGCGGCAGAGGGCCGTACGGTCTTCGTCTCGTCCCACCTGATGAGCGAGATGGCGCTGACCGCCGACCACCTCATCGTGATCGGACGCGGACAGCTGCTGGCCGACATGAGCGTCAAGGACTTCATCTCGGCGAACTCCGCCGACTTCGCGCGCGTGCGTACGCCGGACACCGAGCCGCAGCTGCGCGAGAAGCTGACCTCCGCGCTCACCGAGGCGGGCGGGCACGTGCTGCCCGAGCAGGACGGCGCCCTGAGGATCACGGGACTGCCGCTCCCCCGCATCAGTGACATCGCGCACGACGCCGACGTACGCCTGTGGGAGCTGTCGCCGCACCAGGCCTCCCTGGAGGAGGCGTACATGCGGATGACGCAGGGCGCCGTCGACTACCGCTCGACCATCGACCAGAAGGCGGGGCTGCAGCAGCCGCTGCCGCCCGGGGTGCAGCCGCCGATGCCGGTGCCCGGGCAGGGCCAGCCCGACTGGTACGCCCCGCCGTCGCCCCAGGAGGGCGGGCAGCCCTTCGCCATGCCGCAGGGAGGGCCGGGCCCGTACGGCGCCGGGCAGCCGCCGACGGGCCCGTACGGCGCTCCGGGCGCCCCGAGCGCGGGTCAGCCCAACCCGTACGCCCAGCCGGCGCCCCAGGCGCCGGCCGCGCCGCCCCAGCCCCCCGCCTCCGCCGCCCCCGCCGACCTGACCAAGCCCGAGGACGCCCGATGAGCACCCCGCAGCCCCCGATGCCGCAGGCCGCCGCACCCGACTGGCAGGCGGCGGCGCACGGTTCTCCGTACCCGACCTACACCTCGCCGATCCCCGTCGTGCGCACCCACCTGGGGCACGCGATCTCCTCGGAGTGGACGAAGATCAGATCGGTGCGCTCCACGATGTGGACGCTGGGCGTGTTCCTGCTGCTCGTCGTCGGGATCGGGCTGCTGGTCGCCGTGCTGGTCGCCGCCAATCAGGGCGAGGAAAGCCTCAAGGGCCAGAACCCGTTGTCCTTCGGCGTGTTCGGGCTGCTCCTCGGCAGCATGTGCATCATCACGCTCGGCGTGCTGACCACCGCTTCGGAGTACGGCACCGGCATGATCCGCACCACGATGACCGCGTGCCCGTCACGCGCGCGCGTGCTGGCGGCGAAGGCCATCGTGTTCTTCGCGGTGGCGTTCACCGTCACGTTCACCGCGGTGCTCTTCGTCGCCGTCGTGGACGTCGCCATGCTGAAGGGCGCCAAGGACCCGTCCGGCGGCGAGTGGCTGAAGGGCACCTTCGGCATCTCGCTCTACATAGCGCTGCTCGGACTGCTCTCGCTGCTCGTCGGCTCGATCATCCGGCATTCGGCGGGCGCCATCACCATCATGATCGCCCTGGTGCTGGCGCCGCTGGTGATCGCGCTGTTCATGTTCTCGCAGGCCCTGGAGGACGTGCGCCAGGCCCTGTTCGACTACTCGATCCCGAACCAGCTCAGCGCGTTCTACACCAACACCCTGAGCGACACCGGCCCGACCGGCTGGGACCCGGTGTGGATCGCCCTCGGCGTGACGGCCGCCGCGTTCGCCGGCGCGGTCGCGCTGCTGCAGCAGCGCGACGTGTAAGCGAGCTTCAGAACTTCGGCGCGTTACGGGACCGCTGCACCCGCGTGGTGCGGCGGTCCTTCGCGTTCCAGCACGCCTTGTGCCAGTGGCGGCGCTCGTCGACGCCCGAGTGCTCGGGCCAGGCCACCACGTGCGGGACACCGGAGGGGATCATCTGGTCGCAGCCGGGGCAGCGGTACGTCTTGCCCTGCGCGCTGGCACCCGCCACGTGCCGCACGCTCCACTCCTCCCCCTGCCAGCTCTCGGTGGACTGCCAGCCGCCGTACCGGCCGGGTCGGTCGTCCTCGCCGCTCCGGCCGGACGTGCCCGACGGATCGGCACCCTTGGGTCGGTTGCGACGCGGAGACACGGGACACCTCACGGGGCTATACAGGAAGCACGGGCCGTGTCCAGCCTACGGGGCACGGACCGGGGTACGCGTAGACCACCGGCCGGCCCCCGTCCCCGCCGCGACCCCCCATTCTGCAGACAATCCGCAAATCTCTTTGCCAGGCCGTGTCCTCGGCACGTGTCAGACGGTTATGCGGGTGGGGGAGCTCCGCGTCGGAGCCAAGGAAGCAGGAAAAGCAATGCGCGTTGGAAGTTTCGTATTGGCGGCCCAGTTCCCGGGGCAGGGCCAGGGGGAGGCGCTGCACCGCGCGGTCCGCTCGGCCGAGGTCGCCGAGGAAGCGGGCCTCGACTCGGTCTGGCTGGCCGAGCACCACTTCGTTCCGTACGGGACCTGCCCGTCGGCGATCACCCTGGCGGCGTTACTCCTCGGCCGGACCCGCAGGCTCCGGGTCGGTACGGCGGTCACCGTGCTGCCCACCGCCCACCCGGTGGCGGTCGGCGAGCAGGCCGCGTTGCTGCACCTCACCTCCGGCGGGCGTTTCTCGCTGGGCGTCGGGCGCGGCGGACCGTGGGTCGACCTGGAGGTCTTCGGCTCCGGCATCAAGGCATACGAGGAGGGCTTCCCCGAATCACTCGATCTGCTGCTGCGCTGGCTGCGCGAGCCGTCGGTCGGGGCCGAGGGCGAGCGCTTCGGTTTCCGTGAAGTTCCCGTCGTACCAAGGCCGTCGGAGTCCCTGTCGGAGGTGGCGGGCCCGGAGGTGGTCGTCGCGTGCACCTCGCCGTCGAGTGTGCGGCAGGCCGCCGAGCGCGGACTGCCGATGCTGCTGGGCATGCATGTGGGTGACGAGGAGAAGGCCGAGATGGTCGCCCTGTGGCGGCAGCTCGCACGCGCCGCCGGGCACTCCGCGGAGGCGGTCCTGGGCGCGGCCCATGTCTCGGCCGGCGTCTGCCAGATCGCGGACCGGCGTACGGACGCCGTGGAGGCGCTGACGAAGGCGATGCCGGGCTGGCTGAAGCAGGGCCTGGAGGCACATGTCACGGTGGACGGCCGCACCCGGCAGATGCGCGATCCGCTGGCGTACACCGAACTGCTCTGCGGACTGCACCCGGTGGGCACCCCGCGCCTGTGCGCCGACCGGCTCGCGGCGACCAGCGAGCGGACCGGCATCTCCCGCTTCGCCCTGCTCGTGGAGGGCTCGGGAGACCTGGCGGCCACCGAGGAGAACGTACGGCGGCTGGGCGCCGAGGTGCTCCCGCACCTCGGTTGAACGGGCCTGCCCGGCTGCGGAGCTTGCCGCCCCAGTACTGAATGCACCTCCCGCGTACGGAGCGGCAAGCAAGCGGCATGCTCCTCAGCAGTCCCGGAACTCCGGGGACTGGTTGAGCAGCTGACTGCGGACCGAGGTGAAGCGGGCCAGCGTCTCGTCGACCGAGGCGTCCCATGGGAACACCGCCACCCGGTGGCAGTTCTGGAAGGCCAGCCGGACACCGAAGTGCCTTTGCAGCGCGCCGCGTATCGCGTCACTCGCGAGCGCACGCAGCAGCTGTCCGCGTGCCTGCTCGTCCGGCGGAGGCGTCTGGTTGTCGGCGAAGTTGCCACCGTCGACCTTCAGCTGGGCCACCAGGGAGCTGATCATCTCCCATGCGTAAGGCAGGGAGGTCCGGACGCAGTCGACGAATTCTGCTTCGTCGACCTCGCCTCGCTCGGCCTTCTCGAGTAGGGCCGGTGAGACGTCGAGCGACATGGGTTCTCCTCTCGCACCCCCGTGGTCGACAGGGGTTGCCGGACAGATGAGGGAGTTCGCGATACCGAACACGCTGAGTACTCGTCTCGCGACCTCCCGTTTCTACGGTAAGCAACGGACGGTGACCGCACCAGGAAAATGCGTACATGGAGAACCCTCTTTGGGCACACAATCAGCCACGAATGAACAGGGGTTGTCTCGGGTCTTCCAGGACAACAAGGGCGGCCCGCAGTGCCTCGTTCGAGGGTGGTGGTGGGAGACGGGAGGGCGAATCGCGTCGACCATCATCCGTCGAGTAGCGTTGCCGACCATGCGTCTCGTCATTGCCCGATGCTCCGTGGACTACGCGGGCCGGCTCACTGCCCATCTCCCCTCGGCGCCCCGCCTGATCCTGGTGAAGGCCGACGGCAGCGTCTCCATCCACGCGGACGACCGCGCCTACAAGCCCCTGAACTGGATGTCCCCGCCCTGCACCCTGAAGGAGGGCGCGGGCGACGACGAGGGCGTCTGGACCGTCGTCAACAAGGCGGGCGAGAAGCTCATCATCACGATGGAGGAGATCCTCCACGACTCCTCGCACGAACTGGGCGTGGATCCGGGCCTGATCAAAGACGGCGTGGAAGCACACCTTCAGGAGCTCCTCGCGGACCGCATCGAGACGCTCGGCGACGGCTACACGCTCATCCGCCGCGAGTACATGACGGCCATCGGCCCGGTCGACATCCTGTGCCGGGACGCCGAGGGGCAGACCGTCGCGGTCGAGATCAAGCGGCGCGGCGAGATCGACGGCGTCGAGCAGCTCACCCGCTACCTCGAGCTGCTGAACCGCGATCCCCATCTCGCCCCGGTCCGCGGCATCTTCGCGGCCCAGGAGATCAAGCCGCAGGCCCGCGTCCTCGCCACGGACCGCGGAATCGGCTGCGCGGTGCTGGACTACGACGCCCTCAGGGGCATCGAGGACGACAAGCTGCGGTTGTTCTAGCCTTCGGCTCCATTGCTACGACGAAGAGGGCCGGGTCCGTGGAGACGGACCCGGCCCTCTTGTGTACTCAGGGCGTCACATCACCGGGGTGGAGCTGCTGCTCTGCGGTGCACTCGCCGAACTGGTGGTCGACGCCGGGGCGCTGGACGCCGGGGCGCTGGAGGCCGGGCCGCTGGCCGACGTGGATGTCGTCGGGGACGACGGCGGCGCCGAGGTCGGCGTGGGCGTCGGGGAGGGAGACGACGGAGGCGTGGACGACGGAGGCGTCGTCGGCGGCTTGGTCGTCGGGCTCGACGACGGTGGCTTCGAAGTCGCCGTATGCGAAGGCGAGCTCGACGAACCGCCCCCCGATCCCTTCGTACCGCTCGGCTTGTCCGACGGCTGAGCCGTGCTCGACGGCGGCGTCGGGTCGTCCGAGGTGCCGTACGTACCGTCGGGCCCCGGGTCCGTCGGGCGGCTGGTCGCGGTGCCCGTGTCGCCGTTGCCGGAGTCCTTCTTCGGCGTGTCGGCGCCCAGGCTGCCGTCGTCGGTGCCCTGGCTGGCGGACGGGTTGACGCCGACGTTGTCGGAGGGGTTGTTGGCGTCGTTGTTGGACGTGGCGCCGAGTGTCACGACGGTGCCGAGCACGGCGGCGAGCAGTGCGCCCGCGCCGGCCGCGACGAGGTTGCGCCGGGCGAGGCCGCGGATGCCGCCGCGGTGGCTCTTGGCCGGGGGACCGGACATGGCCCGGTTGACGACGATGGTCGAGGTTTCGCCGGACGAAGGCGGCGGGCTCGCCAGGAACGCGGCCGGCACTCCGCCGGGCGGCGACTGGGACTCCTCGTAGCGTGCGTCCGGGACCTCCTCGCCCGCCGTCGAGCCGAGGCCCGGCGTGGTGCCGGAGCGGTCGGAGACCAGGGCGAGGGCGCGCCGGCCCGCGACCGTGCCGCGCTTGTCGGCGAGCGCGCCGCGCAGCCCGATGGAGGACTCCAGCTCGGCGCGGGCCCGGTCGAGCTGTCCGCCGCAGAGCGCGAGGATGCCCAACTCGTGGTGGAAGTAGGCCTGTTCGGACACCTCGCCGGCGAGCCGGGAGGCCTCGGCCCCGGACCGCAGCGCCCGCTCCCAGGCGCTCCAGTGCAGGCCTGCGGCGAACGCGGGCGCCGCCGTGCGGGCCAGCCGGAC
The DNA here is from genome assembly GCF_053597275.1 of Streptomyces sp. NPDC001492. Taxonomy (NCBI): domain Bacteria; kingdom Bacillati; phylum Actinomycetota; class Actinomycetes; order Kitasatosporales; family Streptomycetaceae; genus Streptomyces; species Streptomyces sp. NPDC001492. Next base: position 120,654 of record NZ_JBSFHW010000018.1, on the reverse strand, counting down.
GGTGATGCTCTCCTCGTCCTCGGCCGGCGCGGTCGTGCCCGGCACCAGGACGCCGAGCGCGGCGAGCAGGGCGTCGGCCTCGGCGCACACCCGCTCCGGGGTGACCGAGGGGTGCCCCGCCCACCAGGTGTAGTGCTGGGCGGCGGCCAGGGCCTGCGCCTCGATGTCGTCGCCGTATCCGGCGGCCTCGAGTTGGGTGAGGACCCCGGCGGCGAGCCGGTAGCGGGAGCCGACCGCGGAGACCAGTCCGCAGGAGGCCAGTTCGCCGAGGGCGGCGTCCGCATGGGTGTCGCCGACCAGCGCGGGCAGATGTGCCTGGTGCGGCACCTCGCCGCCGAGCGCGACGGCGAACCGCAGCGTGGCGCGCGCCGAGGCACTGAGCCGCGAGGCCAGCAGCGGCGCGGGCGCGGCGGCCTCGCCGAGCGACGGCAGGGGCAGGTCGTCGCCGTCCTCGGTGTCGAGCGAGGCGTCGAACGGCGCGTCCGCGGGGATCGCGTCCTCGAACACGCCGAAGGCCTCGACGGCGCTGGTCCCGGCGCGCTGCTGGTCGCGCTGGCGCAGCAGGGCACCGGCCTGGACGAAGCGCAGCGGCAGGCCCTCGGACTCGAACCAGAGGTCGCCGGCCCAGTTGGCCTCCTCCTCCGTCAGCACCCGGCCGACGGCGCGCTCGATGAGCTCCACGCCACCCGCACGGTCGAGACCGCCGAGGAAGACCTCTTCGAGGGTGGAGTCGGCGGAGGGCGCGGGCACCTCGGGCGTGGCGCCGATCACGAAGGCGCACTCGGGCGTCGCGTCCAGCAGCTCGTCGAGACCGGCGCCGCCGAACTCGACGTCGTCGAGGACGACGACCGCCCCGATCTCCCGGACCAGTTCGAGCAGTTCGTCCCGTTCCGGGCGGTGCAGGGGCGCGTTGTAGACGGCGTAGAAGAGGTCGTACAGCAGGTCGCTCGCCGTGCGGTGGAAGCCGCTGAGGCGGACGACGCCGTCGGGGGCCAGGTCCGTGCAGTCCTCGGCGACCAGGTCGAGGAGGGCGGTACGGCCGGAGCCGGCGGGGCCGGTGAGGCGCACGGAACGGCCGCGGGCCAGCAGCCGGACCAGCCGCTCGCGCTCGTCCTGGCGTTCGAGGAGGTGCAGCGAGGGCCGGGCCGGTCCCGGCGGGACGGGCGGCTTGGCCGCGCGGTTCACCTCGGCACGCTCGGCCGCCGTGAACTTCTCGGGCCGCCCCGGGCGCTCGCCCGGCGGGCAGGCCTCTATCTCACTGCCGTCGACGGGGTTGACGGTGAGCAGGTAGTCGCCCGTGACGAGCTGCACCGTGCGCGCGAGTGCGGGCGAGTGCTGGCCGAAGTCGGGTGTGAGAGGGTCCCTGGGCGGGCGCTGGCGCGGCGCGCTGCCGTCGCCTTCATGGCCGTACTCCTCGGGTCCCTGCGTGTTCGGGTCCATAGGTTCAAGCCCCCCAAAAGCGTCGTGTGTGCCTCGAGCCCCTCCCGGCCTTGCTGCACACCGCGCTGTCGCTTCTGGTCCGGACCCGCTTGCAGGGATGTCAGGCAGCGGGCGACCGAACCCTAAACCTTCGCTCAGTATCTACGACAGTCCGGAGTACCGCGCCGTGCGAGACGTCACAGTCTCGTGAGGATCACACTGACGGGTCACACGCGGGGCAGTGACTCCACCCCGATGCCGCCCTCGATCGCCAGGATCCGGTGCAGCCGGGTGGCCACCAGCAGACGCTGCATCTGCGGCGGAACGTCGCGCAGCACCAGGCGCCGGCCGCAGCGGCCGGCCCGCCGGTGGACGCCCATGATCACCCCGAGTCCGGTGGCGTCCCAGGAGTCCAGTTCGGACAGGTCCAGCACCAGGTCGCCGACTCCGTCGTCGACGGCCGAGTGCAGGACCGTACGGGCGTCCGCCGCGCTGCGGACGTCGAGGCGGCCCCCGACGACCAGCTCGGCGTGGTCGCCCCTGATGTACATATGCGCTCCCCGAGAGTGCGGTGACGTACTCCGTGACGGTGGCTGTGCAACGTCTGACTGCTTCAGCGGCGACCAGGTTGCCGTCTGTAAGCGAACCGATACCGAATTCACCCCCGCGGGTGATACCCGCGGGGCCTGTGCGGTTTCAGTGGCTGTACGTACTGATGTGTCAGTACGTGTAGAAGCCCTGCCCGCTCTTGCGCCCGATGTCACCGGCGTCAACCATCCGGCGCATCAGCTCCGGCGGCGCGAACTTCTCGTCCTGCGACTCGGTGTAGATGTTGCTGGTGGCGTGCAGCAGGATGTCGACGCCGGTCAGGTCCGCCGTGGCGAGCGGTCCCATCGCGTGGCCGAAGCCCAGCTTGCAGGCGAGGTCGATGTCCTCGGCGCTCGCCACGCCCGACTCGTAGAGCTTGGTCGCCTCGACGACGAGGGCGGAGATGAGACGGGTCGTCACGAAGCCCGCCACGTCGCGGTTGACGACGATGCAGGTCTTGCCGACGGACTCGGCGAACTCCCGCGCGGTGGCGAGGGCTTCGTCGCTCGTCTTGTAGCCGCGGACGAGTTCGACGAGCTGCATCATCGGCACCGGCGAGAAGAAGTGGACGCCGACGACCCGCTCGGGGTGCTCGGTGGCCGCCGCGATCTTGGTGATCGGGATCGCGGAGGTGTTGGAGGCGAGCACGGTGTCCGGGCGGACGATCTTGTCGAGCGCCCGGAAGATCTCGTGCTTGACTTCCAGTTTCTCGAAGACGGCCTCGACGACGACGTCCGCGTCGGCGGCGGCGTCCAGGTCGGTGGTCGCGGTGATGCGGCCGAGGGCGGCGTCGGCGTCGTGCGCCTCCAGCTTCCCCTTGCTGACGAACTTGTCGTACGAGGCCTTGATGCCGTCGGTGCCACGCTTCAGCGCTTCGTCGGTGACGTCGCGAAGGACCACGTCCCAGCCCGCCTGGGCGGAGACCTGGGCGATGCCGGAACCCATCAAGCCGGCGCCGATGACGGCGAGCTTCCGTGCCACGTTTACGACTCCCCTTTGAAACGCCTTACACACCGTTTATGTCTGCCTCTTCGGCGGACCTTAGCGCCCGTGAGGTGCTGTGTGACCGGTAAGTAATGCGCGTCACGTCTCATCTGACGGACATCACACCGGGGCGGGTCATTCCGTGCCTCGGACGGCGTAGTTGAGCACCTTCTCGCCCAACAGCTCCTCGATGTCGTCGAGGAGGACCAGCACCTCTCGTGATACTTCGCCCGGGTTGCGCCCCTTGACCATCTCGCGGCCGATGACGCCCATCACACAGCTGTGCACCCAGCTGAGCTGACCTGCGATCAGATGCGGCATGGGGTCGTCGTCTCCCGCGCCGGTGTCCTCGCGCAGAGCCTGTTCGAGATTGGCCTGAACCTCCTGCCCGATCGCCCACAGCCGGGAGCGAAGGGCGGGTGCGTTCTCGATGACGCGCATGAAGGTGGCGTACCCCGGGATCAGCCCGACCCTCGGTGAGACCGCCTCCACCTCCTCACGCAGCTCCCGCAGCACGGCGGCCGCGGCGGACTCCCCCTTGTTCCGGCCCCGGACCCAGCGGGCCATCCGGTCGACCATGCCGACGGATCGGTCGAAGAAGAGGTCCTCTTTCGCCGGGAAGTAGTTGTAGACGGTGTTGACGGAGACGTTCGCGGCCTCGGCGATCTCCGCGACGGTGACCGCGTCGAAGCCGCGCTCGACGAACAGCCCGGTGGCGACGTCCGAGATGTACTGCCGGGTCTGCCGCTTCTTCCGCTCCCTGAGCCCCTCTGCCATGTCCGAATCCTAGCTTTCGCTGGGCCCACTGAAAACTTGGGGACATTGCAAAATTGGTGATCCCCTGTTTTTCTGTAGGGCATGGCAGTCATCAGCGCGGCCGGACTGGCCCGCACCTTCCAGACCAAACGCGGCCCCGTCGAGGCCGTCCGCGGTATCGACCTCACCGTCCGCGAGGGCGAGATCCTCGGCTTCCTCGGGCCGAACGGGGCCGGCAAGACCACCACCCTGCGCATGCTCACGACGCTGCTCGCCCCGACTGGCGGCGCGGCCACCGTCGCAGGCCACGACCTCGCCGCCGACCCCGCGGGCGTACGGAAGGCCTGCGGTTACGTCGCCCAGTCCGGCGGGGTCGACGCGCAGATCAGCGTGCGGGAGGAACTGGTCACCCAGGGCCGCCTCTACCGCCTGCCGAAGCCCCAGGCGATCGCACGCGCGGAGGAGTTGGCCCGCGACCTAGGCCTCACCGAGCTCCTCGACCGCAAGACGTCCGCGCTCTCCGGCGGCCAGCGGCGCCGCCTCGACATAGCGATGGCCCTCACCCACCGCCCGAAGGTCCTGTTCCTCGACGAGCCGACGACCGGGCTGGACCCCGGCAGCCGCGCCGACCTGTGGGACCTGATCCGCGGCCTGCGCGACGAGCACGGCACCACGGTCTTCCTGACCACCCATTACCTGGACGAGGCCGACGCCCTCTCCGACCGTCTGGTGATCGTCGACAAGGGGGTGGTGGCGGCGGAGGGCACGCCGAGCGCGCTGAAGCTGCAGTACGGCGGCTCGATCGACGCGACGCTCCAGGACACCTTCCTCTCCATCACCGGCCGCGATCCCTCCCCGGCCGACGCCGCCCCCGTAGCCGTATAGGAACCCGATGCTGCTTCACGACACCGCACTGATCTACGGCCGCTACCTCCGCCAGTCCCTGCGTTCCCGCTTCGCGCTGCTCTTCGGCCTGCTGATGCCGCTGCTCTATCTCCTCTTCTTCGGACCGCTGCTGACGGGCCTGCCGCTCGGCGGGCGGGGCAGTTCCTGGCAGCTGCTGGTGCCGGGGCTGCTGCTTCAACTCGGGCTTTTCGGCGCCTCGTTCGCGGGGTTCTCGATCATCATCGAGCAGGGCCAGGGGGTGGTCGAGCGGATGCGAGTGACCCCGGTCAGCCGCCTCGCGCTCCTGCTGGGCCGTGTGCTGCGCGAGGCCACGGTGTTCGTCTTCCAGGCGGTGCTGCTGGTGGTCGCGGCCGTGGCGATGGGGCTGCGGGCGCCGCTCGCCGGGATCCTGATCGGCTTCGGGTTCGTCGCCCTGCTCACCGTCTCGCTCGGCTCGCTGTCGTACGCGTTGGCGATGAAGGTCCACACCCCGCAGGAGTTCGGGCCGCTGATCAACGCCATGACCATGCCGTCGATGCTGCTGTCCGGACTGATGCTGCCCATGTCCCTGGCCCCGGTCTGGCTCGACGTGCTCTCGCACTTCATGCCGTTCCGCTATCTGGTGGACGCGGTGCGAGACGCCTATGTCGGGGCGTACGCGACGGATCACATGCTCTACGGGGTGCTGATGGCCCTCGCCCTCGCAGGACTGGCCGTGACAGTGGGCACACGCGTGTTCCGGACGGCCGGAGCGTAACTACGCTGGTCACATGGTCAATCTGACGCGCATCTACACCAGGACCGGCGACCAGGGCACGACCGCCCTCGGCGACATGAGCCGGGTCGCCAAGACCGATCTGCGGATCTCCGCGTACGCGGACGCCAACGAGGCGAACGCGGTGATCGGTACGGCGATCGCGCTGGGCGGTCTTGAGGAGGAGATCGTCAAGGTCCTCACCCGTGTCCAGAACGACCTGTTCGACGTGGGTGCGGACCTGTCCACGCCGGTCGTCGAGAACCCGGAGTTCCCGCCGCTGCGGGTCGAGCAGTTCTACGTCGACAAGCTGGAGGCGGACTGCGACCGCTTCAACGAGCGGCTGGAGAAGCTGCGGTCCTTCATCCTGCCGGGCGGTACGCCGGGGGCCGCCCTGCTGCACCAGGCCTGCACGGTCGTACGGCGGGCCGAGCGCTCGACCTGGGCCGCGCTGGAAGTGCACGGAGAGGTCATGAACCCGCTGACGGCGACCTATCTGAACCGCCTGTCGGATCTGCTGTTCATCCTCGCCCGTACGGCCAACAAGAACGTCGGGGACGTGCTGTGGGTGCCGGGCGGGGAACGCTGAGCCACAGCGCTCCCCGCCCTTCCCCCCTCTTCTCAGCGGTCCGAGTTGTCCCGAGCCGCGTCCTGGTCGGCGCGGGCGACCGCGGACTCGGCGGCGGCCACCTTCTTCTGCATCTCCGAGTAGCCGGACGGGGTGGCCGGTGCCTGCTGCGACGCCGTGCCGCCTGTGTGGGTGCAGCCCGCGGTGAGTGCCGCGAGGACGGCGAGCGAGGCGGCCGCGGTCTTCGGACGCATCAGCTCGCGCCCTCGTTGTTGTCCTTGCACCAGGTCCGGACGTCGGCCAGGTCCTTCTGCCGTTGCCGCAAGGTCGTCACCAGGGACTTGCGGAAGGTCAGCCGGTCCTGGAGATACGTGGCGATCTCGTCGTGACCGGCCGCCTCGGCGTTGTCCACGCGCTGCTGCAGGCGCGCGATCGAGCCGCGCCTGTCCGCGCCCGCGTTCAGCCGCTTCAGTGCGCGGTCGATGCGGTGGTCGATCTTCGGCGCCCGCTTGCAAAGAGCCTTCGCGCCATCACCGGTCGGCGTGGCGGCGGGGGCGGGTGTGGTCGTGCCGGCGGCCGTCGCCGCGCCGGTGCCGGTCGCCAGCAGTGCCGCGGCGGCCAGCCCCACGAGGAGGGTGCGCCGCCTTCGTCGTACGTACATCGTGAGCCTCCGTTCCGCGGACGGCCCCCTTCGTCCGTCCGCTCCCGGTGGAGGCTAGGGAGCGTCTTTGGGGAAACTCTGTGACCGGTTTGTCCCTGCTGTGCCGATCAGCCAGTCGCGGTGGGCGGGCAGGGTGCGAGCGGCTCTCGGCAGCCGTACCTCGAAGCGGGTGCCGACGCCGGCCGGGCCGTCGGCGACCGTGACCGTGCCCTGGTGGAGCGCCGTCTGCTGCGCGACCAGCGTCAGGCCCAGACCGGAGCCCGAACTGCCGGGCCCGCGGGCGAACCGTTCGAAGATCCGGCCGCGCTCCTCGAAGGGCACGCCCGGCCCGCGGTCGTCGACGGTGATCACGACCTGCTCGCCCGCTCCCCGCACTCCGACTTCCACACTCGCCCGGTCGTCCTCGTCCCGGCCGTGGGCGAGGGCATTGGCCAGCAGGTTGTCGAGGAGGAGCCGTAGACCGGGTTCCCAGCCGTGGACGGTGAGCCCGGGTGCCGCATCCAGCATGATGCCCGCGTCGGGCGCGCGGCGTCGGGCCTCGGCGACCGCCGCATCCGCCACCTCGGCGAGGTCCACCGTCCGCAGCGCCTCCGCCTCCACCAGGTCGCCGCGCCCGAGTTCCCGCAGCATCACCAACAGGCCGAGCAGCCGGGCGTGTTCATGGCGCAGGTCGGTGAGGACCTCGGTGCGGTCGGGCTCGGGGAGGTCGGGGTGGGCGGCGAGGATGTCGAGGTTGGTGCCCATGCTCATCAGCGGGGTGCGCAGTTCGTGCGAGGCGGCCGCGGAGAAGGAACGGGCCGTGTCCAGCGCCTCCGCGGTACGAGCGGCCTGTTCGTCGTAGCGGGCGAGGACCGTGCGCAGGGTGGCGGCCAGTTCGTCGACCTCGGTGACCCCGCTCGGCTCCTCGGGCAGCCGGGCCGAGCTGGTGCGCGGGTCGAGTCCGGCGGTACGGCGGCCCAGCCGCCGCAAGGGACCGCTCGCGCCGGTGGCGATACCCCAGGCGAGCAGGCCGGCCAGGGGTGCCGCGAGCACGGAGGTCACCACCACGCGGCGCCGTACGAGACGGAGTTGGGCCTGGTCGGCTGCGTTGGGCGAGAAGACCCAGAGGGTGCCGGAGCCGCGGGCGGTGGTGATCGGCACGGACAGCGCACGCCAGCTGGTGCCGCCGTCGCGGACCGTGACCGGCCTGGTCGCGCGCGCCGGGAGCGGCACCGAGGCGTCCGGCTGCGGGCCGCCGCTGAAGGTGGCGTCCGGTCCGATGACGCGTACGCCCACGTCGAGGGCGGCGCTGTAGAGGAGCCGTTCCCTGTTGTCGGCGGCCTTGGGCCGGTTGTTGGCGCTGGCCCTCAGCAGAGCACGGGCGTCCTGGGCGACGGCTGTGGCGCGGGTCCGCAGATGGTCGTCCTCGGCGCCGTGCAGATCGTGGTTGACCAGCTGCAGCAGCAGCCAGCCAGAGGCCAGCACGAGCAGCGGCACGGTGACTCCGACGGCTAGCCCGATGCGAGTGGAGAGCCTCACGACGACTCGTCCCGCAGCACGAACCCCACCCCGCGCACGGTGTGCACCAGCCTGGCCCGCCCGTCCGCCTCCAGCTTGCGCCGCAGATAGCTGACGAACGTGTCGACGGCGTCGGTGCGCACGTCGAAGTCGTAACCCCACACGCGTTCCAGCAGCTGGTCCCGGGTGAGGACCAACCCGGCGTTGCGGGCGAGGACTTCGAGGAGTTCGAACTCGCGGCGGGTCAGCTCCAGCGGCCGGCCGTCCCGCTCGGCGGTGCGGGCCGCCGGGTCGATCACCAGGCCGGCCACCCGCAGCACCTCGCCCGCGGGCGGCCTTCGCCGCAGGAGCGCGCGCAGCCGCAGCACCAGTTCCTGCAGGGCGAACGGCTTGACCAGGTAGTCGTCGCCGCCCGCCTGCAGCCCGGCGATACGGTCGGCGGTCTCGTCGAGCGCCGAGAGCATCAGGACGGGAAGATCCCGGCCGTCCTCGCGAAGCCGTTCGCACACCTCGATACCGCTCATGCCGGGCATCGACACATCGAGGACGAGCACGTCCGGGGGCGTCTCCTCGACGACCGCGAGCGCCTCCCGGCCGCCGTCCGCGGTACGCACCCGGAAGCCGCTCAGCCGCAGTCCGCGTTCCAGCGAACGGCGGATGGCCGGGTCGTCGTCGACGACCAGTACGGCTCCGGGACTGCCCTTCTCGGTCATGCACCCCTCCCCTCGGCGTTCGGTCAGGGTACGACCCTCAGGGCGTCGACGCCGGGGCCTTCTTGGGCCAGAGCAGATAGGTCAGCGCGATCAGCCCGTGGATGACGACAATCCGCAGCGCCGTCCACTGGCAGGAGCGCAGGGACGAGGTGTCGCCGTCGCCGACGTACCAGATCGCACCCTGGAGCAGGGCGAGAGCGACGGCGGCGGCCAGCAGCGTGCGCAGCCACAGGACGCCCTCGTGGCGGGCCCGGGGCAGGCCGTAGCGCGGGGGCCTTGGCGGTTTCGGTGCCCCGGCGAGGCGATGCGCCGCGTGCCCGTCGAGCCACCGGATCGTGGAGTGGCCGTAGGCGATGGTGAAGCCGATGTAGAGGGCGGCCAGTCCGTGCTCCCAGCCGGGCTTCGCCCCGTTTTTCAGGTCGACGGCCGTGACGACGAACAGCACGACCTCCAGCAGCGGCTCGCACAGCAGCAGCGCCACGCTCGTCCGGCGCCACTTCAGCAGGTAGCGGACGGCCAGCCCGGCGACGAGCAGCACCCAGAACCCGACCTCGCAGGCGATGATCAGCGTGACGACCACGGTTGGCTCCTCTCGGTCACCCTTCCAGGCTCCCGACCGGGCCGGCGGCTTTCGTCGTCGGCGATGACGAAGCCGCCGTACATCGAAAGATGCAGTTCGGGACCCTCCCCCGGAAGCACGCAGGCGGTGCGCGGGGCGTGTTGGATGGAGCCATGGCCGCACGACTCACCCGCCCGCACCGCGACGACGTCCTCATCGCCGTGGGCGGACTGGTCGGAGGGCTGCTGCTCTGTGCCGTCGGCCTCTACAGCCGCACGGCGGACGACCCGATCGCCGTGGTCGACGCCCGCTGGGCGGTCCTCGTGCCGCTCGTCGTCACCGCGGCCTGCGAACTGCTGCGCCGCACCCGCCCGCGCACCGCCCTGCTCGTCGGCACGGTCGCGATCACCGCGGACCTGGTGACCCGCGGGAACCTCGCCACCATCGTGATGTTCACGGACCTCGTCTATGCGGCCGTCCTGTACGGCACGCTCGCCTCGGCCCGCCGCATCACCTGGATCACCGGCCTGCTCACGGTGATCGGAACCGTCGTCCCGTACGTGGCCTGGCGCGTACCGCAGGCCCTGCTCATCGGGGCGGGCGTCGCGCTCGTCACCCTGGCGCCCGCGGCGACGGGCTGGGTCGTGCGCGACCACCGTGACACCGCCGACGCCGAGCGGCTGCGCGCCGAACAGACCGCGCTGCTCGCCGAGATGGACCGCAGCCAGGCGGTCATTGCCGAACGGGCCCGGATGGCAAGGGAGTTGCACGACATGGTCGCCAACCATCTCTCCGCGATCGCCACCCACTCCACGGCCGCACTGTCCATCGACGATCCCGGCACGTCGAGACAGGCCCTCTCCGTCATCCGCGAGAACAGCGTCGAGGGGCTCGCGGAGATGCGGCGACTGATCGGCATCCTGCGCGACGGCGACGGTGAGCCGAGCGCGGTCCCGACCCTCGACGGCCTCACCGCGCTCGTCGACGGCGCCCGCGCCAACGGCCTCGACATCGGCCTCGACACCGACCACGGCAAGGTCCCCGCACCGGTCGAACTCGCCGCCTACCGCATCGTCCAGGAGTCCCTGACCAACGCCCTCAAGCACGCCGGCCCCGGACGCGTCACCGTCGCGCTCGCACAGCGGGACGGCGCCCTCGACGTCCGGGTGACCAGCCCGTACGGCCATCGGGACGGCCCGCGCGCACCCGGCTCCGGTGCCGGACTGGTCGGCATGCGGGAGCGGGCAGGGCTGCTGGGCGGCACCTTCGAGGCGGGACCCGACGGCGCGCTGTGGACCGTACACGCCACGCTCCCCCTGCCCGAAGGAGACTCCGAATGATCCGCGTCCTCGTCGCCGAGGACCAGTCCGCCGTCCGCGCCGGACTGGTCCTCATCCTGGGCAGCGCACCCGACATCGAGGTGGTCGGAGAGGCCGCGGACGGGGAACAGGCCGTGGCGCTGGCACGGGAGTTGCGGCCGGATCTCGTACTGATGGACATCCAGATGCCTCGTCTGGACGGAGTGTCGGCGACCCGGCAGGTCGTCGGGGAGGGGCTGGCCGACGTCCTCGTCCTCACCACCTTCGACCTCGACGAGTACGTCTTCGGGGCACTGCGCGCCGGCGCCGCCGGTTTCCTGCTCAAGAACACGGAGGCGAAGGACCTGCTGGAGGCGGTACGGACCGTGGCGCGCGGGGAGGGGCTGATCGCCCCGGCAGTCACCCGCCGCCTGATCGCCGAGTTCGCCACCAGGTCCGTACGCGAACCCACGGCCGATCCCGCCGTCCTCGACAGCCTCACCCGCCGTGAACGCGAGGTGCTGTCCTGCCTGGGCGAGGGTCTGTCCAACGCCGCCGTCGCGGCCCGCCTCGACATGGCGGAGGCGACGGCGAAGACGCACGTCAGCCGCCTCCTCGGGAAGCTGGAGCTGCGCAGCCGGGTCCAAGCGGCCGTGCTGGCCCAGGAGTTGGGGATCTAGCACGGTCGCCCCAGAGTGGTCCAGACCTATTGACCGATGGTCCAGACCTTTCTATTCTCGCGGCACTGTGGGCGTGAAGGCTCAGTCATGCCCCCCAACTCCCCATAGGAGGCGCACCATGCGCTTCGGACACAGAGCCGCGGCAGGCTTCGCGACCCTGTTGCTGCCGCTGGCCGGCCTCGTCGGCCTCGCAAGCCCCGCCCAGGCCGCGACCACCGCGACGGCGACCTACGCCAAGACCCAGGACTGGGGCACCGGCTTCGAAGGCAAGTGGACGGTGAAGAACACCGGCACCACCGCCATCAGCTCCTGGACGGTCGAGTGGGACTTCCCCTCCGGTACGTCCGTCACCTCGGCCTGGGACGCGGACGTCACGTCCTCCGGCACCCACTGGACCGCCAAGAACAAGTCCTACAACGGCTCCATAGCCCCGGGCGCCTCCGTCTCCTTCGGCTTCAACGGAGCGGGCTCGGGCTCACCCTCCAACTGCAAGCTGAACGGCGACAGTTGTGACGGCGCGACGGTCCCGGGCGACGCGGCCCCCTCCGCGCCGGGCACCCCGACCGCCTCCTCCATCACCGACACCTCGGTGAAGCTGTCCTGGAGCGCGGCCACCGACGACAAGGGCATCAAGAACTACGACGTCCTGCGCGACGGCAAGGTCGTCTCGACGGTCACCACGACCTCGTACACCGACACCGGCCTGACCGCCGGCAGCGACTACTCCTACACCGTCCAGGCCCGTGACACCGCGGGCCAGACCGGCCCGGTCAGCGGCTCGGTGGCCGTGCACACCACGGGCGGCACGACCACTCCCCCGACCTCCGGCTCCACGGTCAAGCTCGGCTACTTCACCGAGTGGGGCATCTACGGCCGCAACTACAACGTCAAGAACCTGGTGACCTCGGGCTCCGCCGCGAAGATCACGCACATCAACTACGCCTTCGGCAACGTCACGAACGGCCAGTGCGCGATCGGCGACTCCTACGCCGACTACGACAAGGCCTTCACCGCCGACCAGTCCGTCAGCGGGGTCGCCGACACCTGGGACCAGCCGCTGCGCGGCAACTTCAACCAGCTCCGTGAGCTGAAGGCCAAGTACCCGAACATCAAGGTCCTGTGGTCCTTCGGCGGCTGGACCTGGTCCGGCGGCTTCGGGCAGGCGGCGGCCAACCCGACCGCCTTCGCGAACTCCTGCTACAACCTGGTCAAGGATCCGCGCTGGGCCGACGTGTTCGACGGCATCGACATCGACTGGGAGTACCCGAACGCCTGCGGCCTGTCCTGCGACACCAGCGGCGCGGCGGCCTTCAAGAACGTGATGTCGGCGCTGCGCGCCAAGTTCGGCTCCGGCGCGCTGGTCACGGCCGCGGTCACCGCGGACGGCTCGTCCGGCGGCAAGATCGAGGCCGCCGACTACGCGGGCGCCGCACAGTACGTCAACTGGTACAACGTGATGACGTACGACTTCTTCGGCGCCTGGGACGCCCAGGGCCCGACCGCCCCGCACTCCCCGCTCACCTCGTACAGCGGCATCCCGAAGGCCGGGTTCACCACGGCCGACGCGATGGCCAAGTACAAGGCGGCCGGCGTCCCCGCGAGCAAGCTGCTGATCGGCATCGGCTTCTACGGGCGCGGCTGGACCGGCGTGACCCAGGACGCCCCCGGCGGCACCGCGACGGGCCCGGCCGCGGGCACGTACGAGCAGGGCATCGAGGACTACAAGGTGCTCAAGACGTCCTGCCCGGCCACCGGCACCGTCGCCGGCACGGCGTACGCGCACTGCGGCAGCAACTGGTGGTCGTACGACACCCCGTCGACCATCGCCGGGAAGATGAGCTGGGCCAAGTCCCAGGGTCTCGGCGGCGCGTTCTTCTGGGAGTTCAGCGGCGACACCAGCAACGGTGAGCTGGTGAGCGCCATCAGCAGCGGGCTGAGCTGATCGTCCGAGCCTCGCCCCGCACCCGCCGCGGACGGTCCACGAGCCCGTCCGCGGCGGGCTTCTCTGTGCGCAGAACGGCGGGTGGCAGTGGGTCGCCGACGACACCCAACACCCGGTCTGTCAGGCCACGTTGACGCTCCCCCAGGCTTCGTCCGGGGGCACCCTCATTCAACCGGCTGGGAATTAGGCGACATTTACCCGTTGCCCGGGCGGAGCTGCCTCCAGCCACGCGAGGAACCCGGTCAGCGCGTCTTCGCTCATCGCGAGTTCGAGACGCGTGCCCCGGTGCAGACAGGTGAGGATCACCGCGTCGGAGAGCAGCGCCAGCTCCTCCTCGCCCTCGGGGAGGCGACGGCCGGCGACCTCGATCGCGGCGCGTTCCAGGATGCGGCGCGGACGATAGGCGTAGGAGAAGACGCGGTACCACTCGATGCGGTCGCCGTTGTAGCGGGCGACTCCGTAGCTCCAGCCTTTTCCGCTCGTGTCCGTCTTCTCGGGGACGTCCCAGCGCAGCGAACAGTCGAAGGTGCCCCCGGAGCGCTGGATGAGTCTGCGGCGCAGGCCGAAGACGAACAGCCCCAGCACCACCAGGGCGACCACGACTCCGCACACAGTCAGAGCGAGGACCATCGACACCGACCTCCTCGTCTCCTAGGTACCGAAAATAGGTAACGGAACGGAAAAAACACCTATATCTGCCTCAGCCGCGGTCGGCTCCGGATTGCTCCGGTGCCGACCGCGGCTGAGTGAATTCATACAGCTCCGCGCGGGCTCAGCTCGTCGCCGCCGCGCGCAGTCGAACATCGGCGCGACGCTCGGCGGCGGCGTCACCCTCCGCCTTCGCGCGCTCCAGCTCGCGCTCCACGCGCTGGACATCGATCTCGTCCGACAGCTCGGCGATCTCGGCCAGCAGCGACAGCTTGTTGTCCGCGAACGAGATGAAACCGCCGTGCACCGCGGCGACGACCGTTCCACCTTCACTCGTACGGATGGTCACCGGGCCCGACTCCAGCACACCGAGCAGCGGCTGGTGACCGGGCATGACGCCGATGTCGCCGGACGTGGTGCGCGCGACGACCAGGGTGGCCTCGCCGGACCAGACCTCTCGGTCGGCCGCGACCAGCGCGACGTGCAGCTCAGCAGCCAAGGTGGCTCCTCGGGTCACCACCCGGCGTCTCCTGCCGGGTGTTGGTTACAAGTCTAATGGGCGTGAAAGAGGGGGCGGGACGTACCCCGCCCCCTCTTACGAACTCAGGGAGTTCAGGAGACGCCCAGCTCCTTGGCGTTGGCCTTGAGGTCCTCGATGCCACCGCACATGAAGAACGCCTGCTCCGGGAAGTGGTCGTACTCGCCGTCGCAGATCGCGTTGAAGGCCGCGATCGACTCGTCCAGCGGGACGTCCGACCCGTCGACGCCGGTGAACTGCTTGGCGACGTGGGTGTTCTGGGACAGGAAGCGCTCCACGCGACGGGCACGGTGGACGACGAGCTTGTCCTCCTCGCCGAGCTCGTCGATACCGAGGATCGCGATGATGTCCTGGAGGTCCTTGTACTTCTGCAGGATCGTCTTGACGCGCATGGCGGCGTCGTAGTGGTCCTGCGCGATGTAGCGCGGGTCCAGGATGCGGGACGTGGAGTCCAGCGGGTCCACGGCCGGGTAGATGCCCTTCTCCGAGATCGGACGGGACAGAACCGTCGTCGCGTCGAGGTGGGCGAAGGTGGTGGCCGGGGCCGGGTCGGTCAGGTCGTCCGCGGGGACGTAGATCGCCTGCATCGAGGTGATCGAGTGACCACGGGTCGAGGTGATGCGCTCCTGGAGGAGACCCATCTCGTCGGCCAGGTTCGGCTGGTAGCCCACCGCGGAGGGCATACGGCCGAGCAGCGTGGAGACCTCGGAACCGGCCTGGGTGAAGCGGAAGATGTTGTCGATGAAGAACAGCACGTCCTGCTTCTGCACATCGCGGAAGTACTCCGCCATGGTCAGACCCGCGAGGGCCACGCGCAGACGGGTGCCCGGGGGCTCGTCCATCTGACCGAAGACCAGCGCGGTCTTGTCGATGACGCCCGAGTCGGACATCTCCTCGATGAGGTCGTTGCCCTCACGGGTGCGCTCGCCGACACCGGCGAACACGGAGACACCGTCGTGGTTGTTGGCGACGCGGTAGATCATCTCCTGGATGAGCACCGTCTTGCCGACGCCGGCGCCGCCGAACAGACCGATCTTGCCGCCCTTGACGTACGGGGTCAGCAGGTCGATGACCTTGACGCCGGTCTCGAACATCTCGGTCTTCGACTCGAGCTCGTCGAAGTTCGGGGCCTTGCGGTGGATGCCCCAGCGCTCGCCGTCGTACTTCTCGTCGACGTTCAGCACCTCACCGAGGGTGTTGAACACCTTGCCCTTGGTGAAGTCACCGACGGGCACCGTGATGGAGTTGCCGGTGTCGGTGACGGCGGCCTGGCGGACCAGACCGTCGGTGGGCTGCATGGAGATGGTGCGGACCAGGCCGTCACCCAGGTGCTGGGCGACCTCCAGGGTCAGCGTCTTCTTCTCGCCCTCCTTCGCCGGGTCGAGGACCTCGACGTGCAGAGCGTTGTAGATGTCGGGCATCGCGTCGACGGGGAACTCCACGTCGACGACCGGGCCGATGACCCGGGCGACGCGGCCCGTGGCAACGGCCGTCTCAACTGTCGTCGTCATTACCTGTCACTCCCCGCGGTCGCGTCGGCCAGGGCTGCGGAGCCACCGACGATCTCGCTGATTTCCTGGGTGATTTCGGCCTGGCGGGCCGCGTTGGCAAGTCGGGAGAGCGTGGTGATCAGCTCGCCCGCGTTGTCGGTGGCCGACTTCATCGCGCGCCGCGTGGCGGCGTGCTTGGAGGCGGCCGACTGGAGCAGCGCGTTGTAGATACGGCTCTCCACGTAGCGCGGCAGCAGGGCGTCGAGGACGTCCTCCGCCGAGGGCTCGAAGTCGTACAGCGGAAGGATCTCGCCCTGGGGGGTTGCTTCCTTCGCCACCTCTTCGAGGCTGAGCGGCAGCAGACGGTCGTCGAGCGCCGTCTGCGTCATCATCGACACGAACTCGGTGAAGACGATGTGGAGCTCATCCACGCCGCCCTCGGCCGTCTCGGTCTCGATGGCCTCGATCAACGGGGCCGCGACCTTCTTGGCGTCCGCGTACGTCGGCTCGTCGGTGAAGCCCGACCACGACTCCACGACCTTGCGCTCGCGGAAGTTGTAGTGGGCGAGGCCCCGGCGGCCGACGATGTACGTGTCGACCTCCTGGCCCGCGGCCTCGAGACGCGCGGTCAACTGCTCCGCGGCCTTGATGGCGTTGGAGTTGAAGGCACCGGCGAGACCACGGTCGCTCGTGAGGAGCAGCACCGCGGACCGCGTGACCGTCTCGGCCTGCGTGGTCAGCGGGTGCTTCGTGTTCGAGCCGGTACCGACCGCCGTGACCGCACGCGTCAGTTCCTGCGCGTACGGCGTGGAGGCCGCCACCTTGCGCTGCGCCTTGACGACGCGCGAGGCGGCGATCATCTCCATCGCCTTGGTGATCTTCTTGGTCGCGGTGACGGATCGGATGCGACGCTTGTAGACCCGGAGCTGGGCTCCCATGAGTCAGGTCCCTTCCTTACGTCACTTGGCCGCGGCCGGGGCGTCCTCGCCGAGAAGCTTGCCGTCCGAGGTCTCGAACTGCTTCTTGAACTCGGCGATCGCGTCGGCAACAGCGGTGAGGGTGTCGTCCGACAGCTTGCCGCCCTCGCGGATGGAGGTCATGAGGCCCTGCTCCTTGCGGTGCAGGTACTCCAGGAGCTCCTTCTCGAAGCGGCGGATGTCGGCGACCGGGACGTCGTCCATCTTGCCGGTGGTGCCGGCCCACACCGAGACGACCTGGTCCTCGGTCGACATCGGCTGGTACTGGGCCTGCTTCAGCAGCTCGACCATGCGCTGACCGCGCTCCAGCTGCGCCTTCGACGCGGCGTCCAGGTCGGAACCGAAGGCGGCGAACGCCTCCAGCTCGCGGAACTGGGCGAGGTCGACGCGCAGACGGCCGGAGACCTGCTTCATCGCCTTGTGCTGCGCGGAACCACCGACTCGGGAGACGGAGATACCGACGTTCAGCGCGGGGCGCTGACCGGCGTTGAACAGGTCCGACTCCAGGAAGCACTGGCCGTCGGTGATGGAGATGACGTTGGTCGGGATGAACGCCGAGACGTCGTTGGCCTTGGTCTCGACGATCGGCAGACCCGTCATCGAGCCCTTGCCCATGTCGTCGGAGAGCTTCGCGCAGCGCTCCAGCAGACGGGAGTGCAGGTAGAAGACGTCACCCGGGTAGGCCTCGCGGCCCGGCGGACGGCGCAGCAGCAGCGACACGGCGCGGTAGGCGTCGGCCTGCTTCGAGAGGTCGTCGAAGATGATGAGGACGTGCTTGCCCTCGTACATCCACTGCTGACCGATGGCCGAACCGGTGTACGGCGCCAGGTACTTGAAGCCGGCCGGGTCGGACGCGGGGGCGGCGACGATGGTCGTGTACTCGAGCGCGCCGTTCTCCTCCAGCGCGCGGCGGACCGACGCGATGGTCGAGCCCTTCTGGCCGATGGCGACGTAGATGCAGCGGACCTGCTTGTTCACGTCGCCCGAGCGCCAGTTGTCGCGCTGGTTGATGATGGTGTCGACGGCCAGGGCGGTCTTGCCGGTCTGTCGGTCACCGATGATCAGCTGGCGCTGGCCGCGGCCGATCGGGGTCATCGCGTCGACGGCCTTGTAGCCGGTCTCCATCGGCTCGTGCACCGACTTGCGCTGCATGACCGTGGGGGCCTGCAGCTCGAGGGCGCGGCGACCGGTGGTCTCGATCTCGCCGAGGCCGTCGATCGGGTTGCCGAGCGGGTCGACGACACGGCCGAGGTAGCCCTCGCCGACTGCCACGGAGAGCACCTCACCGGTGCGCTGCACCGGCTGACCCTCCTCGATGCCGCTGAACTCACCGAGGACGATGGCACCGATCTCGCGCTCCTCGAGGTTGAGGGCGAGGCCGAGGGTGCCGTCCTCGAACTTCAGCAGTTCGTTGGCCATGGCCGAGGGCAGACCCTCGACCTTCGCGATGCCGTCGCCGGCAAGGGTGACCGTACCGACCTCCTCGCGCGAGGCCGCGTCCGGCTTGTACGACTGGACGAAGTTCTCCAGCGCGTCCCGGATCTCCTCCGGCCGGATCGTGAGCTCCGCCATCTGGGTTCCCTGCTCTCCTTGTTGGGCCCGAAGTTTCAACTTGGGGGTCTGGGGGCGACCCCCAGGAATCCTCTGCACGACCCAACCGGGCCGTAGGTACGTACTGCTGTACTGCTGTTCTGCTTATGAAGTTGCTGCTCAGCTCGCCAGGCGGCGGCCGGCGTCCTCGATGCGGTCCGCGATCGAGCCGTTGATGACCTCGTCGCCGACCTGCACCCGGATCCCGCCGAGAATCTCGGGGTCCACGTCGATGTTGAGGTGCATCGTGTGGCCGTAGAGCTTCGCGAGGGCGGCGCCCAGGCGCTGCTTCTGCGTGTCGCTCAGCGGTACCGCCGAGGTCACGACGGCGACCAGCCGGTCCCGGCGCTCGGCGGCCAGCTTGGACAGGGACTCCAGTCCCGCCTCCAGGCTACGTCCCCGCGGCGCGGTCACAAGGCGCGTCACAAGACGCTCGGTCGACGGGACGGCCCGGCCGCCGAGCAGCCGGTGCAGCAGCTCGGTCTTGGCCGCGGTGGTGGCGGCGCGGTCGGTCAGCGCGGCGCGCAGCTCGGTGTTCGAGGAGACGATCCGCCCGAAGCGGAACAGCTCGTCCTCCACGTCGTCGAGCGCGCCCCTCTTCTGCGCGGCGGTGAGCTCGGCGGTGTCCGCCAGCTCCTCCAGCGCGTCCACCAGGTCACGGGACTGCGACCAGCGGGAGCGCACCATGCCGGACACCAGATCGGCAGTCGCGCCGCCGACCTGGGAGCCGAGCAGACGCCGGGCCAGCTCGGCCTTCGCCTCACCGGGCTGCGCCGGGTCGGTCAGGACCCGACGCAGCGACACCTCGCGGTCGAGCAGCGCGGTGACGGCGGCCAGCTCGTCGGCGAGCTTCGTCGCGTCGGCGGACGTGGAGTCCGTCAGCGCGTCGAGACGCTCGCGTGCGGCTGCCAGGGCCTCGCGGCTCGCTCCGTTCATCGGGTGGCCTCGGCCTTCTCCTCGAGCTCGTCGAGGAAGCGGTCGATGACGCGGCTCTGCCGGGCGTGGTCCTCGAGGGACTCACCGACCAGCTTGCCGGCCAGCTCGGTCGCGAGGTGACCGACGTCCTGCCGCAGCGCGGACGCGGCGGCCTTGCGGTCGGCCTCGATCTGCGCGTGACCGGCGGCGACGATCTCCTCGCGCTGGCGCTGGCCCTCGGCGCGCATCTCGGCGATGAGCGCGGCACCCTGCTCCTGCGCCTCCTGGCGCAGACGCGCGGCCTCGTGCCGGGCCTCGGCGAGCTGGGCCTTGTACTGCTCGAGGACGCTCTGGGCTTCGACCTGAGCGGCCTCGGCCTTCTCGATGCCACCTTCGATCGCCTCGCGGCGCTCCTCCAGAACCTTGTTGATGTTCGGGAGCAGCTTCTTCCAGAAGAAGAAGAACACGATGGCGAAGGCGATGGCTCCAACAAGCAGCTCGGGGCCGGCCGGGATCAGCGGGTTCTGCTTCTCCTCGGCCGCGAGCGCTACCAGGTTGGCGATCACATCAGTGCCTTTCGTCGGAACGTGTCAGGTAAGGCGGATCAGGTACCGAACACGAACGGCATGACGATGCCGATGAGGGCGAGCGCCTCACAGAAGGCGAAACCCAGGATCTGGTTGGCGCGGATCAGGCCGGCCGCCTCGGGCTGACGGGCCAGGGCCTGCGTGCCGTTACCGAAGATGATGCCGACGCCGACGCCGGGGCCGATGGCTGCAAGGCCGTAGCCGATGGAGCCGAGCGAGCCGTGAACGGTGTCAGCAGCAAGTGTCTGGAGAGCGGACATGCCGGTTCTTCCTTCTCTTTCTTGGACCGGTGGGGGTTGGCCACCGGACGTCTCGGGGGTGCGGGCGGGTGGTACTCGGCTCAGTGATGCTCGGCGAGAGCGCCCTGAACGTAGGAGCAGGCCAGCAGCACGAAGACGTACGCCTGGACGGCCTGTACGAAAAGCTCGAAGAGGATCATGACCACGGTCATCACGAACGAGACACCGGCGGCCGGGATCATGTAGCTGTTCAGCAGGTACCAGGAGGCGACGGTGAACATCACCAGCATCAGGTGACCCGCGAACATGTTGGCGAAGAGTCGCACCGCGTGCGTGAACGGGCGGACCAGCAGGTTCGAGAAGAACTCGATGACCATGACGAGCGGCAGGACGCCACCGAGCGACTTGTCGTAGCCCGTCACGTTCTTGAAGAAGCCGACGAAGCCGTGCTTCTTGAAGGTCAGGGAGACCCACGTGATGTAGACGACCGCGGCCAGCACCACCGGGAAGGCGAAGACCGAGGAAACCGGGAACTGGGCCAGCGGAATCACGGACCAGATGTTCATGATCCAGATGAAGAAGAACAGCGAGACCATGAGCGGGACGTATTTCTCGCCCTCGCGCTTGCCCAGCGTCTCGTAGACGATCCCCCGGCGTACGAAGTCGTAGCCCGCTTCGGCAACCATCTGGAGCTTGCCCGGGACGACCTTGGCCTTGCCGAAGGCCGCCGCGAAGAAGGTGATGACGAGGAGGCTGGTGATGAGGGCAAGGAGCATGACCTTGTTGAACTCGAACCCCCCGACCGTGACGATCGGCTTGAAGAGGAACGAGTTCAGGCCCGGGGCCGGGAAGCCACACCCGTTGTCGGACATGATCCGACAACTCCAGTCAAAGGCGAGCTGGGTCTGGTCAGCACTCACCGCGGGCTCCTTCGGCGTGACGCATGGGTACGGCAACCTCGTTGTGTCGGCGCGGCGCGCAGCCGCGGGTCGGCACTGGACTGGTGTTACGGATGTGAGGGCGGCTGGGGGGCATCAAGCCTCGCGATCGATCAGGCGTCAGCTCAGATGCCCGCGCCCGCGATGCCGCAGTTGGCACCGGACGATAGCAGGAGATCCCACAAGCCTTTATCCCGCCCCTATCCCTCACGACGACGACCCTGTCTTCTCGGACTTTCCACTCTTCTCGGAGTCGGGGTCGATGTAGAAAAGCTTGGCTTTCATATGCGCACGAGCCTGCGCGGCCATCCACACGACAGTTGCGACGACGAGCGAGACGGCGAACGTCTTCGCATTGAAGAGGTTGGTGTCCTTGAAGACGGCGACGAAGATCAGGAGCAGCAGGAGCTGAGCGACGTAGAGCATCAGCCCCATGGCCTGGAACAACTGCGGGAGCGTTTTTGCCGTCCACTGCAGGACATACAGACCGATCCCCATGAACAGGATCGCGAGCAGTGTGCCGACCACCGCGCCGAGCGCACCCTTGCCGCCGGCGACCCCAGCGCTGACGGCGACGACGATCGCGCCGGCAGCCGCTGCGGGCACAGCGGTCTGCAAGAGGTTCCGGACGTCATTGGACGGCATGGCGGCAACTCCGCTTTCACAGGGGGGCAGGTGTCGTCATGGACGAGCGTAGTCCCGGATCGAGAGGGGAACTCACGGCCAATGGACCGTCGCACTACGGTCCTTCAGCTCTCTCCGGGGTTCTCGTGAACCGTATCACAAACTATTTGATGCGGTCTTTACCTAGTCGGTGTGCTTGCTGTCACACATGAGAGTGACAGTGCGCGTCTGTGCAGAAACAGAACCGGCTTGTCTGGTATTGGGAGACTTTGCTCCCCCACGAGTTGGCAATGCTCTAGTCAGATTCTTACCTTGCCCGGTCAACGCGGGGTACCGGCCTTGCGCCGGTCCAGGAAACGCGGCCGCGCGCCGAGGGCGGTCGCACCGTTGACCCCTGCCACACCGGCCACGGCCGGTGGGCGCTGTTCCTCTTCGACCGCGGCCGCGTGCGCGGGAGTCGAGGCCGATTCGGCGACGGCCCTGCGGCGGCGGTAGCGCGGCGGCACGAAGTGCTCGGCCCAGCGCGGGGCGCGTGGGGTGAAGCGCGGCAGCAGGAGGAGCAGCAGACCGATGGCGCACAGGACCACGATGCCCAGCACGATCCACATGGAGGCCGAGTTGACCGAGTAGGCGAGGGCGCCGAAGGCGATCAGCGCCGACCAGAAGTACATGATCAGGACGGCCCTGCTGTGCGAGTGCCCGATCTCCAGCAGCCGGTGGTGCAGATGCCCGCGGTCCGCGGCGAAGGGCGACTGACCGCGCCAGGTGCGGCGCACGATGGCCAGCACCAGGTCGGCGGCGGGGATCGCGATGATCGTCAGCGGCAGCAGCAGGGGGATGTAGACCGGCACCATCTGGTGCACCGCCTGGCGCTGGGACCCGCCGAACAGGCTGTCCGGGTCGACCTGCCCCGTGATGGAGATCGCGCCCGCGGCCAGCACCAGCCCGATCAGCATCGAGCCCGAGTCGCCCATGAAGATGCGCGCCGGGTGCATGTTGTGCGGCAGGAAGCCGAGGCACATGCCCATCAGAATGGCCGCGAACAGCGTCGCGGGGGCGGCGGCCTCGATGCCGTACGAGTACCAGATGCGGTAGGCGTACATGAAGAACGCGGCGGCGGCGATGCACACCATGCCGGAGGCGAGACCGTCGAGGCCGTCGACGAAGTTGACCGCGTTGATGGTGATGACGACCAGCGCCACCGTCAGCAGGGTGCCCTGCCACTGGGTCAGCGCGACGGTGCCCACGCTCGGGATCGGCAGCCACAGGATCGTCAGACCCTGCATGACCATGACGCCGGCGGCGATCATCTGGCCGCCCAGCTTGATCAGGGCGTCGATCTCGAACTTGTCGTCCAGGACGCCGATGAGCCAGATGAGCGCCGCTCCGGAGAGCAGCGCCCGCGGTTCGTTGGACTTCTCGAAGACCTCGTTGAGGTTGGTGAGATGGTCCGCGACCAGCAGGCCCGCGCACAGGCCGAAGAACATGGCGATCCCGCCGAGGCGCGGAGTGGGCTCCCGGTGCACGTCACGGGCCCTGATCTCCGGCATGGCTCCGGCCACGATCGCGAACTTCCGTACCGGCCCTGTCAGCAGATACGTCACCGCGGCCGTGATGCAGAGCGTCAGCAGGTATTCACGCACAGGCTTCCCCACAGGTCTCGCTGGCCATCTCAGCCCCACACCCTAGCGACGCACGCATATGAATGGGGACTGCCGGGTAGCGACGATGGTTGCACGCGTGCCTGTGCACGCAGGCTGCACCCAGTGGTACGCAGGTGCGTCTACCCCCGCTCAGCCGGTGTACGGCTGAAATCTACCGGTGAGCTCGCGCACCTGATCACGCGCCTTCTGGCTCTCGGTCCCGCCCCGCAGCACATCCGCGAGCAGCGAGGCGATCGAGGCCATTTCCTCCTCTCCCATCCCCTGGGTGGTCACGGCCGCCGTGCCGAGCCGCAGGCCACGGGCGTCCCCGTGCGGCAGCGCACAGCAGTCCAGGACGATTCCGGCCGCGGCGAGGCGGCCGCGCGCGGTGCGTCCGTCGACGCCGAGGGGCGCCGGGTCGGCGGTGATCAGATGGGTGTCCGTGCCGCCCGTGGTGACCACCAGGCCCTCCGCGGCCAGCAGCGCCGCCAGTGTCCGGGCATTGGCGACCACCTGATGGGCGTACAAGCTGAACGCCGGTGTTGCCGCCTCGCCGAACGCGACGGCCTTGGCGGCGATGGTGTGCATCTGCGCGCCGCCCTGGGTGAAGGGGAAGACGGCCCGGTCGACCCGTTCGGCGAGTTCGGCGCCGCACAGGATCATCCCGCCGCGCGGCCCGCGCAGCACCTTGTGCGTGGTCGCGCAGACCACATCGGCGTACGGCACCGGGCTGGGCGCCGCTCCCCCGGCGATGAGTCCCATGGGATGGGCGGCGTCGGCGATGAGATAGGCACCGATCTCGTCGGCGATCTCGCGGAAGAGGGCGTAGTCGATGTGCCGGGGGTAGGCGATGGAGCCGCACACGATCGCCTTGGGGCGGTGCGTACGGGCGAGGGTGCGCACCTGGTCGTAGTCGATGAGCCCGGTCTCGGCGTCGACGCCGTAGCCGACGAAGTCGAACCAGCGGCCGGAGAAGTTGGCGGGCGAGCCGTGCGTGAGATGGCCGCCGTACGGAAGGCCGAGGGCGAGGACGGTGTCGCCGGGCCGCAGGAGTGCCGCGTACGCGGCGAGGACGGCCGAAGACCCGGAGTGCGACTGCACGTTGGCGTGCTCGGCGCCGAACAGGGCCTTCGCGCGGTCCACGGCGAGGCGCTCGGCGACGTCGACGATCTCGCAGCCGCCGTGGTGGCGGGCGCCCGGGTACCCCTCGGCGTACTTGTTGGCCAGCGGCGAGCCCAACGCGGCCAGCACCGCGGGCGAGGAGAAGTTCTCGGCGGCGATGAGCTGCAGCGTCGTCGACTGCCGGTCGCGCTCACCGAGCAGGATCTCGGCCAGCTCGGGGTCCTGCCGGCGCAGGACATCGGCCTCGAGGGTGTGAGTGACCGGCATGATGGGCTCCGGGGGCGTCGACGGTGACGTACGACCAATGTAGGCCCGGTACGGGTGAGGTGCTCGGTTGTTACGCCTTCGCAGGTACCCCGGTGAGTGATGTGACACGACGCGTCCGGCGTCAAGCGCGCGCGGGCACCCCTGTCAGCGCCGTCACCACCGGATCCAGCGCCTGGTGTATCTCCTCACCGATGGACCGGAAGAAGGACAGCGGCGCCCCGTACGGGTCGTACACCTCGTCCGCCTCGGCGGTCGGGGCCAGGAGCCACCCGCGTAGAGCCGCCGCAGCCCGCACCAGGGCACGCGCGCGCGCCACCACGCCGTCCTCCAGGGGCGGCAGCGTCGCGGGGTCTATCGCCTTCACCAGGCGGGTGAACTCCTTCAGGGTGAAGGTGCGCAGGCCCGCCGAGTGACCCATGGAGATGACCTGGGCGCGGTGGTCGCGGGTCGCCGTCAGGACGAGGTCGGCCATGATGACGTGCTCGTCGAGGAGTTCACGGCCCATGAAGCCGGAGGCGTCCGCGCCGAAGTCCGCGAGGACCGCCTCCGCGTTGGCCTCCATCGGCGCGCCCTCGTGGCCCCAGGTGCCCGCGCTCTCCACGATCAGCCCGCCCCACAGGGGGTCGCCGAGCCGGGCCGCCAGGGCATGGCGGGTCAGCCGCTCGGTGATCGGCGAGCGGCACACATTGCCGGTGCTGACGTGGAGGATGCGGAAGTTGGTCATGGGGACGCCGTGTTCGAACAGGTTCCCCGTCTCTTCCCCGTTGCCTATGCCACGCCCCGCGTCAGGGGCCGTCAATTCGCCACCTCGAGGTCGGGTACGACCTTCCGCAGCTCGTCCGGCGAGATCGCGCCCTCGCGCAGCAGCACCGGCACCGTGCCGGTGACGTCGACGATGGAGGACGGGACGTTGCCGGGGGTCGGGCCGCCGTCCAGGTAGACGGAGACCGAGTCACCGAGCATCTCCTGCGCGGCGTCGCAGTCCTCGGGGGCGGGGTGGCCGGTCAGGTTCGCCGAGGACACGGCCATGGGGCCGACCTCGGTCAGCAGTTCGATGGCGACCGGGTGCAGCGGCATCCGGATGGCGACCGTGCCCCGGGTGTCCCCCAGGTCCCACTGCAGGGACGGCTGGTGCTTGGCGACGAGGGTGAGCGCGCCCGGCCAGAAGGCGTCGACGAGCTCCCAGGCCGGCTCGGAGAAGTCGGTGACGAGACCGTGGAGCGTGTTCGGAGACCCGATCAGCACGGGGGTGGGCATGGTGCGGCCCCGGCCCTTGGCCTCCAGCAGGTCGGCGACCGCCTCCGAGGAGAACGCGTCCGCGCCGATGCCGTACACCGTGTCGGTCGGGAGGACCACGAGCTCGCCACGGCGAACGGCGGACGCGGCTTCGCGCAGACCGGTCGTGCGGTCCGTCGCGTCGTTGGTGTCGTATCGCCGAGCCATCTCTAGCGGGCCTCCTCGTACACGAAGTACACGTACATCGGGAAGTGGGTCGTCGGGGCGGTCACGGCAGTGCCTTGCGGGCCGTCGCGAACCGGGGGCGGTTGTTGAGGTCCGGGTGGTCGGCCGCGTCGGCCCAGCCCCGCTCCTCCGTGAAGATCCACGGCACCTGGCCGCCCTGGGTGTCGGCGTGCTCGATGACGACGACACCGCCCGGGCGCAGGAGCCGGTGCGCGGTCCGTTCCAGACCGCGGATGAGATCGAGGCCGTCCTCCCCCGAGAACAGGGCGAGTTCGGGATCGTAGTCCCGCGCCTCGGGAGCGACGTACTCCCATTCGGTCAGCGGGATGTACGGCGGGTTGGAGATGACCAGGTCGACCTGGCCGTCGAGGTCCGGGAAGGCGTCGAGGGCGTTGCCCTGGCGCAGGTCGACGCGCGAACCCTCGACGTTCTTGCGGGTCCACTGGAGCGCTTCCTCGGACAGCTCCACGGCGTGCACACGCGAGCGCGGCACCTCCTGGGCGAGGGCGAGCGCGATGGCGCCGGAGCCGGTGCACAGGTCGACGATGCAGGGCTCCACGACGTCCATGGCGCGTACGGCGTCTATGGCCCATCCGACCACGGACTCGGTCTCGGGCCGCGGCACGAACACGCCCGGCCCCACCTGGAGTTCGAGGTAGCGGAAGTAGGCCCGCCCGGTGATGTGCTGCAGCGGCTCGCGCTGCTCACGCCGGGCGATGACCTCCCAGTAGCGGGCGTCGAAGTCCGAGTCCTTCACGGAGTGCAGTTGGCTGCGCTTCACGCCGTGCACGAACGCGGCGAGCTCCTCCGCGTCGGTGCGCGGCGAGGGCACGCCGGCGTCGGCCAGCCGCTGGGTGGCCTGTGCCACCTCTGCGAGCAGCAGGTTCACGCATTCCTCCGTGTCGTACTGGGTGGTGCGCAGGTGCCTTTATGCAGCCGCCAGCTTCGCCGCCGAATCCGCGTCGACGCAGGCCTGGATCACCGCGTCGAGGTCGCCGTCCAGGACCTGGTCCAGGTTGTAGGCCTTGAAGCCGACGCGGTGGTCCGAGATGCGGTTCTCCGGGAAGTTGTACGTGCGGATCTTCTCGGAGCGGTCGACGGTGCGGACCTGGCTGCGGCGGGCGTCGGCGGCTTCCTTCTCCGCTTCCTCCTGCGCCGCTGCGAGCAGCCTGGAGCGCAGGATACGCATCGCCTGCTCCTTGTTCTGCAGCTGGCTCTTCTCGTTCTGGCAGGAGGCGACGACTCCGGTCGGAATGTGCGTGATGCGCACCGCGGAGTCGGTGGTGTTGACGGACTGGCCGCCGGGTCCCGAGGAGCGGTAGACGTCGATGCGGAGGTCGTTCGGGTTGATCTCGACGTCGACCTCCTCGGCCTCGGGCGTGACCAGGACACCGGCCGCGGAGGTGTGGATACGGCCCTGGGACTCGGTGGCCGGCACGCGCTGCACGCGGTGCACGCCGCCCTCGTACTTCAGCCGGGCCCACACGCCCTGCCCGGGCTCGGTGGCGCCCTGGCCGCCCTTGGTCTTCACGGCGACCTGGACGTCCTTGTAGCCGCCCAGCTCGGACTCGGTGGCGTCGATGATCTCGGTCTTCCAGCCGACGCGCTCGGCGTACCGGAGGTACATGCGCAGCAGGTCGCCGGCGAAGAGCGCGGACTCGTCGCCGCCCGCGCCGGCCTTGATCTCGAGGATCACGTCCTTGTCGTCGGACGGGTCCCGGGGCACGAGCAGCAGGCGCAGCTTCTCCGTCAGCTCCTCGCGCTGCTTCTCCAGCTCCTTGACCTCGGCGGCGAAGTCCGGGTCGGCGGCGGCGAATTCCTTCGCCGTCTCGATGTCGTCGCCGGTCTGCTTCCAGGAGCGGTACGTGGCGACGATCGGGGTGAGCTCCGCATAGCGCTTGTTCAGCTTGCGCGCGTTGGCCTGGTCGGCGTGGACCGACGGGTCGGCGAGCTTCTTCTCCAGGTCGGCGTGCTCACCGACGAGTTCCTCGACGGCCTCGAACATCTTGGGCTCCTGTACTGCGTGGAAGAAGGGGGAAGGCGGGCGACCAAAAACGCCGGTCCCGGCACGCCTGAGAAGGGCGCGGCCGTGGACCGGCGAATGGGAGCCAGCTACTTCTTGGAGCCGGCAGCAGCCTTGCCGAAGCGGGCCTCGAAGCGGGCCACACGGCCACCGGTGTCGAGGATCTTCTGCTTGCCCGTGTAGAACGGGTGGCACTCGGAGCAGACCTCGGCGCGGATGGTGCCGCTGGAGATCGTGCTACGGGTGGTGAACGACGCGCCACAGGTGCAGCTGACCTGCGTCTCGACGTACTCGGGGTGGATGTCGCGCTTCAAGGTGTCTCCTAGTTTCGGGAGGGCGCCGGGTCGCTTCCGCGGGGTGCGGTCGCGTGAACCGGGGCCGACGTACCAGTCTGCCAGGACTGGGGCCATCCCCCAAAACCGGGGGTTCGGGTCGTGTATTCCCGTGCGGGCCAGTGGGGGTTGATCGCGCAGTTCCCCGCGCCCCTCAAGGGGCGCTCACCACACCCTTTGCTTCGCCACTTGCCGTTCCCTCAGTCGCCGACTTCGGGATCGTGCGGTCGTTCTTGAGAGCGTCCCAGACCTGTTGGGCCTTGACCTTCTCCACGATCACGCGGTTCGGGTTCGACGGGTCGTACTGGACCGGCATCGTGATCATGTGCATGTTGCTGGAGCCGATGCTCTTCAGGCCGTTGGCGAAGCCCATGAGGGAGTTGACCGAGCCGAGGTCGGAGTCGGTCGTCACGGCCTTGGTGGCGGTGTCGGCGAGGTCGTAGAGCTTCTTCGGGCTGGTGAAGATGCCGACGTGCTTGACCTGCTCGACCAGGGCCTTGATGAAGGCCTGCTGGAGCTGGATACGGCCGAGGTCGGAGCCGTCGCCGACGCCGTGCCGGGTGCGGACCAGGCCGAGGGCCTGCTCGCCGTCGAGCGTGTGCGTGCCGGCCTTGAGGTTCAGATGGCTCTGGGAGTCCTTGATGTTCTTGGTCGTGGTGACCGGGACGCCGCCGAGCTCGTCGATGAGCTTCTCGAAGCCGCTGAAGTCGACCTCGAGGTAGTGGTCCATGCGCAGCCCGGTGATCGACTCCACGGTCTTCACGGCGCAGGCGGCGCCGCCGGTGGAGTACGCGGTGTTGAACATGGCGCCGGTCGCGGCGGGATGCGTCCTGCCGTTCGTGTCGGTGCACTCGGGGCGGTCGATGAGGGTGTCGCGGGGCATGGAGACCACACTGGCCTTCTTGTGGCCCTTGTAGACGTGCACGACCATCGCCGTGTCGGAGCGGGCGCTGCCGTCGTCGGTGCCGCCGCCGAGCTTCTTGTTGCTGCCCGAGCGGCTGTCCGAACCGAGGACCAGGATGTTCTCGGAGCCGTTGTCGACCTTGGTCGGCCGGTCCGTGCCCAGGGCCGAGTCGATGTCGACGCTCTTGATGTTGCCGTTGAGCTTGAAGTACAGGTATCCGGCTCCGGTGCCGCCCAGCACGACGATGCCCGCGGCGGTCCACGCCGCGATCAGCAGGCCTTTGTGGCGCGTGCTGCGGGGCTTGCGGCGGCGGCCCTTGGCGCGGCCGCGCGTGCCGTTGGTGCCGGGCTCCCCCGGTATCCCGGGTTCCGGCGTGCTCTCGGCGGACATGTGCTCCTCGTTCTCGTCCGGTCGGTTACCCCCTGCGTTCAGGGACAGGCCTGTCGAAACGGCGCTTACCGCACCATCGTCGCTCCGTCGGGTCAGACGGAGGAACTCGGGAAAGGGTTGCACAACGCTCTGTGCCCAACCCGCGGAGGATTGGGCACAGAGCGTCACTGCCTGTTTATGGCGGTACCAGGCTCACCAGCGGTTTCAGCCGAAGATGTCGTACTGCTTGTAGTCGCTGCCGACGGAGATCCTTGTGGCAAAGATCTCCGTCGTGGCCTTGCCGGTGCCCTTGTAGAGATAGAGCGTGCCGCCCGAGGTACGGGCCAGGAAGTCGGCCTTGCCGTCGCCGCTCACGTCCCCGACGGCCGCGAAGGCGTTGTATCCGGTCCAGGCGCTGCGCACCTTGACACGGGCCGAGAAGGCACCCGTGCCGGACTTGCCGGTGCCCTTGTACAGGTACAGGTCGCCGGTGCTGCTCTTGCGGGCGAGCAGGTCGGCCTTGCCGTCACCGTTGAAGTCGCCGTGTCCGCGCAGCATGTTGTACTGGTTCCAGCCCGTGCCCACGGACACGCGCGCCCCGAAGGAGCCGTTGCCCTTGCCGGGGTAGATCCACAGCGTGCCGCCGGAGTCGACCGAGAGCAGGTCGGGCAGGTAGTCACCGGTGACGTCGCCGGGCGTGATGATCCGCAGGCGGGTCTTCCAGTCGCTGTACAGCTTCGACTTGGCCCAGGAGTCGCTGGCGGGCACGTAGTGCGTCCAGTAGACGTCGCCGGTGGAGCTCTGCCGGACCACGAAGTCCTGGTAGCCGTCCCGGTTGAGGTCGGTCTGCAGCACGACGTTGAGGCCCGAGAAGCTGCCCAGGTTCACGACCGGGGAGAACGCGCTGCCCTTGGAGTCCGCCTCGTAGCCCGTGCCGTCGGAGGCACGGCGCAGGAACAGGTCGGCCTTGCCGTCCGTGTAGCTGAGGTTGGTGTCGGCGACGTTCGCGTAGGCGGCACCGATGTAGGTGCTGACCTTGGAGAAGACGCTGTAGTAGCCCTTCTCCACGCAGTCCGCGACGCCCCATGAAACGACGCCCACGATGCGGTTGTTGACGATCAGCGGACCGCCGGAGTCGCCGTTGCAGGCGGCCTTGGTACCGGTGTCGCTGCCGCTCTGCGTGCCTGCGCAGATCATGTGGCCCGCGATGTACTCGCTGCCGTACACGCCCGAGCAGGTGCTGTCGGCGTGAATGGTCAGGGAGACCGACTTCAGCGTGTCGGAGATGTCCTGGCTCTGGGAGCTGGTGCGTCCCCAGCCGTAGAGCGTGGCGCTGGTGCCGCCCGCGTAGGAGGCCGTGTCGCCCGAGGTCGTCATCCTGATCGGGGTGGCCGTGATCGGCGAGGCCAGGGTGAGGACGGCGATGTCGTTGTTGATCGTCGACGGGCTGTACGACGGGTGGTTCCACTGCCTGAGCGGGAGCGAGACGGTGCCGCCGTGCAGGTCGGTGTTGCCGGAGCTGTCCGTGGTCGGCAGCTGCGAGGTGCCGGTCAGGACGGCGCCG
The DNA here is from genome assembly GCF_053597275.1 of Streptomyces sp. NPDC001492. Classification (NCBI taxonomy): domain Bacteria; kingdom Bacillati; phylum Actinomycetota; class Actinomycetes; order Kitasatosporales; family Streptomycetaceae; genus Streptomyces; species Streptomyces sp. NPDC001492. Next base: position 89,119 of record NZ_JBSFHW010000018.1, on the reverse strand, counting down.
TAGGCCTTCCAGTTGTAGCTGGTGCCGTTCTCGTCCTTGACGCAGTGCGCGGCGGTGAGGATCTTCGTCGGCGAGACGACCGTGCCGCCGCAGAAGAAGCCCAGGTCGTCGCTGGTGTCGGTGGTGCCCTGGTCGTCGTAGTACCAGAGCTGCGCCATCCAGGGCGCCGAGGTGATGGCGGTGTCGGTGCCGCCGATGACGTACGGGCTCACGGTGGAGCCGGACGAGGTGGAGTCGGTGGTGCTCGCGCTGAACGACGACTTCGGGGCCGTCTTCCCCGCGGTGCCGCCGGTGGCGAGCGCACCGGCGATCCGCTTGGTCAGCTGTGCCGTCGAGACGGACTTGGTGGCGGGCTTGGTGGCCGGCGCCGGCACGGAGGTGGCGGCATTCGCCGAGGAACTCAGCAGCGCGGCGGCGACGGCCGCGGCAACGCCTGCGGCGGCGACGGGCAGGGCAAGACGCATCCGACGTCTGTGACGACCGCTGCCGGACATGGGTGTGGACAAGGGTGTTTCCCCCTGGGGACACAAGTGACAGGAGGGGCGCAAGAGTGCACCCCTTCCTCTCAGCGCCAAAAGGCCGCCCCCCGTCACTGCTGTGACGGGGGGCGGCCTTTTGGTGTCGAGCTGTCAGTCGCCGTTCCCAGGCGTGGGAGTCGTCTTCTGAATCTGCATCAGGAACTCGACGTTCGACTTCGTCTGCTTCATCTTGTCCAGCAGCAGCTCGATGGCCTGCTGCTGGTCGAGCGCGTGCAGCACCCGCCGCAGCTTCCAGACGACCGCCAGCTCCTCGTTGCCGAGCAGGATCTCTTCCTTACGGGTGCCGGACGCGTCCACGTCCACCGCCGGGAAGATGCGCTTGTCGGCCAGCTTCCGGTCCAGCTTGAGCTCCATGTTGCCGGTGCCCTTGAACTCCTCGAAGATCACCTCGTCCATGCGGGACCCGGTGTCCACCAGGGCGGTGGCGAGGATGGTCAGCGAACCGCCGTCCTCGATGTTGCGCGCCGCACCGAAGAAGCGCTTCGGCGGGTACAGCGCGGTCGAGTCGACACCACCGGACAGGATGCGGCCGGAGGCGGGCGCGGCGAGGTTGTAGGCACGGCCCAGACGGGTGATGGAGTCGAGCAGCACGACCACGTCGTGACCCAGCTCCACCAGGCGCTTGGCGCGCTCGATGGCGAGCTCGGCGACCGTGGTGTGGTCCTCGGCCGGGCGGTCGAAGGTCGAGGAGATGACCTCGCCCTTGACCGACCGCTGCATGTCGGTGACCTCTTCCGGACGCTCGTCGACCAGGACGACCATCAGGTGGCACTCGGGGTTGTTGTGCGTGATCGCGTTGGCGATCGCCTGCATGATCATGGTCTTACCGGTCTTCGGCGGGGCCACGATCAGACCGCGCTGGCCCTTACCGATCGGCGACACGAGGTCGATGATCCGGGTGGTGAGGACACCGGGGTCCGTCTCCAGGCGGAGGCGGTCCTGCGGGTAGAGCGGGGTGAGCTTGTTGAACTCCGGGCGGCCACGGCCGTGTTCGGGCGCCATGCCGTTGACGGAGTCGAGACGCACCAGCGCGTTGAACTTCTCGCGCCGCTCGCCTTCCTTGGGCTGACGGACCGCGCCGGTCACGTGGTCGCCCTTGCGCAGGCCGTTCTTGCGGACCTGGGCGAGGGAGACGTACACGTCGTTGGGGCCCGGCAGGTAGCCCGACGTACGGATGAAGGCGTAGTTGTCCAGGATGTCGAGGATGCCCGCGACCGGGATCAGGACGTCGTCCTCGCCGATCTGCGGCTCGCTGCTGCCCATCTCGTCACGGCCACGACGGCCACGGCGGTCCCGGTAACGGCCCCGACGGCCGCGGCGGCCGCCCTCGAAGTCGTCGTCGTCCTGCGGGCCGTTGTCACGCTGCTGGCGGTCCTGGCGGGCGCCGCCCTGCTGGCGGTCCCCCCGGTCCTGACGGTCCTGACGGTCCTGGCGCTGCTGGCCACCGCCCTGGCCGCCCTGCTGCTCGTCGCCCTTGTTGCCGCGGCCCGAGCGGTCACGGCCTCCGCGGTCACGGTCCCGGCGGTCACGGCGGCCCTGACGGCCCTCGCCGTCACCGGCGTCGCCCTGCGCCTGCGGGGCGGGCGTCTCGGCCTTCGGCTCGCTCTTCGCCTCGGCGGCGACCGTCTCGGGGCTGCCCGCCTCGGCGGTGGCGCGACGACGGCGGCGCTCGACGGGAGCGTCCTCTCCCCCGCGCTCGGCTTCGCTCGCGCGGGAGGGGCCCCCAGCCGGCTGGCCGGGGATCTCGATCTGCTGCTGGGCCACGGCCTTCTCGGCCGAGGCGGCCGCCTTCTTCTCGGCGGCGGGAGCGGCGTCCTCGCCCGTACGAGCCTTGGAGGTGGCGCGGCGCTTGGGCTTGGTCTCGGCGGCGGCCTCGGCCTTCGCCGGGGCACCGCCACCCGCCTGCGCCTCCTTGATGACCTCGATCAGCTGGCTCTTGCGCATGCGCGCGGTGCCCCTGATGCCGAGGCCGGATGCGACCTGCTGCAGCTCGGCCAGCACCATGCCCTCGAGGCCGGTACCGCGGCGCCGCCGGGAGCCTGCACCGGTGGCAGGCGCGGAGGCGTCCGTGGCGGGCGCGGCAGCGGTCTCCTCGACACGTGCGCCCATCAGATCGGTGGTGTCGCTCACGAAGGGTCCTTCCCTGGAGCGGACGTCGGCCTGTCTGGCTCGGCGACCGGTTGTGCTTCCGGCTTCGGTCCTTGCTGTGTGGACCGTGCCGGGGCGGTGGTCCGCCAAAGGTGGCGGAGGCAATATCTGGGATGGCGCTTCCCAAAGCCGTGGCACCGAGTGTCGGTGTCACGTGGCTTGGTCGCACCGATTCCGGAGCGTGCCCGGCAAGTCGCTCAGTGCCCGCGTACGAGGTACTGCCCGCGTACGTCGTACGGAACACAGTGCGGCTTGGGAGGCTCCCGGAAGAATGTCTGTCCCGGACGGGGACACGAAGCACCTCGCCATGGTGGGGTCGGGTGCAGACTTGAGATTAACACTACCGGATCCAACAAACATTCCCCCTCTCGAAATCCGGCAACCGCAGGCTTTTTAATCAACACCCTGGGTGGCGAGCGGCAGCACGCTCGCTCCCTGGGCATCGAGTTCGAGCCGGTTCGCGGCCCAGCCTTCGCCTGCCAGATGGGCGACCTTGTCGGCGCTGTCGGCGTCGGCCAGCGCCAGCACGGTGGGTCCCGCACCCGAGATGACTGCCGGGACTCCGTCGGCCCGCAGCCGCTCCACCAGCGCGGCGCTCTCCGGCATGGCGGGAGCGCGGTATTCCTGGTGGAGGCGGTCCTCGGTGGCGGGCAGCAGCAGCTCGGGGCGCCTGGTGAGGGCCTCGACGAGCAGGGCGGCACGGCCCGCGTTGGTGGCGGCGTCGACGTGCGGCACGGTGCGCGGGAGCAGGCCGCGCGCGGTCTCGGTGAGGACCGGCTTTCCGGGCACGAAAACCACCGGAACGATGGAATCGGCGGCATCCATCCTGATGGCGCGGGCGGCGCCCGCCTCCATCCAGGAGAGGGTGAAGCCGCCGAGCAGACAGGCCGCCACGTTGTCGGGGTGGCCCTCGATCTCGGTCGCGAGCTCGAGCAGGGCCGTGTCGTCCAGCTTCGACTCCCCGCCTATGGTCACGGCCCGCGCGGCGACGATGCCCGCGCAGATGGCGGCAGAGGAGGATCCCAGGCCACGGCCGTGCGGGATGCGGTTGGCGCAGACGATCTCGAGGCCGCGCGGCTGCCCGCCGAGCAGGTCGAAGGCGGTGCGCAGGGAGCGTACGAGAAGGTGTTTCTCGTCACGCGGCAGCGTCTCGCTGCCCTCGCCCGCGATGTCGATGTGCAGCCCGGAGTCGGCCACCCTGACGACGACGTCGTCGTAGAGCCCCAGCGACAGACCGAAGGCGTCGAAGCCCGGGCCGAGGTTGGCGCTGGTGGCGGGGACGCGCACCCTTACGGCGGCGGCGCGGAAGGCGGGACCGGCCATCTCTCGATGACTCTCCTTGAGCTGCGTGATGGTCGAAAACATTCGATACGACATCGGCTACGTACGGGGAGACCCTCAGGCCGCAGAGACGGCGCGGCACCGTCCAGACGCTCCACGGGTGGAGGCATATGCGGCGGGCGGGTTCGGTACAGCCTATCGAAGGATGCTTCTGTGGCGACATAGGGCGCACAGGAGGCGCACGATGCGTGCCGTAAGCCCCCTGTGCACCCCTCGGAGGGAGTTCCCCCTCGGGCCGGACGTCGTGCCGGTCGTCAGGCCAGACCGAGGCGCTCGGCCGCCGTCACCGCGTCGACCGGGACGGTGACCGGCTGCGGGGCGCCGGCGACGGCCCAGTCGGGATCCTTCAGGCCGTTTCCGGTGACCGTGCACACGATCTTCTGGCCCGGGTCGACCTTGCCCTGCTCGGCGGCCTTCAGCAGGCCGGCGACGGACGCGGCGGACGCCGGCTCGACGAAGACGCCCTCCTGCGCGGCCAACAGCCGGTAGGCGCGCAGGATCTCACGGTCCGTCACCTCGTCGATGAAGCCGCCGGACTCGTCCCGCGCGGCCAGGGCGTACTGCCAGGAGGCGGGGTTGCCGATGCGGATCGCGGTGGCGATGGTCGAGGGGTCCTTGACGATCTCGCCGCGCACGATCGGGGCGGAACCGGAGGCCTGGAAGCCCCACATGCGGGGGGTGCGGGTGGCGACGCCGTCGGCGGCGTACTCCTTGTAGCCCTTCCAGTACGCGGTGATGTTGCCCGCGTTCCCGACCGGGAGGACATGGATGTCCGGGGCGTCGCCCAGCATGTCGACGATCTCGAAGGAGGCCGTCTTCTGGCCCTCGATGCGCACCGGGTTGACCGAATTCACCAGCGCCACGGGGTAGTTGTCGCTCAGGGCGCGGGCCAGGGTGAGGCAGTCGTCGAAGTTGCCGGCGACCTGGAGGATCTTGGCGCCGTGCACGAGCGCCTGTCCCATCTTACCGAGGGCGATCTTGCCCTGCGGGACGAGAACGGCCGAAACCATGCCGGCCCGCACGGCGTACGCGGCCGCGGACGCGGACGTGTTGCCGGTGGAGGCGCAGATCACGGCCTTCGCGCCCTCCTCCTTGGCCCGCGTGATGGCCATGGTCATGCCGCGGTCCTTGAAGGACCCGGTGGGGTTCGCGCCCTCCACCTTCAGGTGGACCTCGCAGCCCGTGCGCTCGGAGAGCACCTGCGCGGGCACGAGGGGCGTGCCGCCCTCGCGGAGCGTCACGACCGGCGTGGTGTCGGACACCGGCAGTCTGTCCCGGTACTCCTCGATGATTCCGCGCCACTGGTGGGTCATTGCTGGTTACTCTCCTTCAACCCGCATGATGCTGGCGACACCCCGCACGGTGTCGAGCTTGCGCAGCGCCTCGACGGTCCCGGAGAGGGAGGCGTCGGACGCGCGGTGGGTGACGACGACGAGCGATGCGTCGCCGTCCCCCTCTGGCCGGCCTTGCTGGCGAACCGTATCGATCGACACACCGTGCTCAGCGAAGACGGTCGCCACCTGGGCGAGAACACCCGGTTTGTCCGCCACGTCGAGGCTGATGTGATAGCGGGTGACGACGTCACCCATGCCCGACACGGGCAGCGCGGCATACGCCGACTCGCCGGGCCCCGTTGCCCCGCTGAGCCGGTTGCGGCAGACGGCGACGAGGTCGCCGAGCACGGCGGACGCGGTCGGCGAACCGCCGGCACCGGGCCCGTAGAACATGAGCTGGCCGCTCGCGTCGGACTCGACGAACACGGCGTTGTACGCGCCGCGCACGGAGGCGAGGGGGTGGCTCAGCGGAATCATGGCGGGGTGCACGCGCGCGGACACCGAGCCGCCGTCCTGCGCCCGCTCGCAGATGGCGAGGAGCTTGATGGTGCAGCCCATGTTCTTCGCCGAGGCGAAGTCGGCCGCGGTGACCTCGGTCATCCCCTCGCGGTAGACGTCGTCGAGCCGCACCCGCGAGTGGAAGGCGATACCGGCGAGGATGGCGGCCTTCGCGGCGGCGTCGAAGCCCTCGACGTCGGCGGTGGGGTCGGCCTCGGCGTAACCGAGCGCCGTGGCCTCGTCGAGCGCCTCCTGGTACCCGGCCCCCGTGCTGTCCATCTTGTCGAGGATGAAGTTCGTCGTCCCATTGACGATGCCGAGCACCCGGTTGACCTTGTCGCCGGCGAGGGACTCGCGCAGCGGGCGGATCAGCGGGATGGCGCCGGCGACGGCGGCCTCGTAGTAGAGGTCCTTGCCGTGCTCCTCGGCGACGGCGTGCAGCGCGGCGCCGTCCTGGGCGAGCAGCGCCTTGTTGGCGGAGACGACGGACGCGCCGTGCTCGAAGGCGGTGGTGATGAGGGAGCGGGCAGGCTCGATGCCGCCGATGACCTCGACCACGACGTCGATGTCGCCGCGTTTGACGAGCGCGGTGGCGTCGGTGGTGACGAGATTCGGGTCGATGCCCTCGCGGACCCGGTCGGGCCGGCGCACGGCCACACCCGCCAGTTCGACGGGCGCCCCGATCCTGGCGGCGAGGTCGTCGGCGTGCGTCGTCATGATGCGCGCCACCTCTGAGCCGACAACCCCACAGCCCAGCAGCGCCACCTTCAGCGGACGCGTACGCATCATCCGACCTCGTTTCCTCATACCGTCTACGGTGGGACCAGTCTCACTCACCGGACGGGAGTTTCTGTCCTATGTCCGGATCGTGAGACATCTATTTCATTTGTACTGGGGTGGCAGACAGGAGATCTTCCACCCCGCCGGGAGTTTCCCGGACGTCCGGCTCATCCGACGTCGAGACGCAGGAGGTCCTCCTCCGTCTCGCGGCGGACGATGACCCGCGCCTCGCCGTCGTTCACGGCGACGACGGGCGGCCGGAGCACGTGGTTGTAGTTGCTGGCCATGGACCGGCAGTACGCACCCGTGGCGGGCACGGCGACGAGGTCACCCGGTGCCAGGTCGGCGGGCAGGAACGCGTCCTTCACCACGATGTCCCCGCTCTCGCAGTGCTTGCCGACGACACGGGCGAGCATGGGTGCGGCGTCCGAGGTCCGCGACACGAGCGCGACGCTGTACTCGGCGTCGTACAGCGCGGTGCGAATGTTGTCCGACATACCGCCGTCGACGGAGACGTAGGTACGGAGGTTGTCGAGGGGCTTGATGGTGCCGACCTCGTACAGCGTGAAGGCCGTCGGACCGACGATGGCCCGTCCCGGCTCGACGGAGATGCGCGGGGTGCGCAGCCTGGCCGACTCGCACTCACGCGTGACGATCTCGGTGAGCGCCTTGGCGATCTCGTGCGGCTCACGCGGATCGTCGTCGCTCGTGTACGCGATCCCGAGCCCGCCCCCGAGGTCGATCTCGGGCAGCTCGACGCCGTGCTCGTCACGGATGTCCTTGAGCAGCCCGACCACCCGGTGCGCGGCAACCTCGAACCCGGACATGTCGAAGATCTGCGACCCGATGTGGCTGTGGATCCCGATGAGCTCGAGCCCGTCGAGCTGCAGCGCCCGCCGCACGGCCTCCGCGGCCTGCCCGCCGGCCAGCGGGATCCCGAACTTCTGGTCCTCGTGCGCGGTGGCGATGAACTCGTGGGTGTGCGCCTCCACACCCACGGTGATACGAATCTGCACCCGCTGCCGCCTGCCGAGTTCCTGCGCGATGTGGGCCACGCGCACGATCTCCTGGAAGGAGTCGAGGACGATCCGCCCGACACCGGCGCGGACGGCCCGCTCGATCTCCTGCACCGACTTGTTGTTGCCGTGGAAGGCGATGCGGTCGGCGGGCATGCCGGCGGAGAGAGCGGTGGTGAGCTCGCCCCCGGAGCACACGTCCAGATTGAGCCCTTCCTCGTGCAGCCACCGCACGACGGCACGCGACAGGAACGCCTTGCCGGCGTAGAAGACGTCGGCGTCGGCCCCGAAGGCACTGCGCCAGGCCCGCGCCCGGGCCCGGAAGTCGGCCTCGTCGAGGACGTAGGCGGGGGTGCCGTACTGCTCGGCGATGGTCTTCACGTCGATACCGCCGACGGTGACCACCCCGTCCTCGTCACGGGTGACCGTCTGGGCCCAGACCTTGGGGTCGAGGACGTTGAGGTCGCTGGGCGGGGCGGAGTAGTGGCCCTCCGGGAGGACGTCGGCGTGACGGGGCCCGGCGGGGTGTGCGGAACGGCTCATCTTCTTCGCTGGCTCTCTAGAGGTGTTGGGGTGCGTCGATGCCGAGCAGGGACAGGCCGCCGGCCAGCACCGCCCCGGCGGCTTCGGCGAGCGCGAGCCGGGCACGGTGGGCGGCCGAGGGTTTCTCGTCACCGCGCGGCAGCACCACCGGAAGGACGGCGAGAACGGCGTCGGCGACGGTGACGAGGTGCCGGGCGAGACTGTCGGGCGTGCGCTGCGCAGCCGCACGGGCGAGGACGCGGGGGTGGTCGGCGAGGACGGCGAGCAGAGCGGCCACGTCCTCTTGTACGTGCTCTACGTCTCCGGGCTCGGGGGTGAAGCCCAGGTCGGCGGCGTTACGGCTGAGGGCCCGGGTGCGGGCGTGGGCGTAACGGACTCGGAAGAGAGGGTTGCTCTCGCGCTGGACCAGATGATCGGCGGTGATACGGGGCCGGTCGTGGGCGGCGGGGTGCAGCAGTGCCCAGCGGGCGGCGTCGGGGCCGAGGAGGGCGGGGTCGTCGGGGGCCGGGACGGGCCGGAGGTTCACCGGCTCACCGTGGTCGACCTCGACGCGGCCGCCCTGGGAACCGACGATGCGCACGAGGGCGTCGGCGACGACTTCCGCCCGGACCTCGTACGGGATACGCAGCTCGACGACCTGCCCGGCGAGGGCGTCACTGTGACCGTACGCCGTGCCGTCACGGAGGATCTCGCGCGTGAGCGCGGCCGCGGACGCGGTTGCCGCGTGCAGGCTGATGTTGAGGAAGCCAGGCCCGGTGACGACGACGTCGGCGACGCCGTCCGTCCGGGCGAGGTGCTGCTGCAGGATCTCTGCAACCCGCCGGGGCGGCTGCCCGGAGGGCCGTGCGAGCTGCAGGGCGATGTTGGTGGCGTAGTCGCCACAGCCACCCGGACCGGGCGGCACCACAACGGCCCGTTGCGGCACGGCCACGCTCAGCTCCCCCTCGTCTACAGCACGACGCACCGCGCGCAGCACGGTGCGGGAGAGCTCGACGGGGGTCACGGCACAAGCGTAGGGGAGGAGGGGGGTGGGAGGGCGAGCCGATTTGGGCGAGGGTCCGCGATGTGGACGGGGCGGGTCAACGCGGGGCGTCCGCCCCGGTCAGCCGCCGGCGCGACCGGCCCGCTCGGCCTCCCCGAACCCGAGAACACTCCCGAGCCCGGACTCACCACCCTCTGCCCGGCCCCTCGCACTTCTCCTGCGCTCGATCAACTGCTGCACGAGGCGCACGAGTTCGGCAGGCTCGAAGGGCTTGGCCAGGAAGGCGTCGACCCCCACATCGAGTCCGGTCTCGACCTCGTACGTGGTGCACGCGCTGACGATGACGAGCGGAAGGTCACGGGTCAGCGGATCGGAGCGGAGCCTGGAGGCGGTCCGCAGCCCGTCCAGCCGGGGCATGACGACATCAAGGGTCACGACATCGGGCCGCACCTGATGAACGACATCCAGACACTCGGCACCGTCAGCCGCGGTCACCACCTCGAAACCCTCCAGTTCGAGATTGACCCTGATCAGCTGCCGGATGACCTTGTTGTCGTCCACAACAAGCACCCGGCCCGACGCGCCTGGCACAACTCGAGAGTAGGTGCGGACCGGCCACCGCGTCCGGGTTTTCCCCACTTCCGGCCCTTGCGGGGGACGCCCCTCGGCCTCCGCCGCCGCGCCGGGCGACGCCGGAAACCCGTTCATGAACACCCCGGATGAACTGGTAGGGTTCTACCCGTCGCCGCGCACGCAGCGCAGCGGACACGCCCCCGTAGCTCAGGGGATAGAGCAACGGCCTCCGGAGCCGTGTGCGCAGGTTCGAATCCTGCCGGGGGCACTGCCGGTCAGAGGGCTAAAAGGCCACCTGACCAGCGCAGATGCCAAAATGAGGGGACTGCAGCTATATGCAGCCAATGGCCAGCGAAAGCAGCCGTAGGACGCGTGCTGCGGGACATACGCGGGATCGGACATTGGGTCACTAAACGTCCAATCCGGCACATAACAAACGCCCCGAGGGTTTAGCCCCGGGGCGTTCAGTGTGATCATCGTCACTCGTATTCGAGCAACAGATCCTCGATTCGTTTGTTGGCTACCACGTGCCGCCCATGGAGGCACTTCGCATACCGAGCCAACAGCACCTCCACCGTGTTTCCGGCCCGCTCCGCGACCTCCGTCGAATCGACTCCGGCGTTCAGCCAGGTGGACAGCGCCGAGTGACGCAAGTCGTACGGACGGTCAGCGAGTGGGCTCGCAACAAGTTCCGGTGGCAGGCCGAGCTCGCGGGCCTCGGCCCACACTCGCGAGTAGGTCGAGGAGCCGACCAGTCCGCCACGCTCGTTGAAGAAGAGTCTGCCGTCATCTGCCGTGCCGAACGTGTCGATGCTGTCGCGCCAGATGGCGACGAGGATCGGTGGCAGTGGGGTCGGGCGCACCTCCTTGGGATCGCGGTTCTTCAGCCCGCGGTCGTCGTGCACCTCGCCCGTCTTGGTCCACTTCTTCCCTGCCGTCGGTCGGGTCCGATGGAGATTCGCCAGCCCCCAGCCCTCCTCGGGGAGGTGGCAGTCCTGGACCGCGACGCCGACAGCCTCCGCCGGGCGCATCCCGGCGTAGTACATGCCGGCGAACATGCCCACCAGTCGCCGACCCCTGGCTCGGTGGTAACCGCCCACGTACGAGACGGCGCCGATCAGGTTGCCGGCCTGCTTCGGGTTCGCCACGACACGGGGGTCAACGGCAACGATTCCTGACGGTCCCTCTACGGAAACCGAATGGACGGGATTGTCGTCGAACTCGCCCAGCTCCGTGGCGTAGTTGAGCGCGTTGACGAGAACCTTACGCTTGCGCTTAAAAGTTTCACTCGACGCCGCTTCTCCGTCGAGTTTCAGCTTTAGCGCTTCCAGCACTCCGCGCATGACGACTGGCTTGGCCAGATCAGCAAGCGGAGGCGAATTCCTTGCCAACCAGTCGACCACGGCTCTGACCTCTGGGGGGATTTCGCGCGCTTCCGGTCCGGGAAGGACAAACACCCAGTCCCGAAGCGCTCGCTGCATCGCTGCATCCGTCGGCCGCCCGGGGCGCTTCGGCATGAGTGCCTTTGTTACACCCGTCAGCGCCTCATTGATCTCGTCCCGATAGTTCGGCGCGGCATGCGGCCACTTCAACTTCAGGTATTTCAAGGCGAAGGCGTACCAGGTGAGGGCAGGCGCCTTTTCCTCCATCGAAGGAGGAAAGCCCGTCTCTGTATCGAATTGCTCCCCATTCTCCTGGGCCATGAGGAGCTGCGCCCGCAGCTTGTCGGCAAGCCCCTTAGTGCGACGCGAGCGAGATACCTCACGCCCCGCCACGACCCAGCGCACCTCGTAGGTGTCCTTGCCCTGGCGCTGCTTTACCCTGACGTCCCATATCCGAACGTCGGTCGTTTTCAAGCTGCAGCTTCCTCTCTCTCATGCAGCCATTCCATGAGCGCACTGCGCCAGACACGCAATTCGCCGTTGGGGAGCTTCAGCACGGCGGGACCTGTACCCAGCTCGCGCCATCTGTAGAAGGTTCGACGGGACGTACCCTTCAGCTCCGCGAGCACCTCGGGGACGGTCATCAACTCGTCACCCTTATCGCCCCGCTTCACCTCGCAACTCCGGCAGAGATCAGAAGCATGGCCGGAGACAGGCGTGCAGGGTTCTGTTTTGGGGCAGGGGGTATCGCGAAAGGGCACACTGAGGGGGATTCCTTACAATGCGGAGCTAAGCCACCGCTGGTCATACGCGGGCTGGCAGTTGGGCGCGGTCGCACCTTTCTCGGATCAGGGTTTTGGAATGGCTGCCCGCGCCGATCCACCGCCAAGTAGCCGGTGCGAACAACATCAATGCTCCAGACGATCCCCGGTTTCGGTAACCGGGGATCATGGCCTATATTGCGCGCCGCGCCGACGAGCTAGCGTCGAGGTTCCCGGGCTCCGGAGGCCAACCTGTACGACCGAAGCCGTGGGGTCGCACCGTCCGTGACGAGTACTAGGAGACCGTCGTCAATGAGGCGGCTGAGGTTGCGGGCTACGACGCGCTGGTTGGCTCCGACCGCTCGGGCAACACTGTGCGTCTGGGCACCGGGGTGAGCAGCGATGTGCGTGAGAACGGCTCGGTCGCGGCGGAATCCGCGTTGCAACAGATCCTCGCCGAACAGCCCGGCCGCGCAGACGCAGAGGCAGAGCGCGGTGGACACCGAGACGTAGTCCCCTGCTTGCTGGCACTCCACGCGTTCATGGCGCCGAGCGAAAGGGGCGTCGGGGCGGTAACGGGGGCCGATCGAAGTGCGGACTTTGGCAGATTAGCCTCCTTGGTAAGGGCCACGTCGGAGGGACAGGGGCCGGGGTCGGGTTCCGAAGCGGCTGGCATCCCACCCCCCTGAACGTCTCTGACCTGGTGTTTTCCGGGGAGGTTGTACGTTGGCATGGTCCCGGGGATGGTTCCAGTCCCTTGGGGCTCTTTTTCGTCTGCCGTGGGCGAATCCATCGTCGGACCCAGGCGTGACGCGCCTAGCCCGATGGGAGGAGGGGGGCCGGCGCACTCGTCGCAGAGCATCCGCGCCACTTCGTTGACCATGGCCCGGTCTTCGCCGACAGGCCGGGCGACCCTGACGTTCACCTCGGGCGGGCGGCCAAGGCGAACCCGGGGGACCGGGGCGGCGCCGCGGATCCTGCTCAGCATCGGTGTCGACGCCGTCGACAAGACGCTCGGCCGGGTGACGACACTGGGCGGCTCGGTCGGCACCGGCCCCAACAAGATGCCGTGGGGACAGCGCGTCGCCCACATCCAGGACCCCGACGGCAACCCGGTCAACCTCACGCAACCGATCCCGGCCGGCCGGACCGGGCCCCGGGACTACCTGAGACGTCCTGGGACGTCCCGCTGATCACCAACCGGCCAACGCACCTCACACCATAGGCTGCGGAGCATGGACCTCACCGTGTGGGCGCGCGACCTGGCCGAGTCCCTCCTCGCCGAGCCCCTGCCGCGGCGGTGGGCACACTCTCAGGGCGTCGCCGCAAAGGCGCAGTCTCTGGCGGGGATCCTGAGCGACGAAGCAGAGCTGCTGTGGGCCGCGGCGATGCTGCACGACATCGGATACACGCCGGCACTGGCCACGACTGGATTCCATCCGCTCGACGGTGCCCGCTACCTGCGCGACCACACGGCTGCGGACGAGTGGCTGGTGCGGCTGGTGGCCAACCATTCGTGTGCGGTGCTGGAGGCGGAGGAGCGCGGGTTGAGGGAGCAACTTGAGGACGAGTTTCCCCTTCTCGGTCATCCTGCGCTGGTCGATGCACTGGCCTACTGCGACATGACCACAACGCCGGACGGTGAGCCGACCACGGTCGATGCCCGCTTGTCGGAGATCCTCGGTCGCTACGGTCTCGACAGCATCGTCGGTCGGTTCATCCGACGAGCGGAACCCGAGCTGCGCGCGGCGGTGCACAGGGTCGAAGTCCGGCTCGCTACGGTCGGCAAGTAGGGACGCGGGCGGACTTTCAGTCCACGTGCGGGTACGTCCCGTTGAGGAAGTGGTCGATCTGCTTCCTCATGGAGGGGTGGATGTCGTAGGACTCCAGTTCGCTGGGCAGGATCCAGCGGACGCCGTCGGCCTCGTCGTTGATGGTGGGCTCGCCGCCGACCGGCCGGCCGATGACGGTCACCTCGTACGCCTGCCGGATCTCCCCGTCCGTGTAGGCCACGACATGTTCCGGGGGCGAGTACACGCCTAGGAGCCCGATCGGTTCGGCGTCGATGCCGGTCTCCTCCTTGCATTCCCGGACCGCGCACTGCGCCGGGGATTCCCCGATGTCCATGGCTCCACCGGGCAGGGCCCACTGCCCCGTGTCCCGGCGCCGCTGCAGGAGGATCGCCCCGTCGGTCTCCCGGGCGACGAGCATGTTGCACGCCGGGATCAGCGTGTTGGGCTTCGGCGCATTCTCGTCGTACCAGTACTCCGTACGTCCCATCGCGGGCCGTGCTCCTCACATGGACTCGGGTGACCAGGGCTTTGCAGTCTCCCAGACCGCGTCGAAGCTGCCCGCGTAGTGGTCGAACCAGCCGTCATCCCCCAGGCGGCGCAGTTCGAACAACGGGTTGGCGCTGGCCGGCTGCCCCCACACGTGGGGGTTGACGAGCAGTGCGTCATCGAAACGGAACAGGCTGTTGTAAAGGGTCGTGTCGTGCAGGCGCACCTCGCAGCCGGGGGTGCCGACCAACTTTCGGTAGTAGGTGAGCGATGCCCTGATCTTCGCGGAGAGTGTGCCGCCGATCCCTTCCTCCGCGTCTCGGACGGCGACCGCCTTGCCAGCCGGGTCGCCGAAACAGAGGCGGACCCGGACGCCGGCTTCGGCGCGCTCGGCAAGCATCGCCGCCACACGCGGGTTGGTCTGCGCGAAGAATGTTCCGCTGAACACCAGGACGTCGATGTGCTTCTGGGCGGACTTCAGGAGGTGGACCCAGGTCTTCTGCGGGACGGACGCGCGGTTGGGAAAGACGGCGACCAGCTCCGCCTGCTCCGTCGACTGCCCCTGGGTGTCGTCCTCCTCCGGCGGCCACAGGTACGACTCGTCCACACCGAGGGCCTGCGACGCCGCCCAGCGGTACTTGCGGAGCGGCTGTCGGCCCAAGCTGATCCAGCGCTCCACCGTCTTGGGATCGACTTCGCACACAGCCGCAAGGTCCTCCGTGGTCACCTTCCGCTGGATCATCACCGTACGCAGCCGCTCGTTCACATTCGCATCCTCCCAGGACGTTCTGGGACGCGGCAAGATCTTGCGGGACGCCAGGACGTCCCAAGAAGGCACTGTTAACAGGCAGTTCACGCTGCATACCCTGGGCACGTGCAGCTCATCGTGCTCTGGGACGTGGACCACACCCTCGTAGACAACGCCGGTGTCAGCAAAGAGATCTACGCCAGCGCCTTCAAGGCCCTCGCGGGGCGTGACGCCGAGCTGCCCGCGCCGACGGAAGGGCGCACGGACCGGGCGATCATGCGTGAGATGTTCGTCCGGCACGGTCTGCCGGTTCCCCAATGGGCCTCGGCGCAGCGGGCGCTGGAAGAAGCAGGGCGGGGTCGCGAGGAAGATCTGCGGCGACGGGGCCGAGTTCTGCCTGGTGTCCAGGAGGCGTTGAAGTCGCTCGCGACAGACTCCGAGATCTGCTCGTCAGTCCTCACGGGCAACATCGCGGCGAACGCGCGCGTCAAGCTGGGGGCGTTCGGTCTCGACGGCCTCCTCGACATGACTGTGGGTGGGTACGGCGAGGACAGCGAGGACCGGGCCTGTCTAGTCGATGCTGCCCGGGCCCGGATTCACGCCGCCTACGGCGTGGCGCTGACGACGCCGACCGTGCTGATCGGTGACACGCCTCGCGACGTGCGGGCCGCGCATGACACTGGGGCGCGCTGTATTGCTGTCGCCTCGGGCATCCACTCGGTGCCGGAACTCCGTGCCGCTGGCGCCGACTTCGTCATTTCGGATCTGACGGATACGGAGGGACTGTTGGCCCACCTGCATGCAGCAGCGGCCTGAGCCAGGCTTCCCTGCCACCGGAGACCCTCGTCGAGGTCAGGATGTGGATCGTGACGGGTCAGGGGCGCAGGGCGTAGCAGCGCATCGAGTCCAGGTCTTCGCTTCGTACCGATGACCAGGGCGCGGTCAGCAATTCCGCTTGCTGCGGGGTGATGCCGATCGATTGCCGTTCCTCCGGGAGGCGTTCAGCGAGAGGGGTCACCAGCCAGAAGGTTCCGCCGGGCGGGAGGAGGCATCGGATGCGGTCGAGGAAGGCGGGCTTGTCCTTGATGAAAGCGAACACGAGGCGGCAGGTGACGAGGGCGTAGCCGGCGTCCGGGAGCGCGCTGGTGTCGTCGGTCTCGATGTCCAGTTGCTGGAAGACCGGGCCGTCGTCCGCGTTGTGCTCGGCCTGCGCGATCTTCAGAGCGGCGGAGGAGCAGTCGATCGCCGTGGTGCGGTATCCCAGGTCGGCGTGCAGGTACCGGGCGCCAGCGCCGTCGCCGCAGCCGATGTCGAGCGCGGGCCGGCCGCGGCCGGCGCCGAGGAAGCGGCGGGTCAGCTGCTGTTCCTCGGGGCCGAGTCCGCGGTAGCGGCGTCCCGATGCCCACAGCCGGTTCCAGTAATCGGCCGGGTTGGTGATCGTCATGGGTTGGCGGGCTCCTCGTTCGGGGTCAGGGAGATGGGGGCGGCGGGGCCGAGAGCGCGGACAGGCGAGTTCCACAGCACGAGGAACGGGACGACCAAGGCCGCGGTGATGAGCGTGAGGGTGGGGCGCAGCCCGAGCAGGGTGCCCAGAGCGCCGGCGGCGAGGGCGGCGAACGGGCGCAGGCTGAAGGCGAGCCAGGCTCCCGTGGCCTGGGCCCGTCCCTGGAGATGGTCGGGGGCGAGTTCCTGTCGGACGGCGCGCTGGAGTCCGCCGTGGCAGACGGCGGCACCGGTTTGGATGACCATGCCGGCGCCGATGGCAAACTGCCCACTGGGTCCGGGGCCGACGAGGACCAGGGGAATCTGGGCGAGAGGGTTGAGGGCGAGCGCGCCGAGCATCACCCGGCCCGGGCCCCAGCGTCGTTCCAGGGGCTGCCAGACGAGGGCGCCGAGGATGCCGCCGATTCCGCCGGCGCCCATGACGATCCCGAGGGCGGTCGGGCTCCAGTGCAGGTCGCGCAGCAGGTACAGCGACCACAGGGCACTGCTGGCGGCCAGGACGAAGGAGGTGGCCGTATTCGCCAGCACGATCGAGCGCACGACGGGGGTGTGCACGGTGTAGGTGAGGCCCTCGCGGATTTCCGCCCAATGGCTGGTGCCCGCGGTGCGGGCGGGTGGCGGCTCCTCGCAGTGCTTGATGCGCCACAGGAGCAGGGCGCTGGCCAGGTAGGAGGCGGCATCGACGGTGACGGCGCGGGCCGCGCCTAGGACGGTGACGAGGATGCCGCCGGAGTTGGTGCCGATCAGGTCGGCCAGGGAGTTGTTGGCGCCCATCTTGGAGTTGCCGTCCTTGATCCGGCCTGGGCCGAGGAGGGAGGGCAGGTAACTGATGGAGGCGTTGCTGCCGATGACCTGCAGGGCGGACACCGTGAAGGCGACCGCGTAGAGGTGGATCAGGGTGATGCGGGCGAGGAACTGTGCGGTGGGGAGGGTGAGCAGGACGGCGGCGCAGAGCAGGTCGCAGGTGATGATCAGGGGGCGTTTGCGGCGGCGGTCGGCCAACACGCCGGCGTGGAGGGACAGCAGCAGGGGTGGGAGTTTGGAGGCGAAGGCGATCAGCGCGACGTTGAAGGTGGAGGCGTGCAGGTCGACGACGGCCAGGACGGACAGCGCGATCGTGGTCACGCCGCTCCCGGTGACGCTGATGCCCTGGGCGACGGCGTAGTGCCCAAAGTCCCTGTCTCGCCACAGGCTTCCTGGGGTGTCTGGTTCGGATCGGTGCGGCACGTCAGGAACTCCCCTCGTAGGTACGGCTGTTATGGGTCGGCCGGGCGGTGTCTCATCCCGTATGGGGCTCCGGCTGCCAGCTGGGGCGGCACGGGTCAGCGCGGCAGAAGCCGTTCGACTCCGAGCGCGGCCTCGGACTCGGAGAGGGACTGTTCCGTCTTCCAGACTCGTTTCAGGAGCCGCTTCATCGCGCCTCCGATACGACTGGGCCGGGCAAAAGGTGGGACGTGCCGTCGATCAGTACGGCCGGCACGCCCGAGATCAGCGCGGTGTGCGCCGCCTGGATGCGGCGTGCGAGGCGGTGCGGCAGCCGCGCGAGGGCCTCCTCGACGGGCAGGAACTCGGCGGCGCCGATCTCCCCGTCCGCAAAGCGCAGGGACTGTGTCTGCTGGTCGGTGAGGGGACCGACGTGGAACACCGTGACGACCATGGCTCGCCCGTACCGGGCAGCGGGGACCTGGTCCAGGACGAGGAACCGGCCGATCGGCACGCCGGTCAGGTCGAGTTCCTCGGCCAGTTCACGTTCCAGGCCCTCGATCTGCGTTTCGCCGGCCTCCACCATGCCGCCGGGCATGTCGAAGCCGTCCTTGTAGGTCGGGTCGACCACGAGAATCCGGCCGTCAGCATCGGTGATCAGGGCGGTGCAGGAGGCCATGGGCGCCTCGACCCGGGCCCAGTACGTCCGTTGCTCGTCGGTGACCACGCGGTCAGGGCAGCCGACAGCCTGCTCGGTGGTGTCAGGTTCGTCGGACATGAGAGTCCTCCTCTAGGGCCAGAAGGGCAGTGCAGGGCATCGCGCCGGCAGGGCTCCGGCACGAGGTGGTCGTCATGTGCGGAGGTCAGGGCAGGAGGGCCGCCATGCCCGTGTGGGGGATCTCGATCGCGGCCTGCGGCGCACTCAGCGGAATTCCCCAGCGGGCTGCCGCCGTTTGGGCTGCGTACGCGGCCTGTTCGGCCCCGGCGCGTCCGAGGCCGAGCAGCTCGCTCGCCTGCACCGGGCTGACCAGCAGCCGGCCGTAGGTGATGCCGGTCGCAACATCCGGAGCGGCGGGCCCCAGGGAGTCGATGCGTGCGATGTACCGTGCCCGGGCGTTCGCCCCCGTGTCTGGGCCGTAGACCGCGCCGTCCGGATCGTGGAGGTAGCCGAGGTAGGCGGCATCGTGCAGGCGCAGAGCCGCCTCTTCTGCGGCTTCGCGCAGAGCCGCCGCCTTCGGCCCGTCGTCGTCCATTTCGACCGTTCCGCCAGGCAGGACGACATGGCCGTCGCGCGGATCCACGAGGACGACGACCCGGCCGAGCGGATCGAAGGCCCACACCCAGGCTTGCTTCACGGGAAGGCCGGCGGAGGGCTCCAGGGCCGGGTGCCAGCCGATGTGCTGGTAGCCGATCGCAATACGCGGGACGACGTTCAATCGCTGTAGCGCCTGTCCGAGCCCGACGGTGTCCCCGTCTTCCAGCACAACAGGGCCGGCACGGTCGATCCGGGCGCGCAAGGCAGCGAGCATCCGTCGCCGCTCGATCGGGCGCATCCTGCGTGCGGCCTGCCCCGGCGGAAGGAAATGGAACGAGGTGATCTCGTCCTCGGGCAGGCGAATCCGGGCGATGTCGCTCTCCTCCAGGACACCACCGTCCCAAATGGACACGGTTTCACCGGGGAAGCCGTGCACCTTTCCGAACTCCGGATTGCCCTTGCTGACCCAGTCGACCGCCAGAAGCTGGCTCACGCTGACGGACAGACCGAGTTCCTCGGCCACCTCGCGCACCGCCGCGGCCGACGGCTGCTCCGCCTGGTCCACTCCCCCGCCGGGCAACAGCAGCTTTCCGGGCCGGTACGAGGGATCCAGGACCAAAACCCTGCCCGCCGCGTCGGTGAACAGCACCGCGGCCCCACCCCAAAAGACCGCGCGTGAACTCGCATAGTCCTCCGGCACCATCAAACCCACCGGCTCGCGCACCTCGTCAGCAGGCATCGGGCCACCCCAGCGTGCTCGCGCTCTGGCCCCGCTGAATACAGATCAGCGCCTGACGGGTGTAGCGCACCAATTTCTCCGGCAGCTCGGAGAGCGGCCACCACCGCCACTCCGCACACTTGTCCGGCTCCGCAACACAGGGTCGGCCCGAGTACTGCTTGGCGGTGAAGAAGACTTGCAGCCGACTCTGACCGGTTTCGAGATCGTGGTCGTGAACGGTGTGCGCGACCACCAGGTCCTCCTCCGCGAGGGCGATGCCCAGCTCCTCCCGAGCCTCACGGACCATGCCGGCAAGGAAAGACTCCCCGTCCTCAAGATGGCCAGCGGGGACGTGCCACCAGCCGTCACACCAGGCAGTGCCCGCACGCAGGCCGAGCAGCACGTGGCCCTGCTCGAGCAGAACCAGATGAAGTCCGATCACGGACCGGTATGGCAATGCCTTCTCCTCCTCGACGTAGCGGTGCGTTCGGAGGGCAGTTGACCGCGGGGGCCGCAGGGCAACTGCCCGGGCACAGGGTCCGTGCTGCGAACGTGACAGCTGATGAGCACGCGGCCTTGTGGCAGGCGAGGGAATAGGTTCGGTCAACGCCCCAGCAGGAGCGTCGGGGTGATTGCGACGGCGCCTGGCAGGCAGCACACACGGCACAGCGGGCCTCCCGAAGCATGAGGAATTCAATGCGTACGCCGCCTGTGACCGCAGCGACTCGGGTGCCCGTTGCCGGACTCAGCCGAGTCTATCCAGCCTGAGTCGTAAGGGTGTTGGGCAAGTCCGTGTTCTCAACGCTTCCACTCGTTGCGGTGCTTCTTCGAAGCCTGGGCGCGTCGAGGCGTGCTACGGCAGGGCTGCCCGCGCTCACCGATGATGGGAACAGCCGTGGCAGCCTTACGTCCCCAACACATTGCGGAACTCGGTGCTCGCATGGACGAAGACCAACGCATGCGTATGCTGCCCACTGCCGAGAGCCGCAGGAGTACCTACGTCCGTTGCGCGCCATCGAAGTCGACGGCACCGCCGTGCTCTCCCGCACAGTCGACGAGTTCGGCCGACCGGGGATCAACCTGGTGGACAAGGCGAGTCCTCACGGGCCGAGGCTGGCGACCATCTCGGGATTCGGCTCCGCCTGCTTGCTACGGTCCCGTATATGACGCTTCCTGTGCCTCGCTCCGTTGATCTACGCCGAGAATCGATTGGCGGGGTGCTGGACCGAGTGGAGCGGTCGCTGCAGCTGGGTCTCGACCGGGAGACGGTGGTACGCAAGCGCCGGACAGTCGGGGCACGGACGGACCGCAATACATGGGTGCGCATCGAGCGGCGAGGGTTCGACCGGATCGGCGCCCAGGGGTGGAACGGCCCCGAATCAGCTGCTGTCTTGAGCGGGGTCGCCATGCCCTCGTGGTACGCAGGGTGTGCGTGGCGCGAGCCGGGTGAACCGGTGATGTGGCGCGCGGATGAGATGGAACTGGTCAGCTCCGCGCCGGTTGGTCAAGCCGCTGTCGTGATCGAAGACCCCCGTCTCCCGGCTGAGTGGTGGTCCGCGCTGAACGCCTCACTGGACGCCCTTGCCGCCCAGTCGGCACCTCGCCTCGCTACGCCGGACACTCAAACCATCACGCAGGAGCTAGTGACAGCAACCCTCGGGGGTGCTTTCCCCGAGGTGACCGACACCGCGGTGAAGGAGTGGCTGCCGGCCCACGCCGACCTGACGTGGGCGAACGTGACCGGCCCGCAGTTCTGCATGATCGACTGGGAAGACTGGGGCATGGCGCCACGAGGGCTGGACGCGGCAACGCTATGGGGCCATGCCCTCGCCGTCCCGGCCTTGGCGAAACGCGTGTGGAGCGAACGTCGGCCAGACCTGGAGACCAGGTCCGGCCGGCTGATGGCCCTGTTCGTGTGCGCGAAGATCGCAGGGCCACACGCGTACCCCGAGGATCCTCGGCTGGAGTTGGCCCGTAAGGAAGCCGTGCGGCTCATTGCTGAGCTTCACGACTTCGGGCCACGCCTCCGGGGCAGCTGCCCGGACTGACCGTCATCCGGCCTCTGGCCAGCCGTCGAATGAAAGGATCGGGCCGCCGTCGAGGTGCCGCTTGACGGCGACCAGGGTAGTACGTGTGAACGGTTGCGGCAGGTCGTCCGGCGGCACCCAGGCAATGGTGTCGTGCTTGTGCGGCTCCGCGTTGTGGGGGGTACCGCTCCACCGGTCAGTGTGAAAGACCAGGGCCATGAACATCCCGGGGACCTCCGCTCCCCAGGAGCCGTGCACGACGTGGACGAGGCGTAGGTCCGCCTCGGTGGCCACGACGCCCGTCTCCTCCTTCAGTTCCCGTATTGCGGTCGCGGTGACCGGTTCCTGGGGTTCGCCCTTGCCACTGGGGACATCCCACTCGCCAGGCGCGAAGTCCAAGTGGCTACTACGGCGCAGGATAAGGAGTCTGCCGTTGTCGGGATCCGTGACAAGAACGGCAGCGATGAGCCGCGTCGTCATCGACTCGCTCTTCCACCGGGCCGTCGGCTGATCGGACTCAGTCAAATCGCCTTCCTCCAAACGATCTTAAGGTGTGGGAGGGATACATCCAGCGAAGGGGATCAGCCAGTCTGCCGCAGAAGCCGTATGGCTCGCCTCGCCTTTTCGCCGCAGAGCCCGCTGGTCGAAACTGGTACCCCTTTCCCGACGCTTTCGATGCGACCCGACCGCGAGGTGCGCAAGCGGCTCGGCGGCACGTTCAGCCTCCGGCCCGTCTGACCGCAGGCGCATCCGCGGGGCCCGCGCCAGCTGACGGTCGCCGTGGCCGTGATCTTCGGCCCTGGGCCCCTCCATCCCACACCATGGCTACGGCCATCGAACAAATGGCTGAATCACCCGCATGAAGAGGCTCAACACCCCACGTCACCGGAGATAGAATCACCAACGTCCGGCAACGGGCACCCGAGCGTCGCGGTCACAGACGGCATTGGACAGGATTCGTCGTCCCCTGGAGCGCCGCCTCGTGACGTACACGCGCACCCTTATGCCAGAGCCGACTCGCTGGCGAACTCACCCCTGCTGGCGTCGGGCACCTCAGCGCGGCTCCGGGCTGACTGGAGGCCGCCGTACGCCAACTGCCGGCCTTGGCCTGATCCGCCTCACCGAGCACTCTGCTGCGCGGCCCGACACAGAGGCCGCGCCCCTCGGCCGATGCGCTGGAGCCCCAGCCACTCCTGCGGGGGAAGCAGATCTGGTTCCGGCCCAGCGGCACCGCCGCCGAGGGCGGCGAGGAGGGGTGGTGCCGACGCACGGCAAGGGCTGCTGTTTCAGCCCATCTCGCCTATTCCGTAAGCCAGTTCGACCATTTTCAGGCTGTCTTGATGTGCGTTCGCGCGGCCTAGACTCAAGGTCGTTTGCCCGGCGTCGGCCCTCCGTCATCAAGGGGTGCCTGCCGTGCGCCCTGGCTTTGGGCGCCGCCGGGTGCGCGACCGATTCCATCGAATGAAGAAGGGTGTTCTCGTGCCCGAAAAGGTCACCAAGGACAAAGTGCTGTGCTACGTCGTGCGTGACGGGAAGCTGCTGGTCTTCCGGCACACCGACTACAGCTACGAGGAGGTGGGCATCCAGGTCCCGGCCGGCAGCATCCGCGAGGGCGAGACGCCGGAGGCGGCGGCGCTGCGCGAGGCCCGCGAGGAGACGGGCCTCAAAGACTTCAAGATCGTGCGGAAGCTCGGCGAGACCGAGTACGACATCAGCCCCTACCGGTTCGAGCTCCAGCACCGGCACGTCTTCCACCTGGAGCTGACCGAGCCCACCCCGGAGCGCTGGATGAGCCAGGAGGATCACGACGGGCAGCAGGAGCCCACGCACTTCGAGTGCTTCTGGATCCCGCTGGAGGCCGCCCACATCCTGCAGTCCGGCCAGGGCGCCCTGCTGGGTCGCCTGTACGACTGATCCCCTGCCGGTCACGGCCATCCCGGGAGGCAGCCGATGTACCGCACCACCGAACAGCACGACCCGATAGCCCAACTGTACCGCGGCCTGGACACCCAGGATACGGACAGCGCCGTATCGGTGATCTTGAAGTTACGCGGTGAGACCTGCGACGTCGACTGCCTGTACTGCTACGAGAAACGTAAGGAGGCCCCGGGCGGAGCGCGGATCGACGCCGGCCAAGTACGCCGGCTTGCCGAGCTCTTCCGGGGGCGTCCGCTCGCTGTCGAACTCCACGGCGGCGAGCCGCTGAGCGCTGGCCGCGACCACGTCGCCGACGTCCTGCGTGAACTCGCCGCGCAGCCCACCGTGGTCCGCGTCTCCCTTCAGACCAACGGCGTGAAGCTGGACGAAGAGTGGCTGGACCTCTTCGACGCCCTGTACCCGGACCTGCAGATCGGCATTTCACTGGACGGGGACGCGACGGGCAACGCCTGGCGTGTCGGCTACGACGGCCAGCCGGTCTACCCGCGCGTCGCCGCCGCCCTGCGGCTGCTGGCCGCTCGCGGCAGGAGGGTGGGTGTGATTGCCGCGGTCACCCCGCTCGTGCTCGGCCGCGCGGCGGCGGTTCTGGACCACCTCGCTGGGTTCGAGGCGGTCAACGCCGTCAGCTTCGTGCCCTGCTTCGACGCCTCCGTCCAGCGTCCGACCACCGCTCAGGGGCGGCGCCTCCCGGCGAGCCGACTGCTGCAGGAAGCTGCGGTCCGCGGTTCCGATGGGCCCGCGTGGGCGATCAGCCCGGCTGAGTACGCCGAGTTCGCGCTCGCCGCGGCCGTTCACTGGATCGGCGCCGGGTATTTCGCCCGCCTGAAACTGGAACCGGCCGTGTCCACCATCCGGCGGCTGCGCGGGCTGGACAGCGGCTTCTGCCACTTCTCCAGCATGAAGTGCGACCACGTCTTCACGCTCTACCCGGACGGACGGCTCGGCAGTTGTGACGAACTGCCCTGGCCGGAGGCCAAACTCGGACGCCTGGACCGGATCCCCGACGAGGCGGTGGTTGTCGCCGCTCAGCGGCGGCTTCCGCTGCTCAACGCGGGCAAGGCCCTGATGGAGCGGTGCACGACGTGCTCGTACCGGTCCGCGTGCGGCGGCGGCTGTGTGGCCACCCGATGGCGCCAGGACCAGGCCGGGGACCAGGACGCCTACTGTGACTACCGAATGCGGGTGATCGACGGCATCGCCGCGCTCCTCGCCCAGCCCGCTCACCCGGCGGGTGTCTGGTGCCGTACGGTGCGCTGGCGCCCCCGCAGCCCGAACAGCATGCGCAACGTCGCAGCGTTCCTCGCGCGTTGGGATCGCGTCGACGCCCATCGCGCCCCGGTGCGGCTGCACACCAGCGCGCATGGCAATATCAATACCGTTGGCCTGCCCGGCGTGCACGAGGCCGACGATCTGGAACCGGCCCACCCGCAGTGGCACGAAGCGATCGAGCCCGGCGTCCGCCCCCTGGTCGACGCCCTCACCCGATCGTGGGGACTGGTCACGTACGACAGCTGCCAGGGCCACCCGTACACCGGCCTTGACCTTCCGCCCGCCGAGCGCCGCATAGGCATCCTCCCCCGCGACCGAGCCGAGTACGCCCAGGCTGCCGCGGCTCTGTGCCGGGCGGTCACCGCCGCGGCCTCTAAGCTGCCCGCCCCGGTGCAGGTCACCGTGGGGCGGGCTGAGTTGACGTGCGAGACCACCGGGGCCACAACACCCGTGCTCGACCTGGCGCTACACCCAGCCCTCGAGCACGACTGGCCGGCGTACTTCCAAGCCCTAGAGGCGGCCACCCACCTCGTCGCGGACGCACTGCATAGTGAACGACCCGCCGAGGGCGACGCCTGCTGCTGCCCGGTCCCGCAGACGACTGTCCCTACGAAAGAGGCGCCGGCGTGAGCAGTGCCACCGACACGATGACGATTCACCAGTTACTGGGGCGGATCGTGTACTTCCACGCCCTATTCATCGAACCCGCGCTCCAGCCCGGCCCATCGCCCGGACCAGGCCCGGCGTGCTGCAATCACCGGGCAGCACCAGGCCGCCAACCCACCGTCGGCGCATTGCTACCGGACTCCGCCTGGGCAGCGCTCATCGAAGCCGCCGCCACCCTCCCGGCTCATCACACGTCATGCCCGCAGACCGGCAGCGGGTGCTGCGCCACCTGCCGCGTCGCTGCCGCATCAGGGACGGTCGCCGTCGGATGGGCACGGACCGAGTACCGCGCCTACCAGCGGACCGATCCCACAGAAACGCTTCTGCGCTCTTGCGCCCGCGCAGCGGCGGCCCGGCTCGGACGGGCCTTCGCCGCCCAGCACGCCGTCTCGTGCCCTGCGCTGGACCAGCTGACCGTGCCGGAGGAGCTGCCCAGCTCTGAGGAGCTGCCGCTGACCGGCGAGCTGTTGGCCCTGTGGGCCAACCCGACTGACACCACCCGCCGCCCTGTGGCCAGTTGGCTCAACCACTGCACCGGCCTGGACGACGTCCGCCGCGTGCTAGAGACGAGGAGGACCGGCTCGTGATCCACATAGCCGAGACCGTCGCGGTCGGCAGCATCGAGGACTTCTTGCATCCCGAGGAACGCGCCCAACTCGCCGCCATGATGAACGCTTTCCTCACCGAGGAGAACCGCGCCCACTTCGGCACACAGCGGTCCAGCTCTATCCACGAGATCCCCGGCCACTCTCACGAGCAGGCCATGGCCGTCTACGAGCCGGCCGGCCGAGTCGAGGTCCCCAAGATCCCGGACGAGCCCGAGAGCCTGCTCCAGCACGCCTTCGACCGCGCCCGCCCCGCCCTGTCCCGCGTCATGCCGTCGATCACGGCCTGCCGCCCGTGGACTTACGTCGAATACGGCCCCGGCCAGCACATCACCGGCCACCTCGACGGGATCG
Organism: Streptomyces sp. NPDC001492; assembly: GCF_053597275.1. Classification (NCBI taxonomy): domain Bacteria; kingdom Bacillati; phylum Actinomycetota; class Actinomycetes; order Kitasatosporales; family Streptomycetaceae; genus Streptomyces; species Streptomyces sp. NPDC001492. The sequence goes on along the minus strand of NZ_JBSFHW010000018.1, from coordinate 62,657 downwards.
CCCCCGACCCATTCGCCTGGCCCCGGCAGATCGCCGGCATCAGCGTGATCATCCACGAGGCTGAGGCCGGCGGCGCGTTCTACGTCGAAAGCACCTCCAGCGACCGCCTGTGGAACACACGCCTGCACCACGACACCCAGGGCCACGGGTATGCGGACGGCATGTGGCTGGCCCACGACGGCGCCGACCACTCCGCCGACTGGTACGCAGCCATGCCCCGCACCCGGTGGAGCGTGAATCCCGCACAGGGCACCGCCCTGCTCTACGGCTCCCAACTCACCCACGGCACCGAACCGGTCACCCATGGCCGGGTCGCGAAGTTCATCAGCTGGCTCATCGCCGAGAAACCCGAGGAGTGAGGCCCGTGCTGCTGGCCCTGGAAGGAATTGCCGGAGCCGGGAAGAGCACCCTGCGCGACCGGCTCCTGGCCGCCACCGCGGCCGACGATCGCGCCCTCGGGCACATCGGCCAATTCTCCTGGCTGTCGCTGCCGGCCACGCGCACCATCATCGGCCTGCGGGCCGGCCGCCCGGCGGCCACCGCCGAACACGCGGTCGCCGCCGCCCGGTTGGACCTGGAGCTCCACGCCCGCCACAACCTGGCCCCCGCCCTGTCCCTGGGCCCGGTCGTCGCCGACCGCCTCATCCTCTCCACGGCTTGCCTGCTCGCCCTGCTCCACGACCGCCCCGTCACCGACTACGTGAAACAACTCGCCGACGTGAAGGCCGCCAGGGCAGAGCTGACCGTCCTCCTGACCACCGCGCCTGAGCTGTGCCACACCCGGCTCTCCCACCGGGCCACCACGCGCCGCTTCGGCGAGGACCCGCCCGCCGCCGCCCGGCTCGCCGACCTGTACGAGCAGGCCGCCACCGCCTGGACCGAGGCGACCGGGCTGCCTGTGCTGCGCCACCCGTGCACCAACGAGCCCGACCTCGACCTGCTGACCGCCGACTGCCTGAACCAGCTGCGCAACACCGCCCCGCCCACGGCGCACATATGAGGAGCCGCCCCATGGACCTGCACCCGATGCACCCCGCTGCCTGGGTCCTCGACCAGCTCCGCCACGACGGCTGGCACGTCCACGACCTTCTCTCCTTCACCCGTGCCAGCACCCTGGTCCTCGCCAGCCACGACGATGCGCCCCCGGTGGTCCTCAAGGCCGGCTTCGGCAGCAACCACGTCCTGGCCGAACTCGGCGAAAGCGCCCGCAAGGCCGCCTACGGTTTCTACTGGTACGCAGAGATGACGGAAGCCGAACGGGCCCTGACCCGCGAGGACTTTCGCCATGAGATTGCCGTCACCCGCGCCGCCAAAGGCGCGCAGCACGTCGTACCGCTGCTGGAGGAGGGCAGCACCGACCGGTTCGACTGGTACACCATGCCCTTCTGCCCCGGCGGCAACTTCCGCTCCCATCTCACCGCCGCCCCGACTCTCACCCCTGGCGAGAAGGCTGCCGGGCTGGGCCTCCTGGCGGACGTCGCCGAGGGCCTGCGCACCCTCCACGAGCGCGGAATCGTGCACCGCGACGTGTACCAGGAGAACATCCTCATCCACGATGGCCACGGGCTGATCACCGACCTCGGCGCCGCACGCCACACCGACACCCCACGCGGCCCCACCGCCCGCAGCCCGGAAGTGCACTGGCCCCCCGAGTACGCCACCTCCTACAACCGCGCCACCCCGGCCGCCGACGCCTTCAGCCTTGCCGTCCTGACCTACCGCTTCCTGTGCGAGGACATCCCCCGGCACGGCCACTCCCGCCTCGACGCCGCCCCAGCGGATCTGCGCGTGCCAATCTCGGCCGCGCTCGCCCCCACGCCCGAGGACCGGCCCACCATAAGCGAGCTGCGCGACGCCCTGCGCCGGGCGGCCACCCCCGCCGCCGCGCCGGCCCCGCGCAGCCAGTGACCCACCACCGCCCGGAAGGAGACCGCGATGCCCACCGCACGTCCGCCGCCGCACCACCTGGCCCCAGAAGGTGCACCGCCCTATCACCCCTGATCGGAAGGACGAGCACACTCATGACCGACGACCGGATCAGCGAGTTCCTGGCTGCCGTGGACGACCTGCGCGGCGACGACACCACCGTCCGTACCACCGCTCACACCTCCAGCGTCTCCGCCGAAGGCTGGCCGACCACCGAGGCCCCCACGATGACCGAGGCCCCCGCAGGCACCAACGCCTGAACACCACGCACCACACCGGCAGCACATCGCCGGTGAGCACCTCCTGGGGCCGGCCTGCCAAGGGCCCGGCCCCAGGCCCAGCTGCTGTCGGAAGGACCCGCCCTGTGGACGCTCCCGCCACTGCCCTCTCCTTCGCCCCCATTCAGGCCCAGCACCGCGACCGCACCCGCCGGATCCGCACCGTCCTCAAATGCGCCGCCCAGCGCCAGGCCGGCACACCCGATTCCGCAGAATCGGCCGCCGACTACTGCCTGGCTCACCACGTCCTCGAAGGCGCCGAGACCGCCGCCCGCGCCCGCGACACCGCAACCTTCGACTGGTACGGCGCCCACCCGGACACGAACGCCCCGGCGCTGTCCACCTCCACCGTCATCGGCCCGCGTATCGTGGTCGCGACCGACCCGGATCGCATGCCCCGCTCGGCGATCTCCGAGACCCCCTACTATGTACTGGGTCCCGACACCGTCCCCGCCCCACCGGACCTGCGGGAACTCGCCGCCGCCGCGTACGCTGTCGGCGTCCGCCACGGTTTCGCTGGTCTGCTCGCCAGCCACGCCGTAGTCCTGTGCCTGCTGCATCGCAAGAAGCTCGGTGACACCCTCGACAGCTGGACCATCACCCGGCTGCCCGGCACGATCTACTGCGACCACGTCGACGAACCAGTCGTGCTCGCCCGCGACCTGATCCACGAAGCGGGCCACAACTGGCTCAACGACGCCCTCGCCGCCACCGCCTGCAAGATCAGCGAGGAGACCACGTTCTACTCCCCGTGGAAGAGGACGATGCGGCCCGCCTTCGGCTTCCTTCACGCCTGCTTCGCCTTCCCCCTCACCATGATCTACACCGCCCGCGTCCTGCCCTCCACCAGCGGCGATCTCCACCGGTTCCTGTCCACATATCTGGACCAGCAGCGCGGACTGCTCGCTGGAACCGTCGACGACCACGCCCACGCGCTCGGCCTGATCACCGATCCCGACCTCCGCCGACGCCTGCACACCGTCCACCACGAGGCGATCGGCCTGTGAGCCTCGACCGCACCCCGACCTCAGTCACGGACCGACTGGCCCAGCCCGGCGTGATCCTGCTGGCTCATCACGCCGACGGCCCGCGAGTCCAAGCGCACACCGGGGCGGCCAGTCTCGAACTCGCCGTACCCATCGGGGAGAACACTGCCTTCAACGCCGGCTCCATCGCCAAACAGATCACCGCCTATCTGTGCGTACGCGCTGCCCGCGATGGCCTCCTCGCCCTAGACCGGCCGGTGCGCGACATCCTGCCCAACTTCCGTATCCCCGACGTGACCGTCGCCGACCTCATCCGGCACCGCGGCGGCATCCGGGACGCCGAAACTCTGCTGTCCCTGGCCGGCTTCCGCGACCTCGACCACTACACCGCCGACGACCTGCTCCAACTCGCCTACCGCCAGCAACGCCGAGCCGTTGAGCCTGGCCGCTTCCTGTACAGCAACACCGGCTACCTCCTCCTTGCGGAGGTCCTGACCCAGGTCCACGGCGCCGGGCTCCAGCAGATCGCCGACCGGCAGGTCTTCACGCCCCTCGGCATGACCGCGGCCCGCTTCAAGACCGATCCTCGCGATGTCATCCCCGGTGCTGCCGCCAGCTACCACGTCACGGCCGACGGCTGGCAGCACCAGCAGCGCCCGGTCGCACTGCCCGGCCCCGGCTCCCTATGGTCTACTGCCGCTGACCTGGACCGCTGGTTCGAATACCTCTGGGAGGATTGGAACGAGTCAGCCGACGACGGACTTCCGCACGGGCGCCATGTCGACTACTGGCCCAGCGACCACCCGCCGTTCACGTACGGGCCCGGGCTGTATGGCGACACGAGGCCCGGCCGAGCGGCCGTCTTCCACTACGGCCACGAGCAGGGCTTTTCCGCCGCCGCACACCTCACCCGCGCGGGGCTCCGCGTCATCTGTCTATCCAATCACTCCGGCATAGACGCAGCCCAAGTATCTGCCGCTGCCCGCGCCGAACTCGCTCGCACACTCGAAGCCGATCTTTCCAAACTCCTGCACCACCAGCCCAGCCCCCCACCTACCGTCGCGGACAGGAGCGGCGCCGACACGCCGCATATCCCGCTCGGCACATACACGTGCGACGAGGTGCCCGGCACCCTACGCCTGACGTGCAGCAAGAGTTCGCTCTACCTGTGGCGCAGAGGAACCCACGACTGTCTCACCCGCACCGGGGCCGCGACGTATGCGGCGAAGGGCTACAGGCTCACGCTCCCGACTGCGCCAGCCGACGACAGCGCCTCCATGCCCGACAGCTTCATACTCGATCTCGACCGCGCGCCAGGACTGCGATACCGGCGGCAGTCGGACTGACCAACTCCCCACCGCAACCGCGTAGGTGGCTTCACAAGGTCCGCGAGGCCCTGGAGACCGGCGTATGGCCGAGATGTCACCCCATCCTGCCCTCGAAGACGAAAGCGATGACCGCTGTTCACCAGGGCGGTCACCCGACCGACATGGACCGCCTCGGGCGCTTCGCCCACCGCGCTGTGCTGTTCGGACAAGCAGCCGGGTCGGGCATGCTGCTCGACGACCCGTCGGAACCTGCCGATGTCGTACGTGCAGTGGAGAGGATCCACGACAACTGCATGCACCAACCGCGCGCCCAGAAGACTTGGCCGGATTCGAGGTCGCAATCATCGCGGTACCGACCCCGCTACACGACGGCGCACCAGATCTTTCCGCGATCGAGCATGCCGGCCTGGCACTGGCCCTGGCCTGGCCCTCACACCTTCAACCCGGCTGCGTCATTATCCTGGAATTCACCACTGGCTACGGCGACGCCATTTGGAACCACCGAGGTCGCCCTGGATGGTGTCAACGGCCTTGGTTCTCCCCGTAGGCGGCCGTGAGTTCGCCCCACACCGTCTCGCGGTGAAACCACGGAACCTCCAGCCGGCTTCACTTGGTTGCTCTCGAAGAGCAGCACTGCGATGGAGACCTGACGAAGCTCACGGAAACCAAGGAGCGCCGGATATCAGGCCCTCCGGACTCCGGACCGAGGTCGTGCGCATTCTGGGCAGCGCGGTCTGGTGCCTGCGCACCCACGGGAAGGCGCTGGATAGGGTCGGGTACTCCCGGCTTGAGAGGTAGTGGCATGACCGACATCGTGATTGCACAGACGACCATCGATGACGAGAGCCAAGCAAGAGCGCTGGCTCGAGGCGCGGTTGAGAGCAAGCTGGCAGCGGGCGCGCACATCGACGCGCCGTTCACTGCCGTCTACTGGTGGAAGAGTGAGATCGAGACGGCGCAGGAGTGGCGGATCTCGTACATGACGACCACGGACCGGCTGCCGGAGCTGGAGGCGTGGGTGTCCGAGAGGCACTCGTACGAGGTGCCGCAGTGGGTCACGCTTCCCGTGACAGGCGGATCGGGCGCTTACCTGTCCTGGGTCGTTGAGGAGACGACCAAGCGCTAACGCGCTGTACGATGACGCATTCGCGTCTTGAGCGAGTTCTACGTTGGGTGTGGCACGAGCCTCAAGACGCGAACTGCCTTAGTTGATCGGCAAGTTCTCGCTCGTTGCCAGGAAGCCAAGTCGCGATGGCTCGGGCCCGCTCCTTGCCCATCGTATTGGGCTTAGCGTGACTCGCAGCCGCAAACTGACGTGTTACGAAGACGCCTTGTTCGACATCTCCACCGCGTAGCAGCGCGGAAGCGAGATCGCCGAGCACGACAACACCTCCATCCGATAGGCCGTCGCCGAGGCGTTTGAAGGCGGTGTCAGCCGTGGCGGTCAGCTCGGATCGTCCCAGCTGTCCGTACACGGAGAGTGCCAATGAGTCCATGCGGTAAGGGGTTACGAATCGGACCCATGCCTGCTCGCTTGTGTGATCCGCGAAGTCGTAGGCGAAACGTGCTCTCTCCAATGCACGCAGTGCCTCTGTTTCGTCGCCGAGCGCCGCAGCCTCTTCCGCGTGCCTGCCGAGCACCCAGGCGGCAGCCGTCGCGTTGCCGGGGCCCCGAACGTCTTCGGCTGCCTGGGAAAGAAGCCTCAGCTTCTCCTTAGGCGTCGGTGCTCCGTAGCTGGCGTAGGTCAGGGCCAAAGCTCGGAGCGGAGGGTGCCCAGCGGCCGATGCACATTCCGAGGTGACCTGGTAGTAGGCGTCAGCCTTGTTGATCTCGCCCAGATCCCAGGCCACCCACCCGGCCAGGGCTGCGGTTTCACCGGCGGCGATAGTGAGAACCCGTTCGTGCTCGCCAGCACGGGGCAAAGCTGCCGTGATCGCGTCAAGGTGAGACTCGACCGTGCGCTGCAACCGGCGTGCATTGAGACTGAGTTCTTGGATGTGCAACTCAGCAGCTCGGTCAACGAGAGCGGCCACGGAAGGCGCGTCGGCCTTGGAACCTCTACTGAGGGCAAGGGCGAGCCGTCCCCATGGCTCGGAAGCCGCGCTCACGCCGATGGCGGCGCCCCCCAGCAACGTGCGGCGCTTCACGTCCTCCTGGTCCTCCCCATCACGGACGTATTCCCTTCTCTTTCTGGCGCGAGCGGCCTTGGCCTCCCGCTTCAAGTCTTCGAATGAGACACCGCAGGCCGCCGCAATCTGTTCAAGTGTGTGGTTTGTAGGGATGTTCTCAAACCGCTCGTAGCGGCTGATCTCTCGACGGGTCATCGTGTCCCGGCCGGAGACAGCGTTGATGGCGGCTGCCTGCTGCTCCTGCGTCCGGCCTGCATCCTTCCGGAGCCGGAGGAGCAGTTCGGCGAACGGATCTGCCATGAGTGTGACCTCTGTCCGGGGGCGGAATCCAATCATGGCCTCAATTCCCCCTCCAGTTTCCCCCCTTGACAGATTTTTCCCCCTCCGGTTTCCCCTGGTCCAAGGGCCCAACACGCGATGCGATCGGCTCATGACGACGTTCCGCAGGGCGGCACCGCCCCCGCTCACGAGGAGGACCATCCCGGCGGCCGGAACTCGGCCGAGGGGAAACCGACTCTGCAACGCAGCCAGGCTGTCGGGTCGAGGTTCTCTCCTTCTTGCCCGCAAGAAGGCCGGCCTTCTCACCGAGGACAGTCACGGTCGGATCGGTTCCGCGCTCCCCAAGGAAGATGCGCAGGGGATCACCGTGCTAGAGCGGCTGTTGAGATCGACGTCGACAACAAGCGCACGCTCGGACTGGCTCACCACGACCTCGCCCAGCGCAGAGCTACGGGCCGGCTGCGATGCAGCGGAACCCGGTGTCGTTGTCCTTCATCGTGGAATTGGCCGCGTTCACGAGCGCAGGCGCGGCACGCTCGAACGGGCTGCTGAACGCGGATCCCTTCAACTGGTACCGGTTCGGCCCGTCGGTTCCCGGCGTAGAACTCCACTCCCACACGTTTCCGCACAGGTCGAAAACCCCGTAAGGGCTTACTCCAGACTGGTAGCGAGTCACAGACGTCGTGCCGTCGATGCCCGACTCTGCGGTATTGCACTTCGCGGCGGTGGGATCGCTGCCCCACGGGTAGGCGCGTCCCTTCGGGCCGCGGGCCGCCTTTTCCCACTGGCTGACGGTGGGCAGCGCCTTGCCCGCCCAGCGAGCGTACGCATCAGCGTCGTGCCACGTCACCCAGACCACGGGATGATCGTGCAGCGCGCTGGGGCAGCGCTGGCCGGGCCAGTGCTGTGGCGGCCGGTGCCCCGTGGCGCGGACGAACCGCTCGTAGTCGAGATTGGTCGTCGGGTAGACGTCGATCCGGTACGCGTCCACCCAGACCGACGTGTCCTCAGGGCCGGACAGGTAGATGCCTTCCTCGATCAGCACCATGACCTTGCCGTCGACCGGATGCCTTATGGTGCGCGGGTCGCGACGCAGCAGCTCCTCGGTTCGCTCGTGATGCCCCACCGCGGCCTGCTCGGTGAGGAGCTGAGCGAACCGCCACTGGGCGTCGGGGGACGATGTGGAGAGCAGGGTGTCCAGCGCGGCCTGGTTGTTGGGGTGGGGCTTGATCGACTCACCCCGCCCCTCCCAGTTCACGAGTTGCCTGGTGCTGATGCCGACCTTGGCGGCGAAGTCCTTGCCGTTCATGCGCAGCGCTTCGCGCAGCAGAGCTACTTCCCGGCCGGTCCACCGTGTGACCCCCGTTGTCACGCTCGCCCCCTACGGCTACAGGGCCTCGCCGGGGATGGACAGGTACGCCTCACGGAGTGCGCTGAGCACCGGGTGCTCAGTCGGCAGTTCCTTGTCGTCGATCGCCGCCAGGGCCCGAACCCCGATGCTGGTGTTCGTTGCGAAGGCCGCCGCCATGCGCTTGGCCTGGTCGAGGGTGACAGGGGCGGTGCGGTGCTCGACCCCGTGGGCGTGCTCCTGGAGGAGGGCCATCGTCACACCGGGCAGGACCGGTGCCTGCGGCCACACCACCGTCCCGTTGCCGTCAATGAAGGCGACGTTCCAGGTGCCGCCTTCGCTCACGCGACCGTCGCGGCCGACGAACAGGGCGTCGCCGAATCCCGCGCGCTGCGCTGCCCCGCGGGCGTGCAGGGCGCCGAAGAGACCGACGTGCTTCACCTCGGGCAGGTCGCGCTCGTACGGCACACTCATGGCGCGCAGCGGCTCCGGGGGCAGGGCGCCTGCGCCGCGCACGGACACCATGATGTGCGGTTCGTCAGCGTTGGCCGGGTGTCCCATCTCGACCTTCGGGTCGTAGATCGTGACTCGGACGACGCACGGACGGCTCTGCCCTTCCAGGCCCCGGCGGACGTACTCGCGAACGAGCGTGGTGTCCAGGTCCGCACCCCACACGGTCTTGCAGTCGCGTACGAGCCGTTCCATGTGCAGCGTCAGGCCCCGGATGCTGCCATCGCCATCGACGCGCATGGACGTGAAGTGACCGAAGTTGGTCAGGGCCAGGGGGAGCAAGTCGTCTGCGGACACGGGGTTTCCATCAAGAGTTGCCATGCCGCCCAGCATGTCAGGACCCTCCGTTCCTCCGGCACCCCAATCGTAGTTACTGACGGGTCAACTTCACTGAAACTTCCTTCCCTCTTCGGTGTCGCACGGTGTTCGCTTGTCACTGTGCGAACACGCCTGGTGATCGACGGAACGAGGCGTGCCACGCGACGCAGTGACGCCGCATGCCGCACGCTCCCCCACACCGCCCGCACGGGAGGCCCTCGATGAGCCCCGCCCCAGCCGTCGCGCCGACTGCCCCAAAGGCGCCGCCGCAGGCGCCGCGCGCCTTCGACGTGGCCCTCACCTCTGAGGCCGCCGTTGTCGGCCAGGCACGCAGGATCACCCGCGCTTTCCTGGGCCTGTGGAAGGTGAACGGCGAACTGGCCGAGAACATCGTGCTCGCCGTCTCCGAGCTGGTCACCAACGCCGTCGAGCACGGGACCGGCGACGTGGGACTCCGGGTCCATTATCCCGCCGGCGAATTGCGGATCGAGGTCACTGACGACAACCCGACGCCTGCCGAACTGCGCTTCGCTGACGACGAGGACGTGTCGGGCCGCGGCCTGTTCCTCGTCGCCGTCCTCGCGCGGAAGTGGGGCGTCAGCAACGAGGGCAAGACGACGTGGTGCGTCTTTCGCGTCCCTGCGAGGAGGCCATGATGGCCCCAGTCACGCCTGAAGCGGCAGCTGGACTGGGCCAGCGACGCTCCGCGGGCGATATGAATCCCTTACTTGCATCTTCATCCCCTTCAACGTCCTCAGCATCGCCATCTGAGGGCCGCATCGGAACGCCTTTGCCTCAACGGCGTGCCCCTGTTGGGTTGCTTGACCCCGAAATTGATCCGGACAGCGGGACGTCCCGGGACGTCCCGACCGAGTCCTGTGCGGCGGTACCGGCGTCTCCGAACTCCCTGAACGATGCCGGTGTAGCTCGCCGCGCTGTGTCCCTCCTGAACGAACTGCCCTTGTCGGTGAGTGGCGGCTCGAAATGCCTCGGCGGCTCCCCCTTGGGGGCCGCGGAGGTGACACCCCGATCGTCAACTTCGCATCTCACTATTGGAGTTGCTCTTATGCCTCGTACCACGACCTCGGCCCCCGCAGTCGGGGGTGGGCAAGTGGACGGCGTGTCCTGGCCGGAGGGCTCGCTCAGAGAACTGGGCCGTAACTTGAGCACCCTTTTATCCACCCTCGCACCCGGGCCTTCGCCTCTCGCGGTGCAGGAGATCCTTCATCGCGAAGTGACCCGATTGGCCTTCGCAGATATTGCCTCCCTCAGCGAAGACGCGGACGAGCGACACGCGCAACTGCGGTTCTTGCGCGGCCTTTTAATGCGGTTGCTCGGCGCAGTCGTTCCGGTCGATGCCAACGAGTCTCCTCTGGAAGACGATCGGCTGGTGGGACGCGTGCGTGCCCTACTCGCCGAAGAGATTCCCGGCGACGCCGTGCGTGCGGCGTTCCTGCATCGGCGGATGTCCGAGGTCGGGCGGGAGACGCTCTCCGTCCCTCCTGCTGTCGGCGCCTCTGACGACGTGGTCGACGGCTGGGGCAGGACTGTGTGCGCCGGGTTCGATTCAACGCGTATCCGCGAGGCCATTCGTGCGGCGAAGTCCTGGGAGCAGGCGGAGGTGTACCCGCACCCGCACACCCTTGCGGCGGTCACGCGGGCGCTCAGCGGCTACGTCACGACGCTCATCCCCTATGTCTCGTTCCACTTGGAATCGCTCGCAGCCGGAAGCCGGGGCTGGTCAGCTTGCCGGGAGGCGATCGAGCGCTCGAAGGAGGCCCGCGACGCCGCTCCGGGAGAGGGGCTCAAGGCGGCAAGGGAGCACGCCTTCCGTCTCGCGGTCCACACCGAGGTCCTGCTGCGCTACGCCGAACAGGACTGCGAGCGGGACGGTGAGTGACGTGACCATGTTCTATCGTGCGGCGCACCCTGAGCAGCGTCACCGTGCTCCGGTCTCTCCACCGAATTCGGGCCTATCCCGAAGAGACGAGCCGGCCCCAGGGCGTGTTCGACGTGGCTGGCGGCAGGCTCGCGCGCACCGGAGCGCTGTCCTTCTCGCTGCCGCTATCAGCCTGCCCACCGTCTGCGTCCTCGCCGAGCTCGCCCTGCAGCTCTACGGCGGGTCGTAGCTCACACCCCAATGAGCCGACCAGCGAAGTGGGCCGGCACCGATATGACGACGACTGTGCCAGAACACCGAAGGAGTAGGACCATGCCGGCCCCGGACGAGACCATCTCGCCGCCGCTTTCCCTTCAGGAGCGGGAGGCTCTCCTGGGCATCTCCCAGGGAAAGACGACCGCAGAGACGGCCTGCGACATGGGAGTGTCCGACAGCACGGTCAAGACGTACATCCTTCGGATCTGCGGAAAGCTCGGGGCGTCGGAGCGGGCGGGCATGGTGGACCTCGCCTACCGTCACGGGCACTTGGACGTCCCCGAGCCCGTGGACCGCGTGGTCGAGCTGCCCGAGGAGCAGCGCACCGTCCTGGCAGGGCTCGCCGGCGGAAAGACCGTCCAGGAGATCGCAGCCGACGAGCAGCGTCCGCTGGACGACGTGCGCAAGGACGCTCGACGCCTGTTGCGGGCGCTGGGCGCTTCTTCGGCCGCGCACGCGGTCACGCGAGGCTGGCAGTTCCGTCTCCTGGGACCCGCGACCGGCCATGAAAGCTCCCGAGACGTCGTCGCCGTGGCTGGACAGTCATGAACGCCCGCGTCGAGGCCGGCAGCCTGCGACCGAGCAATGGCCACGTCCACGAGCACACGGGGGACGCGTTCACCTGCGATCGGCGACAGGACTTCGTGCCACACGTGATCCGTACGCACCGAGGTGGCCGCTGGCGCAGGGTGGACCGGAGCAAGAACGCCGGCGAGTGGGCGAAGTTCGTCCATCGCTCCGAGATGCTCGTGTTCGACGTCGACGACGGTGGGGAGGGCGGCCCTGGCCTCGTCACGGGCGTGATCCCGTCCAAAGAAGACATCGCGGCACGCCTCGCCGCGCTCGCCCCAGTGCCGGGGACGGCCGTTGCCGAGATCGGCGCGGACTGCGGCTGGACGGCAGCCTTGCTGGACCACCGCCTCCAGGGCGGCCATGTCGTGACGGTCGCGGACACCGAACGTCTCGCCGAGATCGCCCGCCAGCGCCTGCGCCCCTACCCGCGGGTGCGGGTAGTCAGCCGGCCGGACGCCGGGGTCTTGGGGCCGGCGGGCGCCTTCCACGGGCTCCTGTCCCATCGTGCAGTACGCCGTGTGCCGTGGGAATGGGTCACCCGGGTTCGTCCGGGTGGCCGGCTGTGCCTGCCAGTCCGGACCGCTCTGGGCGGATCCAGCACCCTGCTCGTCCTGACCGTGGCGCGCGACGGGGCGTCGGCCAGCGGGCGTTTCCACGCTGGACCAGCCCCGCAGACCGTGTGGCTGCGCGAGCACCGCCCCGGCGAGGGCACACCCGTCGAATCGCAGGGCAGCCCAAGGGCGTCTGAAGTCCTGGACACGAGGGAGGCGCACGTACGGCCGGCGGCCCGGTTGTTCGCCGGGCTACTTCGCCCCGACCTTCGGATGCAGGTCGTGCGCGGCGTTGCGCAGCTCGAAGGCGACGTTGCCGACCGCCTGCGTATCCATGACCACCAGGCGTCTCGGGCCGTGGTCTTCCTCCGCTCCCCCCGTATCTACGAGTGGGGCCCGCGTGATCTCGGCTCCGATCTGTTCGACGCGCTCGGTCAGTGGCATGCGGCCGGAGAACCAGAGGTTGAGCAGCTGGGCGTGACGATCACGGAGACGGAACACACGCTGTGGCTCGGTGCACCGGACGGCCCGTCGTGGCGTCTGCCCGAACTCCACGCGATCACCGGCGAGGGGGAGCGAGATGCGACCTGACGATTCGATGCTCCTCCACTCCTCCGGTGCGGTCGCCGAGGTGCAGTCGCGGCCGTCGAGCGCCCGGATGCAGAACTACCTGCTCGGCGGGCGGGACCACTACATCGTCGATCGGGACAGGACCCTTCGGGCGGTTGACCGGATGCCGTTCCTGGAGAGCGCCGTCCGCCACGAGCGCCTGTACGTGCTCCGGATGGTGCAGGCCCTGGCCGTAGCGGGCATCCGGCAGCTGGTCGACTTCGGCTGCGGCCTGCCCCATGCCCCAACGCCGGTCGATGTCCTGATCCGCATTCATCCCGACGCCCGCGCCGTGTGTATCGACAACGACGTGCTGGTGCACACCTACGCCGACGAGATGATGACGGCCAAGGCGCCCGCTGTCGTCGCGAGCTTGTGCGCCGACGTACGCCACCCCGAGTCGATCCTCGCCTCGCGAGAAATCCTGGAGACGATCAACTGGCGAGAACCGGTCATCCTTCTCCTCGGCAGCGTGCTCCACCACATCGAGGACACCGCGCCGCAGCCCCTGACCGTCCTCGTCGACCAGTACAAACACGTCGCCGCTACCGGCAGCGCTCTGGTCATCACGCACGCCACCGCCGACCTCTCGGGCAAACCCGTGCGCAGATTCGCCAAGACCATGACGGCGGCCGGCTGCCCCGTCCACTTGCGAACGAAGGAACAGATCGCCCGGCTGTTCGACGGCTGGCAACTGACCGCCCCGGGCCTGGCTGCGCCACAGACACTGGCCCTCGAATACCCGCTCCCGCAGCAGGCTGCCTCGTACGCCGGCACCGCCCGAAAGGACGCCGCGCATGGCCGGACTGTGTGATCAGCGGACCGGCGCGATCAAGCCGGTGACCAGCCAACTCCCCATTGTGTCCCGGCTAGACTCCGTGGCGTCCGGAAACGGGCACCCGGGCGTCGCGGTCACTGACGCTGGACGTCACGTCTGCACCCCGGAGATCTGCATGCCCAACCCCCGCGCCTTCCCGCGCGTTGCCGTAATCCACTTTGTGGGGCGGTTGGCTGATGCCGCGCCCTGCTGCCCGGACGCGAGTCGGCTCCGGACGCACCACCGTCGGGCGGGCCAGCGGTGAACGGGCAGGCAGCCTCGCATCCGGGCGGGGAGGACACGGCGCAGAGTGAGTTCGTACACGCCGCGCTGCTCCGCGGCTTCGGGGCGCGAGCAACCACGGTGACGCGTGTGCGAGCCGGGACGGACACCGTCAACCATCGCGCCGTACTCGACGACGAGCGGCAGGTCTTCGTCAAAACCATGCGCCCCGGCCAGGCCGAGGCCGAAGTACGGGCGGCAACGCATCTGGCCTGCTTCGCCCGCACCGGGGGCCTGCCGGTGCCGCGGTTCTGGCTCGGCCGCGACGGCATGCCCTTCGCCCGGCACGGCGGCCGTCTCGTCACGGTGCAGGACTACATCGACGGTGCCCCGGCCTCCACCCGGCCTCTGACGATCTCCCTGGCCGAGGAGATCGGGTCCGTCATCGGGCGTCTTCACCGGCAGCTGGCCGCCTACCCCGGCACCCTGCCGGTCCTGTCCGCCCGCTGGTGGACCGACGCGGGCCAACAGCGCTTCGACAACGACTACCAGCGGCTTCGCGACGTACTCACCCACCATGAGGGCGCGGCAGCCGCGACGCATGCGCAGATGCTGGAGGAACGGCGTCAGGACCTGCTCGCCCACGCCGATTCGCTACGGAAGGGCTTTCCGGCCGACCCGGTGCGGCAGCCGTTGCACGCCGATCTGACCACGCCCAACGTGCTGTTGAGCCCGGCTGGCCAGGTGGTCGCGGTCATCGATTTCTACGCGCGCACGGGACCGACGGCGTGGGAGGTGGGCCGGATCGCCCTCGACCCGCGGACCGTGGCGAGCGAGAGCGACTGGCTGCCCGTCGCCCTCGCTCTGATCACCGCTTACCGGGAGGAGAACCCATATCTGCCCGGGCAGGATCTGGTCGCGTGCGCGCGCGTGGCCCTGGTCCACGCGCTGCACTCGCTGTTCGGGCTGTACGAGCACTACGTCGAGCCCGGCACCTACGACGTTGGGGACGTATTGCGCTACTGGGAGCAACGACACGTCATGACCCGCCGGGTGCTCCCCCAGCTCGACCTCCTGGAAGAAGAAATCCAAGCCGCGGCAGGTGCGCGATGAAGCCCGGCGGACACCACGCCAGCAGCGAGTCCGGCGTGCAGCAGAGCACGGGGCACGAGAACGCCCCCGCCCCCCTGGAGCTCTCGGCAAGCCCGCGCCACCGGGAACCGGTCGACGTCCATCTCATCCTGCGGCGCGGCGGCGAGGTGCTGCTGAGCCGGCGCGCGGGCGATATCTACGCCTCGGGCCTGCTGCACATGCCTTCCGGGCACCTCGACGACTTCGAGGACGTGGTCACCGGGGTGATCCGGGAAGCCGAGGAGGAACTCGGGATCCTCATCCGGGCAGAGCACGTCCGGTTCGCGTTGGTGATGCATCACCGCTCGCCCGGCGGCGAGCACCGTACCGGCTGGTTTTTCGAGGTCACCCAGTGGTTCGGGGTGCCGCGCATCGCCGAGCCGCACCGCTGTTCCGAACTCGGCTGGTTCCCGATCAACGAGCCGCCAGACGACATGGTCGCCTACTGCCGGGCCGGCCTGGAGGCATACCGCGACGGCCACACCTCCGCCCTTCACCTCCAGGAGCCGGACGACCCCGTCGCCTACGACCCGGCCGGGCCCGTCCGTCTGCGTCCGCTGCCGACCCGGTCCCCCGATGCCCGCGCCGTGCTCGGTGATCAGCTCGCCGACTTCGCCGAACAGGCCATCGGACCGCTGGCCGGCGCCAAGGACGCGTCCTGGGCGCGCGAAGGCTCCTGCGTGTGGAAGGTGACCGGCCGTGGCGGCGGCAACTGGTTCCTCAAGGTGCACCAGAACGACAGGTTCCACCAGCGCGAGGTGGGGGCCTACCGACGGTGGGTTCCGGCGCTCGGACGGGAGCACGTACCCCAGCTCGTGGCCGCCGACCCCGCCCAGCTCGCTGCCGTCGTCACCGCCCGGGCGGGCATCAATCTGCACGGCGCGGAGCTGAGCGAGCCGACCTGGCAGGCGGTCTACCGCCAGCTCGGCCAGCTGCTGCGCGTCCTGCACTCCTGCGAGCCGCCCACGATGGCGCAGGCCGTCGGCGGCCTGGCAAAGCTAGAACGCCATATGGCCGCGGCCGACGGACTCCTGGAGGACGGCGAGGAGGAACTGATCCGCCGCCTCGCCCACCACCTGACGACCCTGCCGCCCATCCCCCACGGCCCGCGCCACGGCGACCTCCAGCTGCGCAACCTGCTGCTGGACGACAACATGGTGCTGGTCCTGATCGACTGGGAACGGTCCGAAGTCGGCCCCCTCGTCAGTGACTTCATCCGGATCTCCGACACCTGGGCCAACGCCCCTGCCCGGCAAGCCGCCCTCTTCGACGGCTACGGCCGCCTTGTGTCGCCGGATGAAGCACAGGCTCTGCAGGGCCTGTCCGCGCTCGACGCGCTCAGCGGCATCCAGTACGGCACCGCCCACGACGACCCCGAACTCGTCGAACGCGGCCACCGCACCCTGCACCGGCTCCGCAAGAAGGCAACGTGAACACATCCGATGCCACGACACCGGAAAAGGTGAATGAAGAAGCCTGGGCTGAGTACGGACGCCGACAGATCGACCGCGGCTACCAGCCTCCGGAGGTCACGGAGATCGACTGGGGCTTTTGGGGCACCGGTCCCGGCACAAGCGTCCTCGGTGACGTCGCCGGCTACCGCCTGCTGGACATCGGCTCCGGCACCGGCATCCACGCCGCGCATCTCGCCCGCGACCACGCGGCCTTCGTCGACGCCATCGACCTCTCCGCCACCCAGCAGCAGCGCGCCCAGAGCCGGTTCGCCTCCCTGCCCGGTGTGCGCTTCCTACTCGGTGACGCCGCGGCACACCTGCGCGACGCCGAACCCTACGACCTCGTCTACTCCGTGCACGGACTGTCCTACATCGACCCGTACCGGCTGCTGCCCGCACTGCGGGACCGGATCCGGCCGCACGGACGACTCGTCTTCTCCACCCTTCACACCAACCTCGACGGACTGGGCCCTTCCGACACCGTCGCCGCTCGCCACGGGGAGTTACGGCTGGCGAAAACCGCCCCGATTCCGGTGCAGGTGTGGACGCTCGCCCCCGCCCTCTGGGAGCGGCTACTGGCCGAGTACGGCTTCGCCGTGGAGTCCATCGAGCTCCTGCACGCCCCAGGTGCCGACAACCCGGTGGTCTGCCAGCTCATCCAGGCTCGCCGCCTTCCACACACCGAGGCGCCCAGGGTGGTAGCGCAGGAACGAAGCCTTCGGCCACCCCTCGCCCAGGCGGCCCTGGGCGTCGGCGTCATCGTCACCAACCCGGACGGTCAGGTGCTGATGGGGCAACACCGCCTGGGCACCTACGAGTTGCCGGGCGGCAAGGTGGATGCATGCAACGGTGATGGCGAGTCGATCGAGGCCGCCGCGATCCGTGAACTCGCCGAGGAGACCGGCCTCGTGGCACACCCCGAGGACGTCCGGGTGCTCGCCGTGCTGCTGGACGCACGGCACGACCTCAACCGCCTCACCGCCGCGGTCCTCATCCGCCGCTTCCAGGGCACGCCGACCGCCAAGGAACCGACAGTGGTCGCGCAGTGGCAGTGGCGCCGCCTGGACGATCTGCCCAGTCCGCTGTTCGTGCCCTCCGCCCAGATCCTCAACTGCTGGCGCCCCGACCTGCCCATCGACCATCCGCCCGCCCACCGCTATCCCGTGCGCTCGTCCCCGTCCGCCTCGGCCGCGCACTGACCACGACGCAAGAAGGAGTCCCGCCGTGACCCCGGCGCTGTTCCGATTCGGCACATACAACCTGTTCAACCTGCAGATACCGACCACGCCCGAGCACGAGCGCCGCTATGAGCTGATCGTCGGCATGGTCCGCGCCGGCTTCCAGAACCGCAGAGGTGTCCTTGGCGTGCAGGAGCTCCTTGGCTCCACCAAGACCGAAGCGCGGCGGCTGCTGCGCAGGCTCGCCCAGGACACCGGCATGAGGTGTGAGGCGCTCCCGGCCCGGGGCACGAAGGCGATCCCCGCTCTGGCCAGTCAGGCGCCGGGGGCCAGTGCCCACCGCTTCCATGTGGGGCTGCTGTGGACGCCGGACGTCGAACCGGTACCGGGCAGCCTGCGCGCGTACGAGGGTGGCAGCGACTTCTGGCACGGCCTGGCCATGGCCGACTTCCATGCCGGCGGGCCGGTACCCACCCGCTGGTGTTCCTACCACGCCGACCCCTTCCGCCCGGAGCGGCGGCTGCAGGAGGCCCACCGTGTGCTTTCGGTGTTCCAGGAGCCCGACGTGGCCGGCGGGGTCGCGGCTGACTGGAACTCGATCAGTGCCGACCGCCGCCCGGGCGGCTCGTACTACGACCCCGAGCCCTACCTGGAGCAGGACCACCGCAAGCTGCGCTACCAGGTCATCTTCGACCCCGACGACGCCGATGCGCCGAAGCTCGCTGACCGGCGGGCCGGGGAGTTCCTGCGCCGCGATCCCGGCGGGCTTCGGGACACCGCCGCTGTCCTGGACACGCAGTGGCAGTGGTCGTGCGGGCACTGGGTCGACACCAGTGGCCGCCCTGACGACTTCGGGCGGCGCCGCATCGACACCCTCCGTGTCACCCCGAACGTCGCCGCTACCGCTCGCGCGCACCGCACCCATTACGGTCCCGATGCCGAGGCCGCCTCGGACCACCTGCTGGTCACCGCCGACTTCGCCCTGCACGAGTTGGCGGTGACGGCCGCATGAAGGCGTTCATGCATCCCGGACGACGGTGGCGCGCCGAGGGCGCTCCCGCTGAGGACAGCGTCCGCCCCCATGTGCTGTGGCTGCCGCCGGCCGACGTGATCGACTACTTCCGGGAGGTCCGCGAGGTCCTCGCCCCGTACGAGGACCTTGTGGCCCCGGTTGCCGACGAGGACCTGCACTGGACGATCCAGGGCGCCTTTTCGCACGACTACGCCGACGAGCGCGTCGGCCCCCGCCAGCTCAAGGATGCCGCCGACTCCCTGCGCACCGAGCTGGCCGACCAGGATGCGTTCACTCTCGACATCGGCCCGGTCGCGCTCAGCCGCAGCGCGGTCCTCGCCCGCGTCTGGTCTCATGACGCCCCCTCGAACCCGCCGCTGCACCTGAATCTGCGTGCCCGGGCCGGTCTGTCCAACGCCGGCCTCGTCCTGCCCGAGGCCACCGAGGCGTACTTCCCGCACATGTCGGCCGCTTACGGCAAGGTCGACACCCACTACCTCTCTCAGATGGACCGCGCGGACTCGCTGGCCTCTGCCCTGCTTCGCCACGCCCGCCATCACGTGACCGTGCGCGTCACGTCCGTGTGGCTGGTGATGGAGACCCAGCATCCCGACCGCCACACCTACACCTTCGAACGTGTCCAGGAGCTGCCCCTGGGCTGCTGAGCAACAGCCGGTTTTGCCAGCCGGCATCCATCGCCGAACCACCATGCAGTTGGCGCCGACGCCGGAGGCGAAGGCGCCTGAGGCCCCGTAAGGAACCCCTCTATGACCGATGTGACCGCTAGCTCGCCCTCAGCAGCAGAGCTGCGAGACAAGCTCGTGAACGAGCTCGTGGCCCAGCACGTGATCCAGACGAAGGAGGTCGAAGCGGCGTTCCGAGAGGTGCCCAGGCACCTGTTCGCCCCTGAAGCTCCTCTGGAGAAGGCGTATGCCCAGGCCCCTTTGACTACGAAGCGGGATGAGCACGGCATCACCATCAGCTCGGTGTCCGCTCCGGAAATCCAGGCCACCATGCTGGAGCAGGCGGGGCTCCGGCCCGGGCAGCGTTGCCTGGAAATCGGCTCGGGCGGCTACAACGCCGCGCTGATGGCCTCACTGGTCGGCGAGAACGGTGAGGTCACCACCATCGACATCGACCCGGACGTCACTGACCGGGCCCGCGCCTGCCTGACGGAGGCGGGATACCCGCAAGTGCACGTCGTCCGCACGGATGGCGAGGACGGGTGCACCGAGCACGCCCCCTACGACCGGACGATCGTCACGGTCGGCAGCTGGGACATCCCGCCGGCCTGGGTGGACCAACTCGCCGACGGCGGAACCATCACCGTTCCGCTTCGGATGCGGGGCCTGACCCGCTCGATCACCTTCGCCCGGGAAGGAGATCACCTGGTCAGTCAGTCGGCGAAGATCTGCGGCTTCGTCACGATGCAGGGAGCAGGAGCGCATCAGGAACGACTGCTCCTCCTGCGCGGCAAGGAAATCGGTCTGCGGTTCGATGACGAGTGGCCGGCCGACCCGGACGCTCTGAACGGTGCGCTCGACACCGAGCGAGTCGACGTGTGGTCGGGGGTGGAAATCCCTCGCGGGGAACAGTTCGACATGCTCCAGATGTGGCTGGCCACCGCCCTGGATGGCTTCTGTCTCCTCGCCGTCGACCCGAAGCTGGACACGGGCCTGGTCGCCCCGCAGAACAAGATGGCCTGCCCGGCCGTGGTCGAGGGGGGCAGCTTCGCCTATCTCGCCCTGCGGAAACTGGGCGCAGAACCGGACCCGGTGTTCGAGTTCGGAGCACACGCCTTCGGGCCGGACGCCGCCGCGCTCGCCACCGCCATGGCCGAGCAGATCCGCGTCTGGAGCCGTGACCACCGCGGCGGGCGCGGCCCGAGCATCGCGGCCTACCCGGCCGATACCCCCGATGACCGGCTCCCCGAGGGGCGCGTCATCAACAAGCGGCATGTCCGCGTCCTCATCTCCTGGCCGTCGGAGGACCTGTCTCCGGCGAGCTAGGGCAACCCGCACCATCTCACTCAGAAGGAGCGAACAACATGAAGAACCTCGAAGCCGCGACCACGCAGGTCGATGTGGACTTCACGCTCGACGTCCGCGTCATCGAGGCCGGTGTGCCGGTCCGTGACCTGCTGCGCGACACCAGCGACGGGTGCGGCTCCAGCTGCTCGGGCACGGCCTGCACCTCGTTCGTGGGCGACCCGGCCTGACGCTGATCACTGCCGGTGGCGCCGGGCGGACATCCCGGCCGGCGCCACCGGCACCACCTGCCCCCGCACGCCACCGAAAGGGAAGAAGAGGAGCTGATGACAGCAGGAGCGGACCGGCTGCTGTACCGACTGGCTGGCGTGCCCCTCGTGCGCGCCACGACGCATCCAGACGGGGCGCCTCTCGCCGAAGGACTGAGCTTGACCGGTTCCCCTGAAGCAGTGGTGGCCGAGGGGCTGGCCTGGCTGACACAGGTGTGGCAGCACGAGGAGGCCCGGCGCGCCGTGGAGACCGCCAGCCCTGTGCTGGCCCAGCAGATCTCTGGACTGCTGGAAGGGCGCGCCGCCCAGGTCCGCCAGGTGCGCCGCCTCGTGGCGTCTTTGGCCTCCTACCAATTGCGCTGGCAGGGGCGAGCCACCCCATTCGGTCTGTTCGCCGGAGTCAGCACGGCTCACATGGGCACCGGAGCTCACGTGCGCTGGGGCGAGAGCCACCACACGGTCGCCAGGGCGGACGCGCAGTGGTTGGGGGCCCTCGTCGCCCGCCTGGAGCAGCATCCCCGCCTGCTGGAACGCCTTACGGTGATCACGAACCCGGTCGCCTTCGTGCGCGGGGACCGACTCGTCGGCCCAGGCGAGCCGCCCGACGATCGTCCCGGCGTGCTCGCGCCGATCGAGATATCCGTCCGCCACACGCGTCCCGTGCGCACCGCGACCGACGCTGCTCACGAGCCCATCCGCTTCGGGGAACTTCTCGCGCTGCTGGCCGCCGAGTACCCGAGCGCACCACCGGAGCAAATCCGTTCCCTGCTCGCCGGACTCGTCGCCCAGCACCTCCTGCTCACCAACCTCCGGGCGCCGATGACCGTCCCGGACGCCCTGGGACACCTCCGCGCACAGCTCGAGGCGGCCGGTGCCGACGAGCTGCCCGACCTCACCAGCCTGGTGCACGACCTGCAGGTGATTCACGAAGCCCTGTCGCACCACAACGACACCGTTGCTTCCCCCACCGCCGCCCATGCCATGAGGGCCACGGTGGCTGAGCGCATGAACGCAATCTGCGACATCGCACCGCAGCCACTGGTAGTCGATACAGCCCTGGACTGCGACGTGTCCCTTCCCGAGGCGGTGATCCGTGAGGCGGAATCGGCTGCCTCCGCGCTGCTGCGCCTGACGCCCTACCCGTTCGGCTATCCCCGCTGGAAGGACTTCCACGTCCGCTTTCGGCAGCGGTACGGAGTGGGCGCCGTCGTCCCCGTGCCCGAGCTGATCGGCGACACCGGGCTGGGGCTGCCGGCCGGATACCTGGGCTCGCCGGTGGCGAACACCCAACGCACGCTGACCGAACGCGACGAAACCCTGCTTGCCCTGGTCCAGCAGGCCGTCATCGACGGTGCTGAAGAGATCGTGCTGACCGAGCCCCTGGTCCGCCGGCTGGCGGTCGGCGACCCCTCCGAGATGCTTGCGCCGCCGCGCGCCGAACTCGCATTCCAGATCCACGCCACCTCCCCGCAGGCCGTGGAGAGCGGGGCGTTTCGCCTGCTCGTCAGCTCAACTCCACGCCCCGGCAGCAGCATGGCCGGACGGTTCACTGACCTGCTACCCGAGGCCGACCGCAAGAACCTCTCCGACACATATGCCGCCCTGAGTACCGACACCCCGGAGGCCATTGCCGCCCAGCTGTCGTTCTTCCCCCGTCGGCGTCGCAGCGAGAACGTCGTCCGCACGCCCCAGCTGCTCCCGCACACCATCTCCCTGGCTGAGCACCGCGAACCCCACCCTGATCTCATCCCCCTGCACGACCTCGCGGTCACCGCGGACGCGCGCCAGCTCCACCTGGTCCAGCTGTCGACCGGCAGGCGCGTCGAACCGCGGGTCGTGCATGCCCTGGAGGCGGGGACCCTCACCCCGCCACTCGCCCGCTTCCTCGCCGAGATCACCACTGCACGCTGCGCCGTCTACAAGGCGTTCGACTGGGGAGCCGGGGTACGCCTGCCGTACCTGCCGCGGCTGCGCTACGGCCGCAGCGTACTCGCGCCGGCACGCTGGCTCCTGACGGCCACCGACCTTCCCAAGCCCGCTGCCCCGCCGGCCGAATGGGACGAGGCGCTGGAGACATGGCGTCGTCGGCTTCGCGCCCCGCAAGCCATCGTCGTGTGCGAGTCCGACCTGCGCCTGCCACTCGACCTGAGCCAGCCCCTCCACCGGATGCTGCTGAGGAACCGCCTCGACGCGGCCCGTGAGGTCGAGCTGCAGGAGGCCCCCACCGCAGCCGACCTGGCCTGGATGGGCCGCGCCCACGAATTCCTCCTCCCACTGCGCCTTGCCCGGCCGCGTGCCGCCGAACGAAAAGCGGTGCCGACGTCGCCGTTCCAAGCGATCAAGCGCGACGCGGGACATCTTCCAGGCCGCTCCGAATGGCTGTACGCCCAGCTTCACGGACACCCGGACCGCCAGGACGAAGTCCTGGCCGAGCACCTGCCGCGCCTCCTCGACGGCTGGACCAGCCTTCGGCAGTGGTGGTTTAGGCGTTACCGCGACACCACCCGCCCAGACTCCGAGCAATACCTCGGTCTCTACCTGCACCTGCCCACGCCCGAACAGTACGGACAGGCCGCCAGGCGTGTCGGAGAATGGGCCGCCGACCTGCGCGGCTGCGGCCTACTTGCCCACCTCCAGCTCGCCACCTATCACCCCGAGACGGGACGCTACGGGCACAGCGAGGCGTTGGACGCGGCACACGAGGTATTCGCCGCCGACTCCGCAGCAGCCCTCGCCCAGATCACGCTCGCCCTCCAAACCGGGCTGCCGCCCGAAGCTGTCACCACGGCCGGCCTCGTCGACCTCGCTGCCTCCTACGCAGAAAGCCCCGACATCGGCATGCGCTGGCTGATCGACCGCCTCCCTCACGAGCAGGGCAAGCTCGACCAGAACGTGCGGGATACCGGGATGCGATTGGCCGACCCCGCCGACGACTGGGCGACGCTGCGCACCACCCCGGGCGCCGAGACGGTGATGCGCGCCTGGGAGCGACGCCGAACGGCCCTCACCGCCTACCGCACGCACCTTGCCCGCCAGCGCGATCCCTACAGCGTGCTCAGATCCCTGCTCCACATGCATCACGTCCGCACCATCGGGGTCGACCCGGACCGCGAACGCATCAGCCACCGCCTGGCCCGCGCCTCAGCCCTGCGCCAGGGTGCCCGCGAACGCAGGAGGACGCCGTGAAGGTGCAGCCTCGCACCGCGTCCGCCGCCGCGCAGGAGATTGCCCGGCTGCTGACCACGCCCGAACCGCTCCCCGCTGAACTGGGCTGGCGTACACAGTCCTTGTCCAAGGGAGCGGCCGGCGTCGCACTGCTGCACATCGAGCGCGCTCACTGCGGGGAGGGCAGTTGGCAGACCGCCCACTCCTGGGTGACGGCCACGGCCGGGGATGGAGTGAGCGCCACAGAGGACGCCAACCTGCTCTTCGGCGCACCCGCCCTCGCCTTCGTGCTCCACGCGGCCGGCGCGGACGGAACCGTGCGATACGGCCCAGCCCGCACGGCAGTGGACACGTCCGTCACCGCGCTCACCCACCGCCGCGCTGACCTCGCACATGCACGGATCGACCGGGGCGAACGTCCCGCCTTCGGCGAGTACGACCTCCTGCACGGCCTGACCGGTCTCGGTGCCCATCTCCTCCAACACGCGGCCGGCAGCGACGCCTTGGAGCGGGTCCTGACCTACCTCGTACGCCTGACGCTCCCCCTGCGGGCCGACGACGAGACCCTGCCGGGGTGGTGGGTCTTCCACGACCCCCAGCTCCAGAAGTCCGATGCCTTCCCGGGCGGCCACAGCAACTTCGGTATCGCGCACGGGATCGCCGGGCCGCTCGCACTCCTCGCCCAGGCCCAGCGCCGGGGCATCACCGTCGACGGGCATGACGAAGCCCTCCACCGGATCAGCAGCTGGCTGGACACCTGGCGGCAGGACGCCGACTCCGGTCCCTGGTGGCCGCAGTGGATCACCCGCGACCAGCTACGCACCGGCCGACCGGGCCAACTCGGCCCGCTGCGACCGAGTTGGTGCTACGGCACCCCCGGCCTGGCCCGCGCTCAACAGCTCGCGGCCATCGCCACACGAGACATCGCACAACAGCAGGCGGCCGAACATGCCCTCGTCCGCTGCCTGTCCGACCCGGACCAGCTCAACCGGATCACAGACAACAGCCTGTGCCACGGCTGGGCCGGGCTGTACCAAACCGTCTGGCGGACTGGCCGCGACGCATGCACACCGGAGGTCAACGCGCACGTGCCCGCCATAGCCGACCGCCTCATGCAGCAGTGCCGCACTCGTCTTGGCGACGACATCGGCTTCCTCGAAGGGAGTGCGGGACTGGCCCTTGCCCTCCACACCGCAGCCCACGCCACACCGCCGCTCTCCGGGTGGGACTCGTGCCTGCTCATCAACTGAGCCGCCCTCGGAACAGGAAGGGATGAGGAAAGTGGAACGTTCCGTATCACCGCGTCAAGCTGCTCAGAGCGTCCTGGAGGTTTTGGCCGGCGCTCCGCTCCACCAGGCTGCCGCCCGCGCGGGTATGAACGTCGGCGACCTCGCCGACGCCGTCGAGGTCTACCAGGCCGCGGGAGAGCACGCCCTCGACGCTCAAGCCGAGGCCGCTCAGGGCTGGTACTCCGTCTCCATCCAGTTTGCCGACTGGAACGCCGCCGAGCAGACTGCTCTTACCGGCCTTGGCGCACAACTGGAACAGGCCGAAAAGGACGGGGCGCTCGCCAACTGGTGGTTCCTTCGCAAATACCCCTGCTGGCGTCTGCGCTGCGGGCCCGGCTCCTCGGCCACGCGTACCGATGCCGAGAAAGTCGTGAGCACCATCCTGGACCGGCTCATGGCCGACGGTCTGGTTGACCGATGGTGGCAGACCATCTACGAACCCGAGTCCCTGGCATTCGGCGGACCCCACGGCATGGCCACCGCCCACGATCTGTTCCACGCCGACAGCCGGGGCGTCCTCGACTACCTACGCCGCCATGGCTCCAGCACGATGCCGGACGACGCCCTTGGCCGCCGCGAGGTGTCCGTCCTGCTGTGCTCCGCTCTCTTCTTCGGCGCCGGACAGGAACCACACGAGCAGGGCGACATCTGGCACCGCGTAGAACAACTGCGCCCCCTGCCCTCCGATACACCCGCCGCCCGGCTTGCCGGGATGACCGCGGCACTGCACGTCCTGATGACTCTGAACACCAGCCCCACCAGCCCTCTGTTCGACAAGCTCGGTGCGCTCGCCTTCCTCGCACCCTGGGCCGCCGCCTTCGAAACCGCGGGACGGCGCCTGGGCAGCGCGGCACACACCGGCTCACTCCACCGGGGCATGCGAGACGTCCTCGCCCACCACGTGATCTTCGCCTGGAACCGCATGGGCCTGGACGACCGAACCCAGGGCATCCTCGCGCGCGCCGCACGGGACACCGCGATGAACCCGTCAACCGGCCTGCACAGCCCCCTCTCACCGGGAGTCAGTTGATGTTCACGGAGCCCGACGACCCCAAGACCACGGCGCGGATGCGAACCGCCCGTGCCCAGGCTTGCCGCGCTCTGAACGCCCGGCCCGAACCAGACGCCGACGAGACCTGGGGGTGGCGCGGCCGAACGCTGAGCGTGCCCGTCACCACCCCCGACGGACCCGCCTGGCTCCGCATCGGCTGCACCCCCTCCGACGAGCTCAGCCCCACATTCTGGAACGGCTCCGTAGCCGCCCAACAGGCCATCCCGGAATCGGTACCGCGCCCTCGACTCCGCGTCGTTCACGACTGGAACGACGCTCACTGGACCTACCGCGCGGAACTGTACGAACGAGTCACCACCCGGCCCGCCTCCCCCACCGCCGCACTGACCACCACCCCGGATCTGCCGTCCGCCTGGTGGCGAGCCGTCCGCACCGTGCTGCACGACATCGCTCAGGTGCCCACCGAACGCTTCTCCGTGCACCAGCCCTTCCTCCAACGCGCCATGCCACAGCTCCTCGGCACACCGATCGACACCACACCACCGTCATGGTCCACTGCGCACGGCGACTTCCACTGGGCGAACCTCTGCGCGCCCGAACTCCGCATATTCGACTGGGAAGGATGGGGCCTCGCCCCAACGGGCTACGACGCTGCCGTGCTCCACGCCTACAGCCTGCTCATCCCCTCCCTCGCCGCCCGCATCCGCCGCGAACTGAAAGGCGTACTCGACACCCCCGCGGGCCGGTTTGCCGAACTCGCCGTCATCACCCAGCTCCTCCACGGCACAGCCCACGGCGACAACCTCGACCTCGCCCTGCCCCTTCGCCATCGCGCGGAACATCTGCTGGGACGTCCCGTTCCCCCGCCAAGCAGCACGGTCATCGCCCCGGGGGCCCTTGAAGGCATCACGCCAACACGTCTGCGCGCAAAAGACGGATCACCGCTTGCCGCTCAACGCGGCGAGAGGCAGGCCACGACATGAGCACACACCTGCAACACAGCCTCCCGGGCAGCCACTTCGCAGAGCGCTTGGTCTCGTCCTTTCCCTTGGTGTGCCGCCCCCGCCTGACCTGCCCGGATCTCGAAACCCGGATCGCGGAGGTGCAGAGGTACGCGGAGGGCTGCACAACCCAGTCGGCACTGGACGAACGGCAGCACCGAGCCTGCGTGGTCTGGAACCTAGCAGCGCTGATCGCGGCGGATTGCGGCATGCCCAGCCTCGCCGCATCCCTGTGCGAGCGCCAGTTCCGTGTCTTTCGCTCCGCATGGCCCGTGACCGGTCGCACGGCGATCGCGTCACTGCAGCCCCTCGTCAACCTCGCCCGTCTCACCCACCGCGCCGGCGACCCTCATGGCGCGTACGAGGCGCTACACGCCGTGAACCACGCCGTGCACCACGGTGGGAGTGCACTGGCCCACGGCACGGTCATCTCCTTCGACCGCTTCGTCGCCACCCCCGCGGACCGGCAAGAGGCCATCACATGGTTGCGGGCGATCATGCTCGAAGACGGCACCCGTCTCCTGGCAGCCACCAGCAAGTGGACGAAGGCCGCAGCGCACGCCGCCCTATACGACAACACCGGCGAACGCCTGCGCGAAGCCCGACAAACCCAGGTCATCGAGAGCCTGTACAACGGCCATACCGGCTCGGCACGCGCGGCCCTTGCCACCACCGTGCTCACCGAACCGTGGGAGCACGCGGTCGCGGCGTGCCTGCGCAGCTACATCGACCTGCACACCAACCAGCTGACGCCCGCAGGCATGGCGCAGACGCTGACTCTGGTTCGGCACGCCCAGCAATCATCCGAACCTGACACCGCGCACTTCCGTCTACGGCTCGGCCTCACTGCGATTGATCTCGCCACCGAGACGTGCAGGGGCCAGGCCAAGGCCCTGTGCAGCGAGCTGATCCGGAACGCCGCAGACTCCGAAGACGCCTTCGCAGCCAGGGAAGTCCTACGCCACCACACCGCTCGCCAGCAGATTGCTCCGGGCGACAGAGAAGCGCTCAACACGCTTGTCCACAGGGCGGGCCTGGGCCGCGGATCGATCCCGCCTCCTCTACTCACCGACTTGTTGGCAGCGGTAGAGAGCGCGGAGAGCGTCCTGAGCCGGACCCTCCGCCCTCCCGCGAAGCACCAGACGCCGCGCGGCGTGAGCGCGCTCGCTGAACAGCCGACCGCCCCTAACCTCAAGCGAATGGAGAGCACTGTGACGCCCGTCACCGATCCCAACGTATGGCGCGACGAGCTGGTGAGCCGCCTCGTCGACAGCGGCCACCTGCGCACCCCGGAAGTCATCGCCGCGTTCCGGGGCACCGAGCGCCACTTGTTCCTCCCCGGTGTCGACCTTCAGAGCGCCTGCGTCGAGGACGCGGTGGCGATCAAGCACGACGCCACGGGCACGATGCTTTCCTGCATCTCCGCCCCCTCCATCGTCGCCACTCAGCTTGAACAACTGGGAGCACAGCCCGGCCACAAGATCCTCGAAGCCGGGGCCGGCACCGGTTACAACGCCCAGCTGCTATCCGAACTCGTCGCTCCCGACGGCCATGTGTGGACCATGGATGTCGACCAGGACCTCGTCGACGGCGCTCGGAAGAACCTCGCGCAGGCCGGGGCCGCAAACGTCACCGTCACGCTGGGCGACGGTGCCGCCGGTCTGCCCGAGCAGGCGCCCTTCGACCGCATCCAGTTCACGGTCGGCGCCGGCGACATTCCCGTAAGGATTCTCGACCAGCTCGCCCCCGGTGGACGCCTGGTCATCCCAATGCGGATTCGCGGCAGCATCTCCCGCAGTTTCGCGTTCGAACGCGACGGCCGGACCTGGCGGACAGTCTCCACCGAGATGATGACGTTCGTCCCCCTGCGCAAGGGCGTCTGCGACGACGTCCGCACCATGGTCGACATGGCCGGTGAGGGCGACGTGCGCCTGGAGACCTACAGCGAGCAGAACGTGGATCGCGAGGCGATCCGCACCGTCCTGGACCAGCCCCCGGCCGAGATCTACACCAGCGTGAAGTTCCGCAAGGGCGCGTCCTACGAATGGCTCTACCTGTATCTGGCATACGTGCTGCCGAACGGCCTGTCCCGGATGCCGGGATCCCGCCCGGGCCTCGTCCCGAACTTCGGCTGGGGCTCGATGACCGCACTCGACGATGACACCCTGGCCTACCTCACAAAAAAGGAAGGCGATGACGAGCACGGCCATTTCTGGCAGATCGGCGTCATCGGCCACGGGCCGCGCGCCGCCGAACTCGCCGGCCAAGTCGCCACCGAAATCAGCGAGTGGCACGAAAACTGGGGCAACAACGCACCCGAACCCAGCTTCCGCATGGCTGTCGGTAGCGCTCGCGACCAACTCACAGCCTCCGAAGCACGCTTCGTCATGGACAAACCCAGCAGTCGCCTCGTCGTCGACTGGCCGCGCAGGAGTTGAGCTGGCGGTGCCATCACAGCAATGGAGTGAATTCCGCCCGGTTGACCAACGTCACCGAGCGTGCACAGTAGCGGTATTTCCCGCTCTGCTCGCCAACTCCCGTTTGCACCATGCATTTTTCACAGGCTTCTGACCTGAGAACATCGATTACTTCCCTGGTTTACCTGTAAAATCAATGCAGGCCGGAAACGGTCACCCGGGCGTCGCGGACATGACGCGAGACGACAAGTCTGCGCCCCCGGAGGACACCGTGCCCGCCCTGTTTCCCGCCTTAGCCGGTATAACGGCCCATCTCGGCCGCGCCCGGACCAAAGCGGTCGCCAGCTGCGCAGGCGCGCCATCCGTCAGGCGCGCCGACGCCCCACGTTCCGCAGCGACGCCGGCCATTGCCGTCGCCCTGATGGGCAGCGCGGGGCCCCCAAGACGCACACACTCGCAAGAAACCCAATTCCGTGAGCATCACTGTCTCCCTGGCCGTTGTGCTGGCCGTCATGGTGTGGCTGCTGGTCCGCAACGGCGGTCTCAAGGCCGGCCACGCAATAGCGGCCATACTCCTCGGCTTCTATCTCCACGACAGCTCGCTCGCCCCGTCCATCAGCCGCGTCGTACAGAGTGTGGTCGAGGCGATCAGCGGCATCCGCATATAGACCGGCCGCCGGGGCACCCTCGTGGGCCCGGACCGTACGCCGCCTCCCCCGTCGGCTGCGATCTGGCGCGCGTGCCCCGGCGGTCACTCCCACCCAAGGCGCGGCCCGCTCGCCACAGTCCCCCTCGCCCGGTACGGGTGCGCTGCTCGCCCGTTGCCTGCCGGCCACTCGTTCCCCCTGTCAGGACCACGTTCCGCGAGGTCACCCATGTCTGATCTGTCATGCCCGCGACCAATTGGTCACCGACGTGGCCAGCGCCGGCGTGCGCGCGGCGCCGAGCCACTGCGCACCGAGAAGGGACTGCACCTGCGCGTGCGGCTCCTCGTTCTCGTGCCCGCCCTCTTGGTCACGGCGACCGCGTCTGCTGCGGCTGCCGTCGGCACGACGGCAGCCGTCCATGTGGAGGGCTGGATCATCGGGGCAGTGGCAGCAGCCGCTGTCCTGACGGTGTTGCTCTCCGCGGACTGGCTGGCCGTGCGCACCGCAGCTGAGCTGCATCGGCAGCGAAGCGAGTACAGCGAGTCGGTGCAGGGCTGGCTGCGGCACTTCCAATCCGGCGTGGATGAAGGGCGCAGGAGCATCAGTGATGCTCTGGAGCAGCTCGACCGGGGCGAGCGGCCTTCCCCGCCCGACTTCAGCGCGGCACAGGCAAACTCCGAGAAGAACCCGTGGAACGAAGCCGAGGCCGCTCTGCTCCAGCTGCACGCAGAAGCCTGGCATGCGGTGGTAAACGGGCGGCAGACAGAACTGACGCAAGCGCTCGTCTATCTGGCCGGCGGCTTGACCCTGCTGCTCGTCCGCGCGCTCGGCATCGTGACGGAACTGACCAACCAGGTCCAGGACCCGGACATGCTGTATCGCGTCTACGACGTCAACAACCTCCTCAAGCGCATGCGGCGCTCGGCCGGACGGCTGGCGGTCCTGGGCGGCGTGAAGGCGCGCACGCTGAACCAGCCGATCGGGCTGGTGGACCTGCTGCGCGGCGCGGCGGGGGAAATCGAGAAGTACGCCCGCGTCCGCATGCACACCTCCAGCCTGCATGTGCAGATACCGGGCTTCGCCGGTCCCGATCTGATCCACCTGCTGGCCGAGCTGGAAGAGAACGCCACGCTCTGCTCGTCGCCGGACACCAAGGTCGTCGTCCGGGCGACGAGGGTCACCGCGGGTCTGGCCGTGGAGATCGAGGACCGGGGCATCGGCATGGCCCAGGGTGAACTCAACCGCTGCAACCGGATGCTGGCCGATCCCCAGGACACCGACCTAGCTGAGCAACTCGCCCAGCGTCAGACGGGCTTGCTCGTGGTGGCCAAACTCGCCCGCCGATACGGCATCCACGTGCGGCTGCAGAAAAATCTCATGCACGGGATCACGGCGCTCGTGGTGGTGCCGGACAAGCTCCTGCTCTGGCAGAAGGAGCTGGCGCCCGCGTCGCCGGCACACGGATTCGCTGGCGCCGTGCCGGGCCCGGCGGCGCAAGCCGCGGGCCGCCCCAGTCCCCGGCCGTCCGGCGGTCCCCGGCCCAGTCCCCCGGCCCCAGCGGGGACGGGCCAACTGCCTCACCGAGGCGCGCAGCCCACCGCTGGGCAGCGAGCTGTCGCTTCAGCGGCGACCGTGGCAACGCCTGCGCTCGCCGTGACATCCGACCCTCGCCCCCAGCTGCCGCAGCGGACACCACAGGCAACGGCCCATGATCGTGCGACCCCGGCACGGCCAGAGGCCGGCCCGGTTTCGCAGACGCCGCCGGACCCCGCCTTCATCAGCAATTTCACCCGGGGCGTGCACCGCGCGGAGCAGGCCGCCGCAGCCGGCGAGGCGCAGCCGCCCCAGGAGGGCACGAACTGATCCCCGCCGCGCACCCCACCCATCCTTCATGCCCGGCCTCGCGCCCGGGCACCGGTCCGTACAGCGTACGGAGACACGGAGAATTGCAATGACCACCGATTCCACGGCAGTCCAGCCGGAAGCGGTTGTGGACGAGCTCCTCAACGATTTGGCCCAGCTGCCCGACGTGACCGGCGTCCTGCTCGCCTCGCAGGACGGCCTGCGGCTGGCTCACGCGGGACCGAGCATGGACGGCAAACTCGCGGACCGCCTGGCCGCAGTGATCAATGGCGCCTATTCGCTCGCCCACGGAGTCGACGACGGCCAGGGGCGCGTCGAACAGGTTCTCATCAGGAAGAGCACATTCCTGCTGTTCATCATGAGCGCCGGAAGTCCGCCGGACGTGGTGGCACGGAACGCGGGACGCGACCCGGCCAAGGTCCAGAGCGTGCTGGGTGTGCTGACCAACACGCGGGCGGACGAGGGAGCCGTCGGCTACGCGATGGTCAACCTGATCAAGCGGATGGGCGAGCTGCTGGCCACCCAGGCACGTGTGGACGGGGCCCCTTCCGGTGACGGCCAGTGAGATGGCGGCCGCAAGCGCCCCGGCCTGGGCCGTCGAGGACGCCGAGGGCCCCAGCCTCTTTGTCCTGACCGGCGGCCAGACCACGCCCACCCACGACTTGCAGGTCGAGACGCTGCTGTGGGCCGAGGGAGAACCGCCCTCCGGCCAGCCGCCGGAAGCCGAACAGGCCATGGCGTTGTGCCGGGAGCAGCCCCGGGGCGTCGCTGAGATCAGCTCCCTGATCGGGCTGCCGTTCCAGATCACCAGGATCCTCATGTCCCGGCTGATCGACATCGGCGCGCTGAGTGCCGTGACCGCCACGGGCTCCACTGACCTTCCCGACGTTGCTCTCCTGAAGGCCATTCGCGATGGACTCCTCAAGCTCTGACCTCCCACTGCCGCGCCCGCTCGGCGGCGCGAAGCCCAACTCTGTCAAGATCGTCGTCGCCGGCGGGTTCGGTGTCGGCAAGACCACCTTTGTCGGCGCCGTCTCCGAGATCGCTCCGCTGCGTACCGAGGCCGTGATGACGGCCGCCTCCGAGGGCGTGGACGATCTCTCGCTGCTCCTCGACAAGAAGGCGACGACCGTCGGGATGGACTTCGGCCGGATCACCTTCCCGCAGCTGAATACCGTCCTGATGCTGTTCGGCACCCCTGGGCAGACCCGGTTCTGGTTTATGTGGGACGAGCTCAGCCGAGGAGCCCTTGCCGCGGTCGTCCTCGTAGATACCCGCCGCCTCGACGAAAGCTTTCCCGCGGTCGACTACTTCGAGAACTTGGGTCTGCCCATCGTCGTCGCCGTGAACGAGTTCGACGGCGCCTGCCGCTACGACCCTGCCGAGGTCTCATCTGCTCTCGCCCTGCCGGCCACGGTTCCGGTGGTGCTGTGCGATGCCCGCAAGAGAGCGGACGCGGCCGGCGTACTCGCCCATCTCATCGACCACGCACTCACCCGCCCACATGCCCCCACCTCCGTCCTTCAAGGAGCACAGCTGTGAACCCCCACGCTCCGTCCGACCTCCTGTCCACCGCGGGCCAGGACATCGACTGGCAGAGCCACCTGCCCGAATTCTTCGACCCCACGGCTCCGCCCGTCGGCGCATTCGACGCCTTCGCCCAGCAGGTCGCCAACGCGGCGGGTACCCCCTACGCCATGCTCAACTGGGTCGGCAGCGAGCAGTTCTTCCTCGGTCTTGCCAACCCCGGCGGCGGCGAACTGCCCGTGGTCGGGCGCACCATGCCGCTGACCCACGGTTTTTGCCCGCACGTCGTCCAGCGCCGGGGCTCGCTGGTCCTGACCGACGTCCTCGACTTCGACGACTTCGCCGGCAATCCGGTCGTCGACGAGATCGGCGTCCGCGTGTACGGGGGAGCCCCCCTCATCGACGAGCGCACGAACCACGTCTGGGGCACGGTCTGCGTGGTCGGCACCGAGCCGCGACACCGCTCGGAAGGCCGCCCGCTTTGGGCCCTCATCGATCACTACCGCGACTTGTTCATGACCGAGTTCTACCGGCGTACCAGCTCGTAACACGCCTGCGCGCCCGGCCGCACCACCCGCGACCACCACCCCGAGGGGGAGACAACGATGCCCACGATGTCGTCCACGACTCCGGATCTCACGCCCGACTACGACGCCCTGGTCCAGCACTTCGACGAGTTCGCCGCCGCGGAAGTCACCCCCCGAGTCCAGCACATGGAGTCCTCCCCCCACACCGTGGAACGCGACCTGGCCCTGCTCATGGCCGAACAGGGATGGTTCGGCGCCACCATCTCCCAGCAGTACGGCGGCATGCACGCAGGGCACCTCGCGAAAACCCTCATGATCCAGAGCATGGCGCGCGCCTCCGGCGCGGCCGGCGCCATCCTGCAGGCGAGCCAGCTGCCCGTATCGATGCTCATCCACTTCGGCAGCGACGAGCAGAAGGCCCGGCTGCTGCCCCAGATCGCCGCCGGGGACACGCTGCTGTCGATCGCGGTGACCGAAGAGAACACCGGCAGCCACGTGCTCGGCATGGAAACCACCGCCCGCCGCGACGGCACCGACTGGATCATCGACGGCAGCAAGGCCCACATCGGCAACTCCCACATCGCACACGTCCACTGCGTCGTGGCCCGCACCGCCCCCGCCGACGAGGCCGGCTCCCGCTCCCTAACAGCCTTCCTCGTCGAACACGACCGCAAGGGCCTGACCGTCGAACCCCACCAACCTGCCCTCGGCCTGCACGGCTTCAGCTTCGGCAAACTCACCTTCGACGGGGTGCGAATACCCGAGGCCAACGTGATCGGCGAGGTCGGCGACGGCAAGGACATCGCCTACAGCAGCAGCATCCTCTACGGTCGGCCCAACCTCGCCGCGCTCTCCCTCGGCCTCCACGAAGCGATCCTGGAGTGCACCACCACCTTCCTCAGCGAGCGCGAGCGCTACGGCGGCACCCTCGCAGACCTTCCCGTCCTGCGTGACCGGGTCGCCGTCATGAAGTCCCGGCTGATGGCGGCCCGTGCCCTCGCTCATCAGTCCGCCCTCATGCTGGACCACGGTCAGACCTGCGACGGCGAACTCATCAACGCCAAGTACCTCAACGACGAATGGGCGGTCGAATCCGGTCAAACCGCCATGCGTCTGCACGGCGCCCACGCCCTGCGATGGGACTACCTCCTCCAGCGGCTGTGGCGGGACATCCAGTGCACCTACGCGCCCGCCGGCACCGGTGAAGTCCAACGCCAGCGCCTGGCCGAAACAGAATTCGGTAGCCCTCCCATCCAGTGGTCCAAGCGACTCGCCGCCAAGACCTCGCTCTTCCTACCGCCCAGCGCAGCCGCCTGACTCCGGGCACCCGCGCCCCCTCGACAGCCCGGTCCGCCTCAGCTGCCGCCCCATCCAGGCTTCACCCGTCCGAACTGGCGTGCCGACAACGGCCGGCCATGGAACAGGTCACGCACGGCGGCATTGCATCTCCCACACGTACTCAATTGACACGGAGCACCTCCATGACGAGCACAACTGCCGCCATCCCTACGGCCGAGCGAGATATCTCCGCTTTGCTGGTCGAGGCGCGGCGGGAGCTGGACAGCATCGCGAACCGGGGCATCGTCTCCGCCCCACGTGCCGTCGCCGACACGCTCACCACGCTGGAGGAGCTCGCCCCCACCCTGATCCCACTTGGCCAGGCCCTCGCCGCACGGCTCGGCGACAGGGAGCGCTCCGAACTCCACGAGCTGATTGAGCGAATCGAGGTCCGCGCAGGCTCCCGGCCGCGGGCAGACCTCGCGTACGAACACCTGCTGGTGCTGGTAAGCCAGTTGCAGGAGCTGCTGCGCAGGCTGGAGCGAGCGCACGGCATCTCATGCCGCCCCAGACGGGCAGCCGCCGCCGACCGCGGGAGCCAAGCCCAACCCTCCGGCCCGCAACCTGGCCCATAGGGGGGACAGCATCCCTGCACGACCGTCGGCTCTCTGGCCTTGTGCCACACGCGATCAACGACACCCCTGGAAAGTCATGACTTCGCCTCGGCACATCAAGATCGTCAGTCGTGACCGCCCAGCAGCCGCATTACCCCGGGGCCGTCCGTCCCGACACCTGCCAGCATTCCGTCTGCCCCGTAGGAGAGCATCCTCGTGACCTATCCCGACCAGCCCTTCCCGGGCCCATCGTCGGAGAAGGAGGCGCTGTTCGCGGCTGCGGCGGCCACCGACTACGCCTGCTACCGGCCCGGGCTGCCCGCTGAGGCCGTACGCCTGCTGACCGACACCCTCCACGGGCGCCCCGACCCCACACTGCTGGACCTGGGCACCGGCACCGGACAAGTCCCCCTAGCCCTCCTGGCCGCCGTTCCCGGCCTCGCGCACATCGAGGCCGTCGACGTCAGTCGCCCGATGCTCGACCAGGCCCGCGCCGCGCTCACCCCCGTGCTCGGACGCTGCACACTCACCCTCGTCCACACCATGGCCGACGTGTACGCTCCGCTTGCCCCGCTGCCCGAAGAAGAAGTGCGGGCGCCAGACTTGGTCACGTTCTGCCGGTCGTACCACTGGATGAGCGGTCCGGACGTCCTGGCGATGGCGGACCGGGTCGCCGCCCCCGACGCCACAGTGGCGATCATGGGGGACGGAAGCCTTTGGACGCACCAGGCCGACTGGACTCGGGCCCTGCGCGAGCTGATCCAGCGCTACCTGGGCCCCGGGCGCCGGGCGGGCGCCCGCGGCACCTACACCGAGCCGCGCCACCCGTACGAGGCGGACCTCGCCGCGTCCGCGTGGAGCGACGTCACCCAGCACCACATTCCCGTGGCCCGCACCTGGACGCCCAAGGACGTGCTCGGCTATCTGCGGACCACATCCTTCGCGGGAGCAGAACTCTTCGGGGAGCGTCACACCGCCTTCGAAGCCGACGCCCGGGCGCTGCTCGACGCCTACGCCGGCGAACACCCCCTGGTGGAAAACACGGTGTTCACCCTCCTGCTCGCCCGACGCCCCGCTGGTGCATCGTGAGCGGAACGAAGCCAAGGCCGGTGTCGGCGAACGATGCGCACAGGCTGCGGGACAGCGTCGCAGTCCTGATTCTCGGCCGTATCAAGGACGGCACTTATCCGGTGGGCACCGTGCTTCCTGCGCGCTGGCTGATTGCGGAGGAACTCGGCGTCAGCCGATCGACCGTCGACGTCGCCTGCCGAGCACTGACAGGGCAGGGATACCTGGTCGGTGTTCCCGGGCGCGGGCGCGGGACGGTGATCCTCGATCCGCTGAACCCGTCAGCAGGACCCGATGTTCATGCGCGCACGAGCGAAGGCCAATGCGAGACATGGCCCAGGCCGGGCTCCAACCGGGACATGCTCGAGCACATCACGGCAGGGATCAGGCAGCGGATTGCTGACGGCACCTACCCACCCGGCCAGCGGATACCGAGCGTGGCCCAGATCGCTGCCCAATCCGGCACCCGAACATGGTTGGCGAGGCAGGCAGTTGACGCCCTCAAGGCGGAGGGACTCCTGTATTGCCGCAATCCCAAAGGGCACTTCGTCTCCACTGATGCCGTCAGCGCAAGCGCGCCGAGGGCCGCGCATTGAGCCACAACCGGACGCGGGCATGATCACACAGCCGCATACAGCTCTCGCCGCATGCACGCGAGCGGGCAGCTGCCCACCCGACTCGGCGGAAACGTCCGGGGCGGAACCATCGGCGTTTCGGCCACCGCCACCGTCGGGAAGGCCCACGCCACCCAACGCCGGCCGCCTGCGCGGCGCGAGACTGGGCGGCTGGAGATACGGCTCAAACACACGCGTTCGAAGCCAGACGTCGCGTCGTTATTCCGGTCATCATCAGCCGTTCCCCCCAAGTCGGCACTGGAGGTGCCCAGTTGCCCGTAGTTCAGGCTGCCCCGAATGATCCCCCCTCGACCGCAGGACCATTTGCGTTTGTCCCCCGGCCAGGTCTGGGAGGTGGCGCGTGAGTGCCGAGCCGACGCCCACGGCGGCGTCTGAAACCGCGGCGCCGCGCCGGTTGCCGCCTCCTCCGCCTGCCGAGCTGCGCTACGGCGGCCGGCATGCCAAGAATCCCCTGACAGATGCGTCGTTCGGGAAGATGTGCCGACGGCTTCCGTCGGTACTGGCCCAGACCGCGCGGATGGCCTGGGCCATCGACCGGCAGGCCGTGCTGCTGCTGGCGGGCTGCCAGCTGGCCATCGGTGTGAGCGCCGCCGTCCTGCTCACCGCCACTTCCCGCGCGATGCACTGGATCCTCGCCGCCGGCGAGGAGGCCGACCGGCTCCATCAGGCACTGCCGGCCCTGCTGGTCATCGCCTGCGCGTCGGCGGCCGGGCGGGTGGCAACCGCCCTGTCCTCGTACGCGGACGGCCGCATCACCCCGCGACTGACGACCGAGTCCGACTGCGCCCTGGTGGCGGCGGTGTGCCGGATGGAAGCCGCCGCGCGAGCGGAGGACGGCTGCGCGGACCGGCAGGAGGCGGCGGAGATGGGGGTGGTCCGCAGCCACGTGATGGTGCAGGACGCCACCCGCTTCACCGCCGCTGTCGTCCGCATGGTCAGCGCGAGCGGGGTGCTGTCCGTGCTGCACCCCGTGCTGCTGCCACTGCTGCTGCTCGCCGTCGTCCCCGCCGGCGTGGGCGCGGTACTGCACGCCCGCGTCAACTACGAGACCCACTACGCCAACGTGGGCGACCGCAACGTCCGGCAGAACCTGCGCGGCTGGGCGACCAGCGCAAAGTTCACCGACGAGATCCGCGCCAACGGCATGACCTCGTACCTGGTGTTCTGGTACCGGTCGATCTCGGAGCGGATCGACGCTCGTACCCTCGCCGCGGCACCGAAGATGCTGCGGATCGTGCTCGCCAGTTCGGCAATCGGCGGCATCTTCCTCGTCGCCACCTGGGCGGCGCTCGCCTGGCTCGCAGCCAGCGGACGGATCGAGCCGTCGATCGCCGCGACCGCCGTCATCGCAGTACAGACCGCGCTCGCCGCCCTCAGCCAGCTCGTCATCTACGGCGCAGCCATGTTCCACACCTCCCTCTACCTCGCCGACATGGCAGGCTTCCTCGACTACGCCGCCCAACGCGCACCCGACCGGGGCGACTTCACGCCGAGCCGCCCGGTGGAGGAGATCCGACTCGACGAGGTCGTCTACCGGTATCCGGGCAAGGACACCCCGGCCGTGGCAGGCGTGTCACTGGCCGTACGCAGCGGCGAGATCCTCGCCGTCGTCGGCGAAAACGGCTCGGGCAAGTCCACGCTCACCCGGCTGCTCGCCGCGATCTTCCTCGCGGACAAGGGAAGCGTCCTGTGGAATGGCCGGGACGTCGCCGACATCGACCCCGACAGCCTGTGGGAGCTGTCCGGGCTGGTGCCGCAGAACTTCGCCCAGTGGCCGCTGTCCGTCCGCGACAATGTCACCCTCGGCCAGCCCCACGAATGGAGCGATGACCTGGTGTGGCGGGCCCTGGAAGAGGTCGGACTGCGCGAGGCCGTCGAGGAACTCCCCGACGGCCTGGACACCCTGCTGGCCCGGGAGCTGTGGGGCGGCACGGAACTCTCCGGCGGCCAGTGGCAGCGTCTGGCCTGCGCACGAGCCCTGTACCGCAGGTCAAGCCTGCTGATCCT
The DNA here is from genome assembly GCF_053597275.1 of Streptomyces sp. NPDC001492. Taxonomy (NCBI): domain Bacteria; kingdom Bacillati; phylum Actinomycetota; class Actinomycetes; order Kitasatosporales; family Streptomycetaceae; genus Streptomyces; species Streptomyces sp. NPDC001492. Next base: position 22,546 of record NZ_JBSFHW010000018.1, on the reverse strand, counting down.
GGACGAGCCGACCAGCCAGATGGACGCCCGCGGCGAGCACGCCATCCTCGAAGAGATCAAGACCATCGCAGCAGACCGGATCACGATCGTAGTGACCCACCAGCTCGTCAACGCCAAGATCGCCGACCGGATCATCGTCATGGAACACGGCCGGATCGCCGAGCACGGCACGTACGACGAACTCGCCCACGGCGGCGGCCTGTTCGCCGAGCTTCTGGCCCTGTCCACCGACCGCTGACCCCACCACCCCCTGTTGCCGCGCCCCGGACCGGGGCGCGGCGGCTGCGCCCTGTGCCCGCCCTACGGACGGCAACTGCTCGAAGCCACCACCCGCTGCGTTACATGCAAGGGCACAGTCGTCCTGGGCCAGGTCACTGCCGTGGCTATCGCCCACAATGCCGGGATGCCGCGCGGTCCTGCTGGCCCTGCGGCGCGGCACGAATGCCCCGGCCGCACCCGGTGCGGCCGATACGATAACCGGGCCCGGCCACCCCGACGAGAGGACCCAGGCGTGACCCAGCGCCGTTTGGCCCGTGCTGCGGTGTTCTCCGCCGGGTCCTGGGGCACTGCCGTCGCCAAGATCCTGGCCGACGCCGGCACCGACGTTGTTGTGCACGCCCGCCGCGGCGAGATCGCCGACACGATCAACACCCGGCACCGCAACCCGGGCTACTTCCCGGACGTGGAGCTGCCCGCCGCCCTGACCGCGACGACCGACCCAGCCGCCGCGCTGGACGGCGCGGACTTCCTGGTGCTGTCCATCCCCGCGCAGACCCTGCGCACCAACCTCGCCGCGTGGGCGCCGCACATCGGGCCCGACACCGTGATCGTGTCGCTCATGAAGGGCATCGAGCAGAGCAGCCATCTGCGGGCGAGTCAGGTCATCACCGAGGTGACCGGCGTCAGCGCGGACCGGGTCGCAGTGCTGTCCGGCCCGAACCTGGCCCGCGAGATCATGGACGGCCAGCCCGCCGCAGCCACCATCGCCTGCGCCGACGACGGCGCCGCCCACCGCTTCCAAAAGGCATGTCGCACGGGCTACTTCCGCCCCTACACCAGCACCGATGTAACCGGCTGCGAGCTGGGCGGGGCAGTGAAGAACGTCATCGCCCTCGCCGTCGGCATCGCCTCCGGCATGGGACTTGGCCACAACGCACAGGCCATGCTCATCACCCGCGGGCTGACGGAGACGACCCGGCTGGCGGTGGCCATGGGCGCCCACCCGGCTACCCTCGCCGGCCTGTCCGGCCTGGGTGACCTGGTGGCCACCTGCTCCTCGCCGCTGTCACGCAATCGCACGTTCGGGCACCACCTCGGCAAGGGGCTGAGCGTCGAAGAGGCAACGGCCGCCACCCGGCAGACCACCGAGGGCGTCAAATCCGCCGAAGCGATCCTCGCCCTGGCCCGCGCCCACGCCGTCGAGATGCCGATCACGGAAGTCATCTCCGCCCTGCTGCACGAGAAGGTCACTCTCGACGAGGCCGCGGCCACGCTGATGCAGCGGCCCCCCAAACCCGAGCACTGACCCCCGGGCGCCCCACCACGCGGGCCGCCCCTCTCCACCTTCACCCTCCCAACCCGGAGGTTCCTGCCACTGCACACATCCGTGCTGTCCGCTGTCCAGATCGCCGTCACCCTCGGCCTGGTGGCGTGGGTGATCACCGGCTTCACCCCTCTGCCCGGCCGCTGGCTGCGCTGGAAGATGTTCGCGCACATCGGAGGCGGAGAATGACAAACCAGCACGATCCGGCCCGCCAGTCTTCCGGCCAACTTCGGTGTTCGATCACAGCGGTGCCTTGTGATCGTCTAGCGTCTAGGGCAAGGGCGTTGACGGGCTGCCCCAGGCCGTCCACAACACGAGGTCCTGCGGCGGTCATTCAGGTCGGTCCTGATCGAAGTCTGTGGGGAGAAGCCGATGATGACGTTGACCCGCGAAGGCGACTTCGCCGCGGTTCACACCCAGCAGACCTTGCCGTCCTGGCACCTATGCCACCGTCCACACCAGCATCAGTGGGCGGTACAGCTGGAGGTCGTCGCCGAGGACAATCTCACCGACGACGAGTCGGCCGCGGTGCACACCGCCTTCGCCGAGTTCGACGCCTGGATCGAGGAGCACCTGCACCTCCAGTACCTGAACACGCTGGACGACTCCCTGGCGAAGAACTGCGGGGCCTGGCAGCTGGGCAAGTGGATCTTCGCCACCTGGGCGGGCCGGGTGCCGCATCTCGCCGCGGTGCACGTGCAGGGCCCGACGAGGGACCACCCGACCGACCCCTCACCGCGGCCGACCGAGCGGTACGTCGTCACCTACCGCCCCGAGGACGATCCGTCCTACGGCCGCTATCAGCTGGCCAACGACGACATCCAGGTCGCCGGGGTCGACGTGTCCTGGCAGGAGTCCTGGTGGGGGCCCGAAGGGGCCCGGACCATGGAGATGGTCAAGCACGTCACGGTGCGCTTCGCTGAGGGCCATCACCCCTACGCCCGCTGGCGTCTGGACAACGTCCTGTCCGAGTCCATCGCCCCGGACGACCAGCTGCTGTACGTGGAGTCACTCACCATCGAGTACCGGTACGCCGCCGAGCGCACGCTCTACGGCAGCCGGCTCCCGGCCCAATGGTGGGCTTGCGGCACCGATGCGAAGACCGTGCACACGCACGAGTCCGGTCAGGTCATCGAGCCGCGCCGCGAGCAGAACCTGTACACGCTGGGCTCCGCGGACATTCCCGCCTGGCTGCAGTCGCTGCAGCAGACCTACCTGCCCGGACCGCATGAGGTGCCGCCTGCGCCGCCCTCGGCCGTGCACTCCTGAAACCGTGTGCTTGGCCGGGCGGTGATGCCGGGCAGCCGCCCGGCGCACCCCTGCCCACCTGGACACGCGCCCGAGCACCGTGGGGTCTAGGGCTCATGCATCGTCCGCGCCGCTGGTGCGCCGGCCCAGCATGACGGGGAGCGGGGTGCCGGTCGCCGGGGCGGTCCGGTACACGACGTTGTAGTCGCGGGCGAAGCGGTTGGCCTCGGCCTCCGAGCGGCTGAGCCGGTGCAGGTAGAGCGCGTATGCGACCGAGGTGGTCTGCTCCTCGGTCAGGCACAACTGCCAGCAGTTGCCGCTCCGGCTGAACGGGGCAGTGCGCACCCGCTCGGCGAGTCCCTCGGCCGGTCCGACGGCCAGGTCGCGGGCGAGGCTGACGAAGACCCGTACGGCGTCCATCTGGGCCGGCCGTAGCTCCACGAGCCGTTCTCCGGGCCCGGGTTCGGGCCCGCCGGTGGGCTGCAACGGGCGGGCGTGCGCATAGATGCGAACGTCACGGCCGTAGGGGGTCAGCCGCGCTGCCCAGCGCACGGGCCGGGCCAGGCGCGCGGACATTTCCGCGCGGATCTGTCTGTCCGCCAGCTCGACCAGTCCCTCGCCCACCAGCGCCTCCACCTGCTGCTGGAGAGGTACGGGCACCGCTTGGTCCAGCACCCACGCCCCGTGCGCGGCCTGCTCGTGCTCCCACAGCACGTCCAGCATGGCGATTCGCTTCTCGGAGTTCCTCAAGCCGTCCCCCTCTTCGCCTCGATCGACAGCGGGCACGTTCATCGTCCTTGACGATGGCTCGTGTTGCTCTGCATCCCCTGCGACGTCACTCTGGTGAGTTCGTCGTCGGTGATCGGCACACAGACCGGCGAAGGCGGCAGCGCAGGCCACCGCGCCAGGTTTCCAGGATCGCGGCGTGGCGGGCTTTCACCCGGGGAACAGGGGTGCAGCTGCCCTCGGTGACATCGGCGAAGGCGCCGGAGGGTATGGCGTACGGTGGCTCAAGTACCGGCAGGCAGGAGGGTGTTGGATGCAGGACGCAGCCAGTGGCGAGCGACTGTGGACGGGACACGTCCGCATCGACGCGCACGTCGTGGACGACACCGGCTCGGAGCTATCCGTCCGCCTGAGCCGGCACGCGCCCGAGCCGCTTCCGCAACCGGATCAGACACTGCTGGCCCGCTTCCTGACCACTGTGACCCCCCGCCCTAACGACAGCGGGCACGGCGCCGGGACGCTCCCGCGTGAGGCGTTGACGTCACCAGCGGTCGCCGCGTGGGTGGGCGCCGGTGAGGCGCCCGAACTCGTCGTGGACCGGTTCATGGCGCAGCTGCCCTATGCGCGTGCGGCCGGCGCTCTGATCGACGAGAGCACCTGCCGCATCGGGCTTCGCTCGGCCCTCGCGCCGCCGGACGACGACCGCGGCATGCTGCTCACCATGACCAGCGAGACTCCCTCGCCCCCGGTGGAGCTGTTTCCCGCCCTGCTCTACAGCTGGCTGCAGTGGTCGTACCGCGAGGCCAACCCGTCGTCCGGACGTCCGCAGACGGCGTTGCCGCCCAGGAGCGGAAACCTGGACGACTACGCGGCCCAGCTCGCCGGCTGGCTGGAGACGGCACTGCAACAGCACCGTGACCGTCCATCCGTGCCCCCGGTCGAGCCGGTGCGTCCCTTCCATGTGAACCTGGTCGAAGACGGTCAGCTCTTCCGGGTGCGGGTGCACGACTTCGACTACACCCGCTGGCCCGACCAGCCGACCCGGCACGGTGACGGCCTGAGCCCGGAGTGACCCGCTCCATGCGCAGCCGGTAAAGGCCAGTCCGGGCTGGACGTGGTGTCCGGGCCGCCAGCGGCTTCGAACACGGAGCCGGGCCAGTTGTCCACCGGCGCCGGTACTCGATGTGTGCGCCGTACCGTGGTGCCCGCTGACGAGATGCGGATACGGGGGTGCCCCCGCTGTTCGGGCCACGTGGGAGTATGCGGCAGCGAGACAGTGTGAACTCGTCGGCTGAGGAAGGCGCGGCATGACAGGGCAGCAGTGGACTCTGGCAGTCACCAGGGCGCAGCAACTGGCGTCCGCCGCCATGGCCGTCACCGACAACAACTGGGAATACACCGGCACCCGTAACGTGCTGGCCATCGCCCTGGCCGCGCTGGGCCGCCAGAGCGCGGGCGGCGTAGAGGCAGTGACGCTCGGGTCGCTGCTGTGGCATCTGTCGCGCTTGGACGGCGGTGTCCGACAACTCGCCATCCCCCTGGTCGGCGAGGAGCTGGCCCTGGCCACGGACACGGACCCCGCCACGGTGGACGACAGCAGTGATCCGGTCCTCGCCGCCTGGCTGTGGCTGACCCGCACCTGGCCCGCCGACCCCCACCAGCCTCTTTCGAAGGATCGGTGGGATGGCATGACGCGCGGTCTCGCCCGCGATTCTGCGGAGCCGGCCGTCGTGGTCTGCCGCGGCCTGGCTGTTGACGCGGTCTGTCATGCCCTGGAAGAGGAGCTGCACGGGCCCCTGGCTGCCGGCACCGAAGTGCAGGGCGTCGGCGGGGAGGCCGACGGCGCCACCGGCACGGTGATCGCCCCCGCCTGGTTCTTCGACGACGAACGGCGCGACCTGTCGGGCGGTCCCCTGCCGCACGGCTACGAGGTGCAGTTGGCCGAGCCCGCTGCCGACAACACGGTGATCTGGCGCACCGCGGCGCTGCAGGTCGTTCTGGACGAACAGGCGTGGGAGGAGATGCACCGCAGCGCCTACGGTCTGGATGCCTGGACCCGGGCCGAGCGCCAGGCATGGGTCCTGACCCAACGGCACATCGGCTACCACGCCGACGACCTCGACCTCTACGCCTCCGGCGCCTCCTCCACTCCCGAGGCGGTGAGCGAGCGCGAGGACACGTGGCTGCCCGCGAACCGGCTTCTGGCGCTGGCCGTGTGGCGTGCGGCCCGCCGCGAGGGGCGGCTGGTCGACGACGTGGATCTGACCCACCCCCTGTGGTGGCTGGGCGGCGCCCTCCACGAACGGCTCTTCGCCGACCCGCTGCCCGCCTGGGATCCCGCGCCCGTCCTCGGCTCGTGGCAGGAGCTGCGGGAGCGGGAGGACGAACTGCGGGATGCGGCCCGGGGGATCGCGACGTGGCATCAGCTCCGCGACCTGCACGACAACCGTGCACTCCGTGACACCCAGGACACCGCCAGCCTGCAGCCCCCGCCGCTGCTGCTGGGCGACAGCTGCCGGGACCTGAAGTCCGGACCGTTCCGTGACGGACAGCCGCCGCGGTGGCAGTCCGCCGTCGAGTACGCCACCAAGGCCGTCGCCGACGCCATCGACAAACTGCACGCCGGAGAGTGGACACCCCACACCCAGGCCCGGCAGGCCGCGGCCGAACTGCTGCCCACGCTCCAGGCGCCCCCCGACAGCCCCGAACTGCCCGCCCACATCGGCGGGCCGGCCTGGATCCAGCGGGCCGTACGGATCGGACACCTCCAGGCCACGCTCCGGACCGTCCAGGACCACCACAGGGGCGAGGCCGAACTCGACGTCCAATCAGCACCCCTCGGCCTGGCGCTCGGTCTGGTCTGGAACGCCCTGGACGACAGCGCGCCGGCTCTGTCCGGCCTTGAAGAGCTGTGGGCACAGCGGCAACACGATGTGGCCCGGTGGGAACGCACCCACCTTCCCCTCGCACTGCGCGCGTACATCCGCGCCCTGGAAGAGCTCACCTCCACCCTGGGCACCCTGTGCTTCGACCTGTACACCGGCCATTCCACCCGCTAGACACTCCGCACGATCAGGCAACTTGATCGGGACGGGCGCCAGGGCGCTCGGCCTCCCGAGGGAACGGCCTAGGTTGGGTCCCGGGACGAAGTTCTTCGCCCCTCTTCACGATCGAACCCAGCGAGTGGGACGCGCCAGGCTGTAGCCAACGCGCCCGAAAACCGGCGCGAAGCAGCCCCGCCTGCCGGGCTGTTGAAGGACGAGCACCGGTGCGACCGCCGGACGCACGCACCAACGTAGGGTGAGCGTGTGGTGGACATGAACAAGAGCACGGGCTGGCAGATCGCGATGATCCGCGCACGCGAGCACTACATGCTCGACACCCCTCCGGGCAGCCTGCTCGCCCTCACCCTGCATCTGATCGCCCTCCGCGATGAGATCGCCGCCGACGACGTCTCGCTCGCCAACGTGCGCTACGAGCTCAACGATCCCGCCGCACTGCACGAGGCCCTCAACGCCCACTGCCCGCCACTCGCCATGCCCGAGCCCCCCACCTCCCTGCACGCTGTACCGCACTGGCCGCGCTACCCCGCCACGGACCCGGTCCAGATGCGACGGGCCTGGCTGTTGACGAACGCGAGCGGGCCAGACACAACCCCCACGGCTTGGCCAGGCGACGCCGCCCTGATCGCCTACCCCGACACAATCCAGGGCGCCTCATTCTTCCCCCGCGCGGTGGACTCCCTCCGCGGCGTGCTGGACGAGACACTCCTCGCACAGGTCGGCGGCCTCCCCCTCCGTTCCCAGGCACAGGTGCTCGGCGGCCCCGATGACGGCCTTCAGGGTTTCGTCGGCGGCGTGGTCTGGAACCTCGACGACGCTCGCCGGTGCGTCACCGTACCCGCCTCATACCGTATCTACGGCCACGGAGCCGATGCCCGCATCCCTGCCGATGCACTCCACCCGCTTCCTGGTGGCTGAGGGCAGCGACGGGAGCGCGCCGACGCCGAAAGGACCTGTGGCAACCAGATCGCCATGAGCGGGGTCGGCACAGGGTTCTCCAGCCCAGCGCGCCGCCACGGCCGACCGGCGCACCGCAACTGTCCGAACCGCCGACCGCGTGGACGCGCAGACTCCCCGGGATCACCCGACAGGTCCAGGACAAGGCGCTAGGGCATTAGGGTCCCTGAGCATGAACAGTGACGGCCGATGGCACAAGCGGGCCAGCCGGATCCTCTTCGCTGGCGGGCCCAACAACCGGATCCGCCTCGCGGTGGATGAGGCCGTACGGCCCGACGGCACGACAGTCTCGTATCCGCACGTCGTCGCGCCCGACTCGGTCCGGGTCTTGGCCGTACGTCGGGGTCAGGTCGCGGTCGTTTCCCAGCAGCACTACCTCCACGATGCGGAGATCACCGATCTGCCCGGCGGAATGGTCGAGGAGGCGGAAAAGCCGGTGGACGCCGCCCGCCGCGAACTCGCCGAGGAGACCGGCATCGAAGCCGGGTGGCTGTATCCCCTCGCCACCGTGGTCACGGCACGAGCGGTGACCACGGAGAAGGCCCATCTCTTCCTTGCCCACGGCTGCACCCAAGGACCAGCGTCCCTGGACGCCGGCGAGGCCCTGCGCACGCAATGGCGCTCCTGGCATGAGCTGGAACAGACCGATGTCATGGCCCTGCTCTCCGGCACACCGACGGTGATCGCCGACGCGGCGTCGCTGGCCGCGATCCAGCGAACGGCCGTGCTCCTGCGGGCCGTTGGCGGCGCTCTGCCCCTTGCCGACGACGACCTGCCACGCGCCGCCTGGGCGGCCTACACCGCGCTCACCGGACTCGACCCCTTCGCCGATCACCGCCTCGGCATGGTCTGGCTGGACCTCGCCCTCGGCCGCACCGCGCAGGGCCAGGCCATCCTGACTGCCCTCGAAACCGCGTGGGGCACCGAAGAGTTCACCGCGGCCTGGGACCTCGCCGCCGCGCAATTGGCTGCACTGGCTCAGACGCAGTAGCGCACCGACGGAGACACGCCCAAGCGGCCGAACCCCCCTTGCCAGTCGGTGAAGTTGAGCGGTGCCGTATGCACCCCCCAGCAAGGCAAGCACTACGGTGGAGAGACCACGGCAAAGGCAATAGGAGCCCGGCAGTTGGACGACGGATACCGCGAGGCAGAGCCCTTTGAGTCCGAGCCTGCCGCACCTTTTGGAGAGAAAGAGTGGCGGTTCACCCCTCCGCGCCTGATCCTCGTCGAATGGCATGACCTCCACGCCGACTGGCACAACAGGGTCATGGCCGACGAGTTGTTCGCCCCGCCGTCCTATCTCCCCAAGGCTGGAGTCGAGGCGCTCGCCTGCCCCTGCGGCAACTACAAGCAGCTCACCGTCATCGGATCCTGGGACGGGCCGCTGACCCTCGAATGCCCCTGCTCCAGCCCCTTCCGTGCGACCTCCGACGCGCCCTGGGCCGTGAACCTGCTCAAACGGCTCATCCTGTGGCACGCCGACGCCACCTCGGAACTGCGCCAACTCAACGAGCTCATCATCGAGCAGCACACCGCGCACCAGATCTACCGGGACAGGGTCACCGACCTCGTCGAAAACCGGGCCGCCGCCAGCACGGCACACGACCTGCGGGCCCTGATGCACGCGCCGCTCCCAGACCGCCACCTTCTGCCCCTCGCCCACGCGGTAGCGCGACGCGAAGAGAAGGAAACCCGCCCCACACGGCTGGGGCGGGCACTGCGGGAAGTACGCCTGACGCCGGAGGGTGAACGCCCCCGCTACGCAGGCGGGCCCCTCACCCGCTACCTGATCCGCGCGATGACCGCACTCCTCGGCTCAGGCGACCGCGACCTGATGTTCACCGAGGACGGCCGCCGCCTTCTGGACACCATCGACCGCGTAACTATGGATGTCCAAGAACACGATCCGGGTCCTACCACGCTTCGGTGATGGCCGGGTCACTCGCCTGACCTGGGGTACCGCACTTTCTGCGCTCCGGATCCGGCCGACACCGATGGTCTCGCGCCACATGAATCCCTGCCGTACGGACCGGGGTGAACATCTTCGGTTCCGGTGCGGGGGCATTCACTGCCGTGATTGCTCATCCGTCGCGCTCCGAAGCCGTCGCCTTCTCCGATGTCCGTTCGCATCCGTGTACGGTTTCCCTGAGTGCAGGTCAGGCTTCACGGGGAGGGATGTTGGATCTTCGGCATCAGACCGAGAACTTCGTCAATGCGTCCTGGTCGCTGGTGGATCTGCGTGACCTGATCTACAACATGCTCAGCCTGCTCTCCAGCGAACTCAGCGAGCACGGGGGCATGGCCGGCGACGATGAAGCGGGCCGGGCCTTCGCTACCGTGTACAAGGCGGCCGTGAAGACGGTCTTCGACAAGGCCGGGTTCGCTCATCAGGTGATGGCCAATGGGGCGGGGGCGCTTCTCAAGTCGGCCGAGGCATACCTGCGGCAGGAAAGCCGTATCGCGGCCGAGCTCCTCGGTCAGAGCCCTCAGGGGCCGGACATCGGCGCGCAGCCATCAGGCCCTGACTGCTCCCAGCTCGGCAGTCACCATGCCGAGGACTTGCCCGAGGTCGTTGGTGAGACGAGCGGCGTTGATCAGTACCTGTTCAACGAGCGTTTCCTCGGGCAGCCGGACAAGTGCCGTGCCGTGGCGGGGACCTGGCGGGCCGCGTCCAAGATTCTCCATGACGCGTACTGGGATGCCGAGTCCGCATGGCAGCGCGCCACTCTCGACGAGGTCGGCCAGACCGCCGACAGGGTCGAGGAGTTCTTCAGGAAGTTCGTCGGCAAGAGCTCACCGCCTACCGAGGTGAGCGAGGACGAGACCCTCATGGCAAACCTGCCCACCGCCTGCAGGATGATCGCCAAAGCCTGCGACGCCTATGCCGATCACATAGAGACCGCCAAGCGGCGGCTGCCGTATGAGGAGACCGACCCCACCGGCGAGGTCCTCTGGCCGTGGGAGCAGCCGAGGTTCGGAGGGGACGGTCACGACGGCGGACTGCACGAACTCGTCACGAGTGACATGCAGATCGCGGCGCTCGGCAAGATCCCGCCGGCTCTGGACAGCTCCAAGGCGAAGGTGAAGATGCCGCGGCCGGACAACGACAGCCCTGTGCCCGGGCTGCCCCCGTTCCTGGCCCCCCTTACTCGGGTCCCGCTCCTAGTCCCTGCCGTCTTCCGCCCGGCCAACGGCCCGCGCGTGCAGCCCATCCCTCCGGGCATACCGCCCAACCCCCGCTTCCCTCCACTCACACCAGGGCAGCGGAACAACTTCCAGATGTGGCTGAACTCCCTGCGGCAAGGCGATTTCTCCGGCGGCCGGCCAGCTGAGGTCGCCTACCAACGGCGGGTCGCCGGCTATCCCGAGTACGAAGTCCACATCCCGCCGGGAATCAGCCCCAACAGCACGCTGATGGTGGACGGATTCCGCGACGTCGACGGGATGGCCGTCGAGGCGAAGTACGTGAACAAACCGGACCAGCGCTGCTACCGCTCTCTGGAAGATCTCCGCAAGAACCATGCCACCGGTGACAGAGACTTCCTCTACGACAAGGACCGAGTAGAGCTCCGCAAGTACGCCGCCGCCTTGCATGACCCGCGGAACACGGAGATGCGGGGCGTCGAAACCGTCACCAACAACCAGGAAGCAGTCCAGTACTGGCGCATCATGATGGCCGCCTACGGAGTCAGCGGCCAGGCCCGCTACGTTCCCTGACACCACCCCATACCGCCGCACAGGAAGCACCGCAGCCACGATGGAACCCGCAGAGATCGCGGAACTCCGCACCATGTACGTCTTCACCCCGCATGAGGGGCAGAGCTGGGGCCTGACGTTCGAGAGCCTCGAAGCCAAACTGCGCGAGCGGAACCCCGACGAGTTCATCCGAATCGAAGCCGGCGGGCCGGTCAGAGGCTCGTCCATGCACTTCGGCATCACCCTTGCCGACGAACAGATGGAGGGCCTGGCCCGACTGTCATCCGAAGGGGTAGCCGTTCTGGACTGCAACGCCCACTTGGCGGCCGAGTTCGCGCTCTGGCTCAGGGAGTGCGTGGTACCGACCGGCATGACGGTCATGTTCAACACCGAGTGGGGGCTGGAGGGCGACATGCCGCCCACGCCGGTTCCCGACGCGCCTCGGCCGGATATTGTTGCCGCCTTTGTCGCCCACATCGAGGAGACCGGCGGCCTCGACTAGTCGGGCGCGGGGTTTGTTACTCGTGGCCCGCGCTCCGTTGGACCGCCCATTGTGGTTCCGCCCCGACCGGAGGCACACGGCTCTGCGCACATTTGCTGCCCTTGATAAGTCTGGCTTCTCCTCTGTTGGCGCACCTTCAGGGGCGCGAACTTGACGTCGTTTCAGCCGGTGGACACCAGCTCTGCAGGCGTGATTGCGATCAGTCGGCAGGCGGGCACCTCCATGGGCGTGAGTGACACAATCCGTATGGCGAACTCTTTATCTTCCTGCTGCGGCAAGTAAAGACGGCGTGGTGAACTCGACGCTGGATGGATGACGGCCGGCAGATCGGGAGCGTTCCACAGTTTGCACACAGTCGGGTCGAGCCGCACGGTTTTAATGACTTCCTGAAGCCGTTCGTCGTTTGGCCACTGTTCTGCATTGACCCGGAGCGCCGCAATCGTGGGCAGAGCCCAGTCTGTCTGCCAGTTGATGAGCTGAGCCCGCGCTCCCGGCCATGTCAGCACCCATTCCACGACGTTGGGGCCGGAACCCATCCACGGAAAGTACTCCTGGATCTTCTCGTTGCATGCGAGGACGTCCCAGCGCTGGTCGCTGAGGTAGATGCCCCAGGTTTTGCTCTGCTCGACTAGGGCCAGCAAGGCAGGCGGCAGGAGTTGATTGGGAGGGCTCGCGAGAGTGGCGGCCGGCGACCGGCCACGGGCGATGCGATAGACGATGACCCATTCATCGTCGTCCAGAGCAAGGACGGCGCGGATCCGGTGGAGGAACCCGTCACTGTAGTTCGCTGGGCGACCCGATTCGAGGGAGTTGTACCACCGGCGACTGACGCCTGCCAGTTGCGCGGTCTGATCCTGGGTGATCCCGCGAGCGAAACCTGTACCGAACATGGACGTAAACCCCGGTATGTCCGATGTGTTTCGACGTGCACGGGCTTGCCTCAGTATGCGGGTGAGGAGGAGTGACCCTTCACCCCCGTCGCTCGTAACGTTCACATAACGTCCATTAGCGTCCACGGGTGGGATTCGCGTCACAGGTTCACATTTTTCCACGGCGCCACCCGCCGCCATGGCCACTCGTCATGCGGGTTTGAATTTTGGCCAGTTGAAGCCCGCACTCGTAACGGACAAGTGTTGGTTGAAACAGTGACCGTCCGGCTATGAGAACTGCCAGTTCTCATCTACAAGATAAGCACGGCCTTTGTTTCCTGTGGCTTTCGAGATCCGCCAATAGGGTTATTGCCGCCAGGGGATACGCCTTCTGGCCTAATCCGGCTCGGAGGGAGAGCCTCGACCAGCCGGCAGGAAGGGATTGCTCATATGTCTCTGAGAGAGGGCCTCCCCGACGCTCAGGAATCTCCGGTGTCGGCGCGCGAGAGAGCTAGTCGCCGCCGATGGGTGCGGTGGCGTACGGCGGAACGGCGGACGGTGGAACGCGACCTCCACCGCCGGCTCCGGAAGGAGCTGCGCAGTCTGGGTATTCACGCGCCGCTGGATGTGGAGGAGCTGGCCAAGGCGCTCGGTGAGCGGCGCGGCCGTCCGATCGTTCTTCGCCCGGTCCCGCTGGAGGTGCCGGGGCCGTCGGGGCTGTGGCTCGAGATGCCAGAGGTGGACGTCATCGTCTACCAGCAGGAAACGACCCGGCTGCACCAGCTCCAGATCATCCTCCACGAGCTTCTCCACATCATCGTCGCAGAGTGGGAGGGTGACGTCGCGGCGGAGTCTGCGATCGACTTCGTGGAGGAGTGGGCTGCCCTCATCCCTATAGTCGATCCGAAACTGATCCGGCGTGTATCCCTGCGCTGCTCGTACGAGGACGAGCAGGAGTGCTCGGTCGAGCTCGCGGCGACGATCATCCTGGAGTGGTCGTCGGTGGTCGACGAGCTCCCGCCGTTGTCGGAGGACCCGGAGGTCCGCCGTGTGCAGGCTGCTCTGGGTGACCGGCGGGGGTGGCTGTAGGCCATGGCGAAGTACCTTCCGCTGGTCATCGCGGCTGCCGTCGTGTGGAGACTGTTTCTGTGGTCGCGTGCCCCGCGTGACGCTCCCACCAGGTCCGTTGCCCTCACTCTGCTGAGCCTGGGCCTGTCGCACGCGGTGGCCAGGCCAGGGGGCGCCCATGGCCTCGACATCATGGCGGGGCACAACATCACGCGCCTGGTCCAGAACCTGCTTCTGCTGCTCGCGTGCTACTTCCTGATGTGCTTCTACCTGTACTCGGCCGACGGGCCGCCGGCTCGGCGTCGAGCCCGGGCGGAGGGCGTTGTCGTGGCCTTGGTCTCGGTAGTGATCATTGTGGCGGCCCTGACGGTACCGCTGGGGGCGCTGAGCGGGCCGAGCCGCACGATGGACATGACGATCCCGCAGGTCGCCGTCTTCTACCTCTGCGCGGGCCTGTACATGACGTACGGGATCGGGATGGCCGGATGGTGGTCCGCCCGCTATGCCCGCAGGTCGCGTCGGCCTCATGCCACCGGGCTGTGGATCACCGCGATCGGCCTTGGCTCGCTGGCAGTGGCCTGCGGTGTCCGCGCGGTCTTCACCGTCGTCCGCTGGAGCGGAGGATCCGTGCCGCGCCCGCTCACAACCTCGGCGGCAGCGTTGTTGACGGTGTCGAGCCTGCTCTTCGTCGTGGGCATCACCTATTCGGGCCTGCGTGCGAGAATCACGGCCACCCGGCTATGGCTGCGCCGGCGCCGGGATCACCGCCGGCTGACCCCGCTGTGGGAACTGCTGACCGGGATCAATCCGAAGAACGAGCTGAAGCCTGCGTCCCGCACAGCGTGGGATCGGTGGCGTGCCCGTGGCGTGCACCGCCGATACCACAGGCGGATAGTGGAATGCCGCGATGGACTGGTCGATATCAGCCCCTATCTAGCGGCTGGGGACGAGGAAACCGACCTCCTCAGCCTGGAGCCGGCCGAACTGGCCAGACGGCTCCGGCGTGCCTGCGCCACGATCCGGCAGGGCGCCCCCGCTCCTTCACGGCCCGTACCTCTGGCAAGGTCGAAGGGGGATGACCGGGACTCGGATGTCGACCAGTTGATCGCGGTGTCGGAGGCACTGCGCCTGATCGCGTGACCGTGGAAAAGACAGCGAAGGCGAGGCAACATGCTGATCACCGCCGACCGGGTTCTGACCGGCTCTGGGACGTACCTTGAGGACGGCGCCGTCCTCATCGACGGTGACCTGATCACCGCCGTCGGGCCTCGCGCGCAGGTCGCCGGCTCCCCCGGCGCACAGGGCGCCAATCTCTCGTTTCCCGGTGCCACGGTGATGCCCGGGCTCATCGACGCCCACGTGCATCTCGTGTTCGACGGTGGCACCGACCCGTTGGCCGCCTTCAACGACTCGAGCGACGAGAAGCTGCTGCACGACATGCGCCGGCGTGCGCAGCAGCTCCTGTCGAGCGGCGTGACAACGGTCCGGGACCTCGGGGACCGCAACGGCCTGGTACTGCGCCTGCGCGAGGAGATCAGCCAGGGCTCCACCGCCGGACCCCGCATCGTGTCTGCGGGCACACCGTTGACCATTCCCGGAGGCCACTGCCACTTCCTGGGCGGTGAGGTCTGCGGCGAGGAGGCCGTCCGTGACCAGGTGCGGCGCAACGTGGCAGCAGGTGCCGGAGTGATCAAGGTGATGGCGAGCGGCGGCGGTCTGACAAAGGACGGGCCCAAGAGCTGGCAGAGCCAGTTCTCGGCTGACGAGCTGAGGGCCCTGGTGGACGAGGCGCGGCAGGCCGGCGTGCCGGTGGCCGCGCACGCTCACAGCGCTGACGGCATCGCAGCAGCCGTGGCTGCCGGCGTGGACACCATTGAGCACTGCACGTGGATGACCGAGGAGGGCTTCGGCCTGCGCCAGGACGTTCTGAAGGAGATCGTCGATCGGGGCATTGCGGTCTGCCCTGCCGTCAGTCCTCACTGGCAGATGGTGGCGCGCCATTTCGGCGACGAGCGGACGCGAATCCTGTTCGGGCAGGTCCGGCAGATGGCCGAGGCCGGTGTCAGGCTCATCGCCGGTACGGACGCCGGGGTACAGCGGACCGGGTTCCACGGGTCGCTGGCCGGGGCGCTCGGTTTCTACGCGCATGTGGGCATGCCGACCGACAGGGTCATCGACATGGCCACCGCCCACGCGGCGGATGCTCTCGGACTCGGCGGGTCAGCGGGCCGCATCGCGCCCGGGCACTGCGCCGACCTGCTGGTCGTCGACGGCGATCCCCTCGCCGACCTTGCGGCGCTCAAGGAGATCCGTGCCGTGATCACGGCAGGACGCCTGCACGAGCCGGGCTCGTCGGCAGAGCAGAAGCGGTAGCTGCACGGCCGGTCGCCGGGGACACAGGCCCCGGGGCCGGTCTACTTTCCGGCTTCCGCCTCCTTCTCCTGCATCTCCGCCACCAGCTCGTTGACCAGCGCCATCATCCGGGGAGACAGGCCCTGGGGTCCCAGACCACGGGCCTTGACCCTTCCGATAGCTCCTTGCTTGGCGGCAGCCAGCAACTGCAGCCCTTCATAGACCTGCGCGGCAACAGCCTCATCGGACTCGAAGTACAGCGGTGACACGCCGACAACGGCGGCCAGGGCAGGCAGCACTGCCGGAGGTGCCGTCTCCGTGATGCCGGTCCGCAGATCGCTGAAGTCCTCCGCGGTGAGGATGTCCGCCCCCAGCTGGGCATTCACCTCGGCCGCTATCTCGGCGTCCGACGGAGGCCCTTGAGGCCCCGGGTACGAACGCTGCAGGATGAGGGTGATCTTCTCGGCGAGCGAGCCCGGCGGCCTGCCCAAGTCCGCAGCGGCGCCCTGCTGCGTTCCCGGGTCCACTTCCCCGCGTTTTCTCTCCTCCGCTGCGGCGAAGGAACGGTCCTCGGCCCTCCGCAGCTCCTCCTCGCTGACGCCGTACCTCGCCGCCAACGCCGGGATGTACCCGTCTTTGAGACGGCGGTCGCCCTTCTCGGCCGCCTTGACCGGTCCTGCGCTCTTGGTCCCAATCACCCCGGCCGTCTCGTTCAGGTAGACGCCGGCGTCACAGCGCAGATCAGCCAGATCGGGCAGGCCCATCCGCGGAAACAGGTCGTCCAGGTCACCTCGGAGCGCCGCCGCATATGCAGGCAGCTTCTCTGGATCGGGCGAGGCGTGGCCGGCCTCCCAGTTCGCCACCGCCGAGTTGGACACGCCCATGTCAGCCCCCACCTCGCTCTGGAGGCGTTCGGCGGCTCGCCGTACCGCGCGAGCGCGGTGTCGGTCGAAGTGACGGGCAGGCATCGAACCTCGCTTTTTCTCTAAGTTGAAGTGGATGCATCTTGTTGACTTTTTCTGCAACGGGGAATAGGTTCAGCGTAGCGAAAAAGGGGTGCCTTCGCATACCTGCTGGCCCTCTGGATTCGGCCTCCCCACCAGCCCCGCAGGCCCAACGGAGAGGCCCGCGCCGCCTTCGAGAGGTCCCCCTCTCCAGGCCGGAGCGGCACACCCCGCCGCGGGTCGGAGGCCGCTAGCGCCACGCACTGCGCCGGGTAAACGTTTCCCCCCACGCCGTCAGGAAGTGTCGACCATGCCGCAGCCCTCCTTCAGACCGAGCGGCCAGCCCGCTTGGTGCATGCGCCGTGTGAGACCGAGCTCTGTGCGACTTGTAGAGAGTCCTTTAGCAAGGTCTGGATCTTGCCGCAGCGCCTGCATATGTTCGTCGTCCCTCGCCGGGTGCCACGCCCGGCGGCAGACGACATGAGGAGCCGTGTGCGGAACGATCAATCCAGTCGCGTGACGTAGTCCTTGAAGCCAGCGACGGCGCCCATGGAGCGGCAACTCCTGGACGCCGAACGCCACATGACACTCCTGCCCCTCCAGGGGCGGAGATTTACCCGCCTTCGCCGCACCGGACCTTTCCACGGGCACCCCGGCGCGGGATTCACTACGCAGGAGAGTCTTACATGTCGCCTGCCCTGCGCAAAAGGCCGGTGCCCCCGGTCAGCGCGGCAGCCAACTCCGCTTCCCCACATGGCCACCTGCCCGCACGCCGGCTGCTCTGCGCCGGGACCGCTCCGGCGCAGGGCCTCGGAGCGCGCTTCGATGCGGCGGTGTCCCGATGAGCCGGGACGCCCGCGAGTGGGCGTGGGACGGCAGCACCAGCCGCGGGAACGCCCGCTTGGTCCTGCTGTCGATCGCCGACCGGATACCCGACGAGCAGTGCGTCGCCTGGGCATCCCTCGGCTCTCTGATGCGGCGGACGAACGCCAGCCGCAACGCCGTGCGCGGCGCGATCGCTGCACTGGCCGAGGCCGGTGAGTTGGAGGTGCTCGACGACTTCGAGGGCCCGCAGCACAGCACGGTCTACCGGCTGCCACGCGCCGCTGCGTGGCTCGCCAAGGTCGCGGCGGCCAGGAGGGACGACCCCGACGCCTATGTCGAGCCGCTGACGGACGCCGATCCGGTGCCCGAACTGGGCCACGAGCGGCTGCGGAAGCACGGTATCTGGCCCAAGACCGGGTCGGAATCCGACCCCCATCGTCAGAATCTGACCGGGTCGGAATCTGCACCCCCTCGTCAGAACCTGACCCCTCCCCGGGTCAGAGTCCGACCCCCCTCCGGGTCTGAATCTGACCCCCAGAACCGTAGTGAACCGAAGGTGAACCGTAGGTACAGCAGCAGTGCTGCCGACCTCATCTCCGCTCAGGACTGGCAGGTCGACGACGCGAGCCTGTCCTGGGCCCAGCAGCAGGGGCACCTCGCCCGCCTCGGCGAGCACGGCCTCCGGACCGCTGATGCGAAGTGGCGCCACCACCGAGCCGCCTGGAGCCCTCGCCCCGCCGCGGCCTGGGCTGCCGACTGGCAGTCCTGGATCGCCCGTGAGCACACCCCCACACCGCAGCGCCCGAATCTCTACGCCCTGCCCGGCGGCAGCCCCGCCCCGCAGACCGGCATGACCAAAGCCGACCTGCACATGGCCGCCCTGCTCGCCGCCGTCGACGAACCGACTGGAACGGAGTAACTACCTTGGACCGCCGTGAAGTTGCTGCCGTGCTCACCTACGTCGGCCGCCTGGACCCGCGCACCATCCGCACCGACGCGGGCGAGGCCCGCGACCAGCTCGCCATGTGGCACGAGCTGCTCGGCGACGTCCCGATGGCCACCGGCCAGGGCTGGGACGTACGCGAGACCGTCCGCAAGCGCATCGTGAGCTCGCCGTACCCGATCCTGCCGGCCGACGTGGCCCGCGAATGGCACGCGCACCGCCGCGAGCGTCTGGCCCGGCACACCGACCCGACACCCGTGGCCGACCCGGACAACCCGCAAGCCTGGCGGGCGGAGCTGCTCGCGGCGCGCGACGCCGTGGCAGCCGGGCACACCGCGCCGTCGGCACACCGCGGGATCACCGCCGGACGCCACCGGCCGGGCCTGAAGGACCAGCTGGCCGCCGTAGGCTCCTACATCCCGCCCGCCGTCCGCGCGGAGCTGGCCCCCTACCGCCCGGCCCGCGCCGCCCGCGAAGCCGCCATCGCCGCCGGGGGCCCCGACGTCCTCGCCGTGCCGTGTGAGTGGTGTCACGCCGACAAGGGCGAGCCCTGCCGCCGCCGTCGCATCACCCTCGACGGCACCGCCCGGGGCAGCGCTCCGCGCGCCACCGCCCACCCCGGCCGCATCGACCGCGCCCTGGCGGCACAGGCACAGGCGTCCGCCGCCTGACCGCAGCCCTCCTTCTCTACAGACACGTTTCGCCCTGCGTACGGCCCAGCCGTACCCCGAGCCCGCCTTGCAGCGTCCCGCCGCACCCCAGCCACCACTGGTGCCGAGCGACCCGCGCCGACCGAGGCGACTTCCGGAGACTGCCTTGCGCCACATCACCACCAACGACACCCCCACCCCGACCATCCGGGGCATCGCCGACCACAGCTGGCAGGAACGGGGCCGGTGCCACGGCCTGCCGGCCAAGGAGATCGACGAGCTGTTCTTCCACGCGGCCCGCGACCGCGCGGCCATCGACGCGGCCAAGGCCATCTGCGGCAGCTGCCCGGTGAAGAAGGCGTGCTTCGACTACGCCCTCGACAACGAGATCCGCCAGGGCATGTGGGGCGGGCTCACCGAGGACGAGCGCCGCCCCTGGCACGCCAAGGTCAACAAGCGCCTGGACTACAGCCGGGTGAAGGCCGCCTTCGAGGGGCGTGACATCCACCTCAGCGACGCCGAGCGCGAGGCCGTCACCCGCCACGCCTATGTCCGCGGCTGGAGCCCCGAGCGCCTCGCTTACGCCCTACGGCTCGAAAACCTCGACTGGGCGCGCGACCTGATGCGCAACGCCGCCCACGCCGTCGCCGACCGCGACCGCTACTGGGACCAGGCCGACGGAACCGAGTCGGCCGACGAGACCGCTGAGGACGAGGACGTCGCCTCGCCGGTGCAGGTGCCCCGCCAGGTGCAGACCGACTCCCTGATCGCCGCTCTCCGAAAGGCCGCATGACTCACCCCATCGCCCTGTCCCTGCCCTACGGCATCGAACCCGTCTATGTCGTCACGGCCGTCGGGCTACTAGCTCTCGCGCTTGCCGGCTGGTCGATCCGGCGTAACCGGAACCGGGCGGACGGCAAGCGCGTCGGCACCCCCGCGGTCTGGGTCGCGGCCCTCGCCGCGCTCAACTGCACCGTCTACTCAGGCGACACCAGCTGGCGGTTCGCCGCCGACTACCTCGACATGGCCGGCACGGTGGAGCGGGCCATGATGTTCAGCGCGGGCGAGGCGGCGCTGTTCGCGACCGCGCTGATGGCCCGGCAGAACCTGAAGACCCAGGGAGCGCCCGGCCTGCCCGGCGCCCTGGTCTGGGTGATCACCGGGGTTCAGGTTATCCCGGCGTACGCCGAATCAGGCACGGTGGGCGGTACCGTGCGGGCCTTCGTCGGTCCGGTCATGGCGGCCGTGCTCTGGCACCTGGCCATGGGCATCGAGCTGCGGCTGCACAAACCGGACGCCGCCTCGCAAGGACTCCTGGCCACGCTCGGACGCGAAGCGCGGGAGCGGCTCCTCTCACGCCTGGGCATCGCCACCCGCAACCGCGATGCCGCGCAGATCACCAAGGACCGCGCGACTCGACGGGCAGTGGCCTTGGCCTCACAGCTGGCCGGGATGTCGGCAGCGGATCGCGAGAAGGACACCAGGATCACGCGTCGGCTCCAGTCGGCTCTCGCCCGAGCCGGGGTCGGTACCGATCCTCAGCAGCGTCAGGCTCTCCTGGAGCAGCTGGCCGCCCGCCGGCACGCGGTAGACCTCGCCACCATCGATCTGCCGTCGCCCTGGGCCCAGTCCGTGCACGGCTGCCCGGACTCCGATCGCGAGATCCGGTCCCCTCTCGGCCCGTCCCCGGTGACGCTGCCGACGGGTGAGAAGCAGGTGAGTTGGTGGCTGAGCGCCGTCCCCAACGACGGTCTCCAGAACCGCGGGGACGGGGACCGTACGGAATCGGGGACGGGGACGGAAGCCGAAGGGGACCATCCCCACACCGTCCCCAACGACAACGGGGACCGCGTCAATGAGCCCGAGTCAAGCCTGTTGAGCGAGGGCACGGCGGCGGCGATCGGGGACCGAGGGGACGCACCCGCCGGGGCCGAAAAGGCCGACGCCGACACCGAGGGCAATGCCGCGCACGACCGCGAAGCCGCTGCTCAAAGCGGTGCAGGACCGTCCTTCGCAGCCGTCCCCAACGGCGACGAGGCCCGGGAACACCCGGACACGGAAACGGGGACGGAGGCGGAAGGGGACCGTCCCCACACCATCTCCAACGACAACGGGGACCGCGAAAACCCCAACACGGAAACGGGGACGGAAGCCGAAGGGGACCGTCCCCACACCGTCCCCATACGCCGGAAGCCGACGCCCAAGACGAAGGCGCAGCGGAGTCGGCCGGGCGGCGGGAAGCCCAAGCGCCCTCGGCGTAAGCAGCTGAGCCTCGAAGAGACGGCCGAGCTGGTGCGTCCCCACATACCCGCACTGCTGGAGCGCGACGGAAATGCGGTCATCACGCGCCCGCAGCTGCGGGAGATCCTCCGCTCTCTGAACCTCGCGGGCGGCCGGAACGAGAACATCACGCGGCTCCTGCAACTGCTGCGAGATGAGGCGGGCACCGCGACAGGGAGGACGGCCCGATGAAGACCTGCCACAGATTCGCCACCATCAAGGCCGACTTCGAACGGGACGCGCGCTTTCTGCGCGGTTACGCCGAGCGCCACGAAGGATCCGCGCTGGCGAAGACCAGCGCGAAGAACGCGGTCTCGGTGAAGCGGAACATGGCGCGGGCCCTGAACACGCACCTCGACCGCTGTCGCGAGTGCGGCTGACGCCTGCAAAGAAGCAGGTCGCGCGCCTGACTCCGCATTCCGCATGGTGGCCCGGCCTCGGTCGGGCCACCGCTCCTGCCACGGAAGGTTCGCCATTTCTGCCCGCCACCCGCGCACGCGCGTCCCGTCGATCGCCGAAGCCGGCGCCTGGGCGGACGTGCTCGTGCACCACCAGCTGCTGTACGCAGCCGTGCTCACCCCTACCGGCCAGTGGCTCGTCCAGGACCGGCTCGAATCGCCCGTCCGGGTCCTCGCCGGCGCGACTGCCATGGTCGATCTGGCCGCCGAGATCCAACAGCGCATCCGTACCACGAGGAGCAACACTCGATGACACATCCGACGACAAGCCCCTCTTCCGCGCCCGATGAGCCGGAAGCCAACTCGACCTCAGCGGGAGCAAGTTGGTGCGAGAGTCGGACTCCCGTTGGGCGAAGCCAGCAGGGCGCGCAGCAGGTTGCCGTGGAGGAAGACCTGGCGGCGGCGCCAGCGGTCAAGCAGGAC
>NZ_JBSFHW010000017.1:0-193985 GCF_053597275.1 Streptomyces sp. NPDC001492 | reverse complement strand
AAACGCCCGGTTACATTCCGAACCCGGAAGCTAAGCCTTACAGCGCCGATGGTACTGCAGGGGGGACCCTGTGGGAGAGTAGGACGCCGCCGAACAATTATTCAAAGGGTTGGACCCTGAACTTCGGTTCAGGGTCCAACCCTTTTTTGTTCTCCGTCACTTGAAGTTCACGTTGCGCAACAACCATCCGAAGCATGGGTACTGCTGCAATGCTCAGGGCCGCCGGCGTCGGAGTCGGTGACGAGGTTGTCGTACCGGCCTTCGGGAACTCCGAGGTCGCTGGGGCCGTCGCCCTCGCCGGCGCACTGCCGGTGTTCGCCGACATAGATCCGCTCACGTACTGCCTTGATCCGGCCGCTGTCGTGGCAGCCATAACTCCGAGGACGGCGGCGGTCGTTGTCGTACACCGCTTCGGTCGGCCGGCCGACATCGCGCGGCTGCACGGTGTGGGGCAGCGGCACGGGCTTCTGGTGCTGGAGCAGGGAGAGTCCGAGGCTCCGTACGACGAAATCGCTCAGCGGAGGGAGCGGGCCGCCTACCTCGACGCCAAGTTGAGGGGGGTGCGGACGCCCGACGGCGGTGACGGGCACACCTATCAGCAGTACGTCGTGCGGGTGCCGGGGAACGGGCGGCCGGATCGGGATGCCTTCGCTCGGGCCGTCCGAGCCAGAGGAGTTGAGTGCCGGGTGCCGGTGAAGACGCCTGTGCACCGGCTGCCGGAATTCCGCCGGTGCGTGTCGTTGCCGGAGACCGAGCGGGCCGCCGACGAGACTCTCGCGCTGCCTGTGGACGCCGCGTTGACCAAGCGGGACATGCAGCGGATCGTGGGCGCATGCAATGCGCTGGGCGGATTGCTTCAGCCTGCTTTCTGAGTGGGCGGTCGGCACCGCAGGACGCGGTTGGAGCACGTGTCTGTTCGGGGTATGATCTATTCCGTTGCCGCGGGGGAAACCTCCTCAAGGCGACAGGCCCCTATAGCTCAGTCGGCAGAGCGTCTCCATGGTAAGGAGAAGGTCAACGGTTCGATTCCGTTTGGGGGCTCCATTCGAAAGGCCCCGCCCAATTGGGCGGGGCCTTTTTTCGTGCTCGCGGTCCCTCAGTCCTTGTGGAGGCCCGGGACCCGCATCGCCAGGATTGCCATGTCGTCGGACGGGGCGTCGGATGCGAAGCGTTCCACCGCGCGCATGATGCGGGCGGCAACCGCGCCGGCCGTCAGGCCCGTGCAGGTGGTGAGGACGTCGGTGAGGCCGTCGTCGCCGAGCATGCGGGTGCCCTCACGGCGCTCGGTGACGCCGTCCGTGACGCACAGAAGGACGTCGCCCGGGTCGAGGGTGACCGTCTGCTCGTAGAGTTCCAGGTCCTCCATGACGCCCAGGAGGGGCTGGGGTTCGGCGGCCGGTTCGACCGTGCCGTCCTGGCGCAGGCGGAGGGGGAGCGGGTGGCCGGCGCAGACCACCTTCAGTTCGGCGCTGCCGTCCTCCTGAGGGCGCAGCTCGCCGTAGAGGAGGGTCAGGAAGCGGCTGCGGGCGCCCTCGTCGAGGATCGCTGAGTTCAGGCGCTCCAGGACCGCCGGGCCGCTGAGGCCCTCGCGGGCCAGGAGGCGGAGCGCGTGCCGGGCGAGGCCCGTGACCGCCGCCGCGTTGGGGCCCGTACCGCAGACGTCGCCGATGGCGAAGCCGTAGGCGCCGTCGCTGATCGGGAAGAGGTCGTAGAAGTCGCCGCCGACCTCGTTGCCCTCGCCGGCCGCGCGGTAGATGACCTCGACCTCCACGCCGTCGATCTCCGGGAGTTCCGGGGGCAGGAGGCTGCGCTGGAGGGACTGGCTGATGGCCGTGCGCTCCGAGTACAGGCGGGCGTTGTCGAGGGCCAGGGCGGCCCGGCGGCTCAGGTCCTCGGCCAGTTCCAGGATTTCCTGGCGGAAGTGTTCGTCGGTGGGCTTGCCGAGGGTCAGCATGCCGATGACCCGGTTGCGCGCCACCAGGGGGAGGACGACGGTTTCGCCGCCCACCGCGGAGGCGGTGGCGAGCGTGGGGCCGATGCTCGAGGCGATCTGGTGGGTCGGACCGCCGCTGAGGCCCAGGCTGCGCATGGAGCTGCGCAGGGCCGCCTGGTGGGCCATCTCGCCGGGGGCCGACCAGACGCGGGCGCCGGGTGTGGGAACCGGGTCGGGCGGCGGGACCTTCGACAGCAGCGACTTGATGCCGTCGATGAGTTCCTCGTCCTCGTGCAGGACGTACGAGAGATACGGCTCCGAGGCCTGGTCGGCGATCGTGTAGACGGCGCACCAGGTGGCGAGGGTGGGGACGGTCATCTGGGCCATCAGGGCCAGCGTCTGGTCGCGGTCCAGGGTGCCTGCCAGGAGGTCGGAGGCCTCGACCAGGAAGCTCAGGGAGCCGCGGCGCAGGCGCTCCAGTTCGCCGAGGCGGGCCGACTCGACGGCCAACGCGATGCGGTCGGCGGCGAATTGGAGGCGCAGGGCCTCTTCGTTCGAGTATCTGCCGGGGCTCTCGGCCGCCACGCCGAGGGAGCCGGTGAGACGGCCCTCGACCTTCAGGGGGACCGTGACGACCGAGCGCATGCCCGTGCCGCTGAGAAGCGGTACGGCGCCCGGTACGGCCGTGAGGTCGTCGTGGACGGCCGGCATGCGGGCCGAGCCGTAGCGGCCGGGGCCCGCCTCGACGGGGACGCGCGCGAAGCGCTGGCGGGCGGAGGGCAGGCCGGTGGAGGCACGGACCTCCAGCTCCGTCTCGTCGTCGGTCGCCAGGAGCAGGAAGGCGGAGTCGGCGTCGAGCATGTCGCGGGCGCGTTCCACCGTGCGCTGGAGGAGGCCGTCGAGGTCGTCCGGGGCCGGAGAGCCGATGAACACCTCGAACGGGTCGGTGCTCTGGCCGTCGGCGTTGGATCCCGTGTCGGAGGAGGGGATGCGCAGCGGGGTCTGCAGGACGGCCCGTTCGTGGTCACGGACAAGGAGGCAGACGGTGGACGGCTCGCCGCCCGTGTCACGTACACGCAGGTGGGAGGCGTACACGGGGGTGACGCGGCCGTTGGCGGCCCTTATGCCGTAGCTGCCCTCCCAGCGGGAGAGCTGGAGGGCCTCCGCGATGCCGGTGCTGGTGCCCGGGGTGTGCGGCCAGGCGGCGAGATCGGTAAGGGGCTTTCCGATCACCTGTTCGGCGGGGTAACCGAAGAGATCCTCCGCGTCCTCGTTCCACGAAGTGATGGAGCCGCTGCGGTCGATCTGGACGACCGCGACGCGGACCCGGCCGTCGGCGAGGGGGAGGAGGTCGGCGGGGAGGGACGGGCCGGCGGCGCGGGTGCCCACGGCGCGTTCGGGGAGGTCGAGCTGGAACCAGACCTGCTTGTGCGTGGGCGTGTACTCGACACCCCAGCGGCCCGCGAGTGCGGCGCACAGCTGGAGTCCCCGGCCGCCCTCGCGGTCCGGGCTGCCCATGTTGACGGGGTGGCCCTGGAGGGGGATCTCGCGCTCCGGATAGCGGTCGGCCACCTCGATCCGTACGCCTTCGTCACTGCGCAGACACAGGACGTCGGCGGAGGTGCCTGCGTGGACGACGGCGTTGGTGACCAGCTCGCTGGTGAGGACCACGGCGTCGTCGACGATGTCGGCGAAGCCCCAGCCCTGGAGGGTGTCGCGGACGAAGGAGCGGGCGGTCGCTACCGATCGTCCGACGGGCTCGAAGCTGGCGGCCGCGCGCGCGGTGATCACAGAACTCCTCGGCCGGTTGTCGACGGGCAGGGCTGCCTGGCCGACCGGCTCGTGCCGCTGATGCGGCAGACCGCCCGTCGGCCGGGGGTCCGGGGGCTGTCCCCCCGGGATCAGTCCGGTGGTCATGTGTGCGGCCGCCCCTCCGATGCCCGCTCGTTCTCGTGCCACCGCCCAGGCCGGACGGACCGGCGCGGCTGGACAGCCGCATGCAAGGTTACTTACCTTCGACGGCCATGCGGATGCCGGTCTGCAGTGTTTCCGCCCAGAGGGTGTGCGGACGATGTGCGAAGCTGCCGAACTGTTATGGCCGGGTTCAGGCAGGGTGAAACACTGGGCAAGCTCCTTGTGAAGGTCCGGGCAGGCTGCGTGACATCCGCATGCAGTGGGCAGCAGCCGGTGGTGCGGCCTGGCACATCGGGCAGAAGCAGGCAGCGGTAACTGGTACGTCGAGCAGTAGTACCGGAGCACAGCAGTAACGGTCGACCCCTGCGGGAGGGACACAGTGGAGTCTGGCGCAGCGACGCGGGGCACTAAAACGCGCGCGAAAGGCGGACAGTCCCTGAACAACCAGCGCAAACCGCGCGGCGGGACGACCGCGGTGGACACGGCTGCTCTGAACAGGCTGCTGGCGGCTCTCGTGTCGATGCGCGACGGGAATTTCCGCAAGCGGCTCACGGTGTCCGGGGACGGCGTGATGTCGGAGATCGCGGCGGTCTTCAACGAGGTGGCCGACCGGAATCTCCATCTGACGGGTGAGCTGTCGCGGGTGCGGCGCATGGTGGGCCGTGAGGGCAAGCTCACGGAACGGCTGGAGACGGGCGCCTACGAGGGCTCCTGGGCGGCCGCCATCGAGGCGTCCAACGCGCTCGTGGACGACCTCGTACGGCCCGTCTCCGAGGTCGGCCGGGTGCTGTCCGCGGTCGCGGAGGGCGATCTCTCGCCCCGCATGGAGCTGCGGACGCAGGCGCCGGACGGGACCGGGCATCCCTTGCGCGGGGAGTTTCTCAAGGTCGGGCGGACTGTAAACAACCTTGTCGATCAGCTGTCGACCTTCACCGACGAGGTCACGCGTGTGGCCAGCGAGGTGGGCACCGAGGGCAAGCTGGGTGGGCAGGCACGCGTGCGTGGCATGTCGGGTTCGTGGAAGGACCTCACGGACTCCGTCAACACGATGGCGTACCGGCTGACGGCCCAGGTGCGGGACATCGCCCTGGTGACGACCGCGGTGGCCAAGGGTGATCTGTCGCGGAAGGTCACCGTTCATGTCGCCGGCGAGATGCTGGAGCTGAAGAACACCGTCAACACGATGGTGGACCAGCTGTCGTCCTTCTCCTCCGAGGTGACGCGAGTCGCCCGTGAGGTGGGTACCGAGGGTGAACTCGGCGGGCAGGCGCAGGTGCCGGGTGTGGCCGGCGTGTGGAAGGACCTCACCGATTCGGTAAACCTCATGGCCGGCAACCTGACGGCCCAGGTGCGCGGGATCGCCCAGGTCACCACGGCGGTGGCCAGCGGTGACCTGTCGCAGAAGGTGACCGTGTCGGCGCGCGGCGAGGTGGCGCAGCTCGCGGACACGATCAACCAGATGACGGAGACGCTGCGGATCTTCGCGGACGAGGTCACGCGTGTGGCCAACGAGGTCGGCGCCGCGGGACAGCTGGGCGGCCAGGCGAACGTGCCGGGCGCGGCGGGTACCTGGAAGGACCTGACGGACTCCGTCAACACGGTGTTCCGGAATCTGACCATTCAGGTGAGGGACATCGCGGCCGTCACGACGGCGGTGGCCAACGGCGACCTCTCCCAGAAGGTCACCGTCGACGTGGCCGGCGAGATGCTGGAGCTGAAGAACACCGTCAACGGCATGGTGGATCAGCTCTCGTCGTTCGGTTCCGAGGTCACGCGCGTGGCGCGCGAGGTCGGCGTCGAGGGTGAGCTGGGCGGGCAGGCGCAGGTGCCGGGCGCGGCAGGAACCTGGAAGGACCTGACCGACTCGGTCAACACCGCATTCCGCAACCTCACCGGGCAGGTGCGCAACATCGCCCAGGTGACGACGGCGGTGGCCAACGGCGACCTGTCGCAGAAGGTCACCGTGGACGTCTCCGGCGAGATGCTCCAGCTGAAGAACACCGTGAACACGATGGTGGACCAGCTGTCGTCCTTCGCCGACCAGGTGACGCGGATGGCCCGGGACGTGGGTACCGAGGGCCGGCTGGGCGGGCAGGCGGTCGTACCGGGTGTGGCGGGTACGTGGAAGGAGCTCACCGACTCCGTCAACGGCATGGCCGGCAACCTGACGGCCCAGGTGCGCAACATCGCCCAGGTGACGACCGCGGTCGCCCAGGGCGATCTGTCCCAGAAGATCGACGTGGACGCGCGCGGGGAGATCCTGGAGCTGAAGAACACCATCAACACGATGGTCGACCAGCTCTCCGGATTCGCCGACCAGGTGACCCGGGTGGCCCGCGAGGTGGGCACCGAGGGCCGTCTGGGCGGTCAGGCGCAGGTGCCCGGCGTGGCAGGCGTGTGGCGGGACCTGACCGACTCCGTGAACGGAATGGCAGGAAACCTTACCGCCCAGGTGCGCAACATCGCCCAGGTCGCCACCGCGGTCGCCCGAGGTGACCTGTCCCAGAAGATCACCGTGGACGCGCGCGGGGAGATCCTGGAGCTGAAGAACACGCTGAACACGATGGTGGACCAGCTGTCGTCGTTCGCGGAAGAGGTCACCAGGGTCGCCCGCGAGGTGGGTACGGAGGGGCAGCTCGGCGGTCAGGCCGAGGTGCAGGGTGTCTCCGGCACCTGGAAGGACCTCACGCAGTCCGTGAACTTCATGGCGAACAACCTGACCATCCAGGTGCGCAACATCGCCGAGGTCACGACCGCGGTCGCCAAGGGCGACCTGTCCAAGAAGATCACTGTTGACGCGAAGGGCGAGATTCTCGAGCTCGTCACGACGGTCAACACCATGGTCGACCAGCTGTCCAGCTTCGCCGAGCAGGTGACCCGGGTGGCCCGTGAGGTGGGCACCGAGGGCATCCTGGGCGGCCAGGCGCACGTGCCGGGTGTCACGGGCATCTGGAAGGACCTCAGCGGCAATGTGAACCTGATGGCCAAGAACCTGACCATGCAGGTGCGCAACATCTCCCAGGTCGCGGCTGCCGTCGCCAACGGCGACCTGACGCGGACGGTGACGATCGAGGCGCGCGGCGAGGTGCAGCAGCTCGCCGACACCTTCAACACGATGGTGAAGACACTGAGTTCGTTCGCCGATCAGGTCACGAAGGTGGCCCGCGAGGTGGGCACGGACGGCATCCTGGGCGGTCAGGCGCATGTGCCGGGCGTGGCGGGCACCTGGAAGGACCTCACCGATTCGGTGAACGGCATGGCGTCCAACCTGACCGGTCAGGTGCGCAACATCGCCATGGTCACCACGGCCATCGCCAAGGGTGATCTGACCAAGAAGATCGACATCGACGCCCGGGGCGAGATCCTCGAGCTCAAGACGACGATCAACACGATGGTCGACCAGCTGTCCAGCTTCGCCGAGGAGGTCACCCGAGTGGCCCGCGAGGTGGGCACGGAAGGACAGCTCGGCGGCCAGGCACGCGTGCGTGACGTCGACGGCACCTGGCGCGACCTCACCGAGTCCGTGAACGAAATGGCAGGAAACCTTACCCGGCAGGTGCGCGCCATCGCGCGCGTGGCGACCGCGGTGACCCGCGGTGACCTGAACCTGAAGATCGACGTCGATGCGTCCGGCGAGATCCAGGAGCTGCAGGACTACATCAACAAGATGATCGCCAACCTGCGTGACACCACGATCGCCAACAAGGAGCAGGACTGGCTGAAGGGCAACCTCGCCCGTATCTCCGCGCTGATGCAGGGCCGCCGCGATCTGCAGGACGTGGCCTCGCTGATCATGAGCGAGCTGACACCCGTGGTCTCGGCACAGCACGGCGCGTTCTTCGTGGCGATGCCGCTGATGGACGGCAAGGACCTGAACGCCGAGGGCGAGGATGCGTACGAGCTGCGCATGCTGGGGTCGTACGGCTACTCGATGGGCTCCATGCCGACGTCGTTCCGGCCGGGTGAGGCACTGATCGGGACGGCCGCCGAGGAGAAGCGCACGATCCTGGTGGAGAACGCGCCCAGCGGCTACCTGAAGATCTCCTCCGGCCTCGGCGAGGCTCCGCCCGCACAAGTGATCGTCCTTCCGGTGCTGTTCGAGGGCAAGGTGCTCGGTGTCATCGAGCTGGCCTCCTTCAATCCCTTCACGCAGATCCAGAAGGACTTCCTCAACCAGATCGCCGAGATGATCGCGACCAGCGTCAACACGATCTCCGTCAACACCAAGACGGAGCAGCTGCTGAAGCAGTCGCAGGAGCTGACCGAGCAACTCCGGGAGCGCTCGGCCGAGTTGGAGAACCGGCAGAAGGCCCTCCAGGCGTCCAACGCCGAACTGGAGGAGAAGGCCGAGCTGCTGGCCCAGCAGAACCGCGACATCGAGGTCAAGAACACCGAGATCGAAGAAGCGCGGCAGGTCCTGGAGGAGCGCGCCGAGCAACTCGCGGTGTCGATGCGCTACAAGAGCGAGTTCCTCGCCAACATGTCGCACGAGCTGCGCACGCCGCTCAACTCGCTGCTGATCCTGGCCAAGTTGCTCGCCGACAACGCGGACTCCAACCTCACCCCGAAGCAGGTCGAGTTCGCCGAGACCATCCACGGTGCCGGATCCGATCTGCTTCAGCTGATCAACGACATCCTCGACCTGTCGAAGGTCGAGGCGGGCAAGATGGACGTCTCCCCGACACGTATCGCGCTCGTCCAGCTCGTCGACTATGTGGAGGCCACCTTCCGGCCGCTGACCGCGGAGAAGGGGCTCGACCTGTCCGTACGGGTGTCCCCGGAGCTGCCGGCCACGCTGCACACCGACGAACAGCGTCTGCTGCAGGTGCTGCGGAACCTGCTGTCCAACGCGGTGAAGTTCACCGACTCCGGGGCCGTGGAGCTGGTCATCCGGCCGGCCGGCCGGGAGGTGCCGGCGGCGATCCGGGAGCAGTTGCTGGAGGCTGGGTCCATGAGTGACCCGGACGCGGACCTGATCGCGTTCTCGGTGACCGACACCGGTATCGGCATCGCCGCGAGCAAGATGCGCGTGATCTTCGAGGCGTTCAAGCAGGCGGACGGCACGACGAGCCGCAAGTACGGCGGTACCGGCCTGGGGCTGTCGATCTCGCGGGAGATCGCGCAGCTGCTCGGCGGTGAGATCCATGCGCAGAGCGAGCCGGGACGCGGTTCGACGTTCACGCTGTATTTGCCGCTGCACCCCAGCGAACTGCCGCCCCAGGGATACCAGCAGGCTCTGCCGACCCTGGACCCCGGCGACCTGGTGGCCGCCTCGGACCTCGCCCAGCGCTCCGAGGTGGAGATCGAGACGCCGGCCGAGGTGAAGTCGTACCGGGAGACTCAGAACGGCGCCGCCGCGCTCTTCAGGCGCCGCCGCAGGTACGGACTCGACGCCGACCACCGGCTGGCGACTCAGGAGCAGTGGTCGGCTGCCGAGCAGGACGCAGCGCCGCAGGTGCACCGCGGCATCCGGTTCGGCGGCCAGAAGGTGCTGATCGTCGACGACGACATCCGCAACGTCTTCGCGTTGACCAGTGTGCTCGAGCAGCACGGGCTGTCGGTGCTGTACGCCGAGAACGGCCGCGAGGGCATCGAGGTCCTGGAACAGCACGACGATGTCGCAGTCGTCCTGATGGACATCATGATGCCCGAGATGGACGGCTACGCGACGACCACGGCGATCCGCAGGATGCCGCAGTTCGCGGGCCTGCCGATCATCGCGCTGACCGCGAAGGCGATGAAGGGCGACCGGGAGAAGGCGATCGAGTCGGGCGCCTCCGACTATGTGACGAAGCCGGTCGATCCCGATCACCTGCTGTCGGTGATGGAGCAGTGGATGCGGGGGGAGTGACGGGAACCATCGATGTTCACGCGGAGTTGCTGACTCAGTGTGGCCGAAGCCGTGTAGAAGTACGGGATTCGGGGAACCTTCTGGTCTCCCGCTACGTTTCTGCTACGTGCACAGTGACATCACGGTGACAGGGTGTGGCGACAGGCGGGGTGCGGCTACGATGACCGGCACAAGGACGGGCGGCGAAAGGGAGTCGTCCCCAGGGGCGGCGCCCGGTGCACATCCGGGGCGAGGAGGGCGGGCCATGGTGCAGAAGGCCAAGATCCTCCTGGTCGATGACCGGCCGGAGAATCTGCTTGCGCTGGAGGCCATCCTCTCTGCGCTCGATCAGACGCTGGTGCGGGCATCGTCCGGGGAGGAAGCGCTCAAAGCACTGCTCACGGACGACTTCGCGGTCATTCTGCTGGACGTCCAGATGCCGGGAATGGACGGTTTCGAAACCGCCGCCCACATCAAGCGGCGAGAGCGGACCCGGGACATCCCGATCATCTTCCTCACCGCGATCAACCACGGTCCGCACCACACCTTCCGCGGGTATGCGGCGGGCGCGGTGGACTACATCTCCAAGCCGTTCGACCCGTGGGTGCTGCGCGCGAAGGTCTCGGTTTTCGTCGAGCTGTACATGAAGAACTGCCAGCTGCGCGAGCAGGCGGCGCTGCTGCGGCTCCAGTTGGAGGGCGGGGGCGGCAAGACCGCGGTCGGCGAGAGCAAGGAGCCCGCGAGCCTGCTCGCCGAGCTGTCGGCGCGGCTCGCGGCCGTCGAGGAGCAGGCCGAGGCGCTGTCGAAGCAGCTCGACGACGAGTCGGCGGATGCGGCGGCCGTGGCGACCGCGGCCCATCTCGAACGCAAACTCACGGGATTGCGGCGGGCGCTGGACGCCTTGGAGCCGGGCGCCGGCAGCGCGTCCTCGGTGTCCTCGCAGAACTGACTTCCGGGCGCGGACCTGTTGCCCATGAGGACGCGTCAGTTCCGCGCCCGCTTCAGGGCGACACGAACGGGTGAAGCAGTGGGCACACGTGTCCGCTGTCGCCTCCACCGGTAACCTCACCTCTATGGCCTCACGTCCCTCCGCTGCCAAGAAGCAGCCCGCGAAGAAGGCGGCGGCTCCGGCGAAGAAGGCCGCTGCGAAAAAGGCCCCGGCGAAGAAGGCCCCGGCCAAGAAAGCCGCGGCGAGGAAGTCGGCGCCCCCGCCGAAGCCTGCCCCGAGCCCGACCGGGGGCATCTACAGGCTCGTCCGCGCCCTGTGGCTCGGCCTCGCGCACGCCGTCGGCGCGGTCTTCCGCGGCATAGGGAACGGCGCCAAGAACCTCGACCCGGCCCACCGCAAGGACGGCGTCGCCCTGCTGCTGCTCGGCATCGCGCTGATCGTGGCCGCGGGCACCTGGGCCGATCTGCGTGGGCCCGTAGGCGACCTCGTCGAGATCCTGGTGACCGGCTCCTTCGGCCGCCTCGACCTGCTCGTGCCGATACTGCTCGCGGTCATCGCCGTGCGCTTCATCCGTCACCCCGAGCAGCCCGAGGCCAACGGCCGCATCGTGATCGGCCTGTCCGCGCTCGTCATCGGGGTGCTCGGTCAGGTCCACATCGCCTGCGGGGCGCCCGCCCGCAGTGACGGCATGCAGGCGATAAGGGACGCCGGCGGCCTCATCGGCTGGGCGGCGGCGACCCCGCTGACGTACACGATGGGCGAGGTCCTCGCCGTACCCCTGCTCGTGCTGCTGACGATCTTCGGCCTGCTCGTCGTCACGGCCACTCCCGTCAACGCCATTCCGCAGCGGCTGCGGCTGCTCGGCGTGAAGCTCGGCATCCTCCACGATCCGGAGGAGGACGAGTTCACCGATGACGAGCAGCGTTACGACGACCAGTGGCGCGAGGCGCTGCCCGCGCGCCCGCGCAGGCGCGGCCCTGCCCCCGAGTCCTACGACCCCGACAGCGCGGAGCAGGAGGCCCTGTCACGGCGTCGTGGCCGCCCGCGGAGGTCGGCGGTGCCGCAGCCCGACATGCAGCGCCCCATGGACGCCGTGGACGTCGCGGCGGCCGCTGCCGCCGCGCTCGACGGCGCCGTCCTGCACGGTATGCCGCCCTCGCCGATCGTCGCCGACCTCACCCAGGGTGTGAGCGTCGGGGACCGCGAGGAGAGCACACCGACCCCCACACCGGCACCGAAGGCCGTGCCGGCCGCGCGCCCCAAGCAGGAGAAGCTGAAGGTCGAGGTCGCGGACCTCACCAAGCCCGCCCCCGAGGCGCCCGGCGACCTGCCGGCCCGCGCCGAGCAGCTTCAGCTCTCCGGTGACATCACCTACTCCCTGCCCTCGCTCGACCTCCTCACGCGCGGCGGCCCCGGCAAGGCACGCAGCGCCGCCAACGACGCGGTGGTCGCGTCACTCACCAACGTCTTCACCGAGTTCAAGGTCGACGCCGCCGTCACCGGCTTCACCCGCGGGCCGACGGTCACGCGCTACGAGGTCGAGCTCGGCCCCGCGGTGAAGGTCGAGCGGATCACCGCCCTGACCAAGAACATCGCGTACGCCGTCGCCAGCCCCGATGTGCGGATCATCAGCCCGATTCCCGGCAAGTCCGCGGTCGGCATCGAAATCCCGAACACCGACCGCGAGATGGTCAACCTCGGAGACGTGCTGCGCCTGGCGGCGGCGGCCGAGGACGACCACCCGATGCTGGTCGCGCTGGGCAAGGACGTCGAGGGCGGCTATGTGATGGCCAACCTCGCGAAGATGCCGCACGTCCTCGTCGCCGGAGCCACCGGTTCCGGTAAGTCCTCGTGCATCAACTGCCTGATCACGTCGATCATGGTCCGCGCGACTCCTGAGGACGTCCGCATGGTCCTCGTCGACCCCAAGCGGGTGGAGCTGACCGCCTACGAGGGCATCCCGCACCTGATCACACCGATCATCACCAACCCGAAGCGGGCCGCCGAGGCGCTCCAGTGGGTCGTCCGCGAGATGGACCTGCGCTACGACGACCTGGCGGCGTACGGCTACCGGCACATCGACGACTTCAACGAGGCCGTCCGCAACGGCAAGGTGAAGCCTCCGGAGGGCAGCGAGCGGGAACTGCAGCCCTATCCGTACCTGCTGGTGATCGTCGACGAGCTCGCCGACCTGATGATGGTCGCCCCGCGCGACGTCGAGGACGCGATCGTGCGCATCACGCAGCTCGCGCGCGCGGCCGGCATCCACCTGGTGCTCGCCACCCAGCGGCCGTCGGTCGACGTCGTCACCGGCCTGATCAAGGCGAACGTGCCCTCGCGGCTCGCCTTCGCCACCTCCTCGCTCGCCGACAGCCGCGTCATCCTCGACCAGCCCGGCGCCGAGAAGCTGATCGGCAAGGGCGACGGCCTCTTCCTGCCGATGGGAGCCAGCAAGCCGACCCGTATGCAGGGCGCGTTCGTGACCGAGGAGGAGGTCGCGGCGATCGTCCAGCACTGCAAGGACCAGATGGCACCCGTCTTCCGGGACGACGTCA
This sequence comes from Streptomyces sp. NPDC001492, assembly GCF_053597275.1. Taxonomy (NCBI): domain Bacteria; kingdom Bacillati; phylum Actinomycetota; class Actinomycetes; order Kitasatosporales; family Streptomycetaceae; genus Streptomyces; species Streptomyces sp. NPDC001492. The sequence continues at coordinate 180,804 of NZ_JBSFHW010000017.1, read as the reverse complement.
CCGTGGGCAGCAAGCAGAAGAAGGAGATCGACGAGGAGATCGGCGACGACCTCGACCTGCTGTGCCAGGCGGCCGAGCTGGTGGTGTCCACGCAGTTCGGGTCGACGTCCATGCTCCAGCGCAAACTGCGCGTCGGCTTCGCCAAGGCCGGGCGGCTCATGGATCTCATGGAGTCCAGGGGCATCGTCGGACCGAGCGAAGGGTCGAAAGCTCGTGACGTTCTTGTGAAGGCTGACGAGCTGGACGGCGTGCTCGCGGTGATCCGCGGGGAGGCTTGAGAAAGAGGCTCGCGCGGGTGGGCCACCGATGTCCGATCGTGACTCACCCGTAAGGGATCATTGAGCAACCGTTTCCCGTCCACATACGTCAAGTTGAGGGAAGCGACAATCGCGCACCCCACCATCGGCGTGTCCGGCCATTCCGATGGGCTACAAAGTCCGACCGCCCGGTTGCCCCACCCTTTCGCACCCCCCATAGACTGAACCTGCAGCACAGGTGGCTTAAACGCTCGAAAGGCGCCCCCGTGTCCATCGGCAACTCCCCTGAAGACGAGCGTCCGTTCGAAGGTGATCGCACGGAAGCCCGCCGCTCCATCGGCCATGCCCTCCGGCAGGCACGCATCGCGGCCGGGTTGACCGTCGACGACGTCACCAACGCCACCCGGGTCCGCATCGCCATCGTGCACGCCATCGAGGCGGACGACTTCGCGCCCTGCGGCGGCGACGTCTACGCCCGGGGCCACATCCGGACCCTGGCCAAGGCCGTCCACCTCGATCCGGCCCCGCTGCTCGCGCAGTACGACGCCGAACACGGCGGCCGCCCCGCGCCGACCCCCGCGGCCCCCCTCTTCGAGGCGGAACGCATCCGCCCCGAGCGGCGCGGGCCCAACTGGACCGCGGCCATGGTCGCCGCGATCGTCGCCGTGGTCGGCTTCGTCGGATTCACCGCGTTCAAGGGCGGCGACGACAACGGCGCGAAGACCCAGGTCGCCGAGGGATCCACGCCCTCGACCAGCAAGTCGGCCTCGCCCACGCCCAAGAGCAGCAAGTCCGACATCCCGAAGTCCAACCCCTCGGACAGCGCCATCGCGGCCGCGCCCCAGGACAAGGTGACCGTCCAGGTCAGCGCAGCCGACGGCCGCAGCTGGATCTCGGCGAAGGACCACAACGGCCGGCTGCTCTTCGACGGGCTCCTCAAGCAGGGCGACTCCAAGACCTTCCAGGACAGCGAGAAGATCAATCTCGTCCTCGGCGACGCGGGCGCGATCCAGCTCTACGTCAACGGCAAGAAGATCGAGGACGACTTCCAGCCAGGCGCGGTCGAGCGCCTGACGTATACGAAGGGCGACCCGCAGGTCGGCTGACGGTTGGCTGGCAGGGGCATGTCCACACGGGGTTGGCCAAGATCGGCCAACCCCGTCGACGTGGGCTGTCAGTGAGACAAAGTAGTCTTGAGCGCATGCCTGAACGCCGTACCGTCGCACTCGTCACCCTTGGCTGCGCCCGTAACGAGGTGGACTCGGAGGAGCTCGCAGGCCGCTTGGAGGCGGACGGCTGGGCCCTCGTGGAGGACGCCGCGGAAGCGGACGTCGCAGTCGTCAACACCTGTGGCTTCGTCGAGGCCGCCAAGAAGGACTCCGTCGACGCCCTCCTGGAGGCGAACGACCTCAAGGGCCATGGCAGAACCCAGGCCGTCGTGGCGGTGGGCTGCATGGCCGAGCGGTACGGCAAGGAGCTCGCCGAGGCCCTCCCCGAGGCCGACGGCGTGCTCGGCTTCGACGACTACGCGGACATCTCCGACCGTCTGCAGACCATCCTGAACGGCGGCATCCACGCCTCCCACACCCCGCGCGACCGGCGCAAGCTGCTGCCGATCAGCCCCGCGGAGCGCCAGGACTCCGCGGCCGAGGTCGCGCTGCCCGGGCACGCCCCGGTGGACCTGCCGGAGGGACTGGCGCCCGCCTCCGGGCCCCGCGCGCCCCTGCGCCGTCGGCTGGACGGCGCCCCGGTCGCCTCGGTGAAGCTCGCCTCCGGTTGCGACCGGCGCTGCTCCTTCTGCGCCATCCCGTCCTTCCGCGGCTCGTTCATCTCCCGCCGCCCGAGCGACGTGCTGAACGAGACGCGGTGGCTGGCCGAGCAGGGAGTGAAGGAGATCATGCTGGTCTCCGAGAACAACACCTCGTACGGCAAGGACCTCGGCGACATCCGCCTTCTGGAGTCGTTGCTGCCGGAGCTCGCCGAGGTCGACGGCCTGGAGCGGGTGCGCGTGAGCTACCTCCAGCCGGCCGAGATGCGTCCCGGGCTGATCGACGTCCTGACCTCGACGCCGAAGATCGCCCCGTACTTCGACCTGTCCTTCCAGCACTCCGCCCCGGGTGTGCTGCGGGCGATGCGCCGCTTCGGTGACACGGACCGCTTCCTGGAACTGCTCGACACCATCCGGAGCAAGGCCCCTCAGGCGGGCGTGCGCTCCAACTTCATCGTCGGTTTCCCGGGCGAGAGCGAGGACGACCTGGCGGAGCTGGAGCGGTTCCTCACCGGCGCTCGGCTGGATGCCATCGGCGTCTTCGGCTACTCCGACGAGGAGGGCACGGAGGCGGCGACGTACGACAACAAGCTCGACGAGGACGTCGTCGCGGAGCGGCTGGCACGGGTCTCGCGGCTGGCCGAGGAGCTTGTCTCGCAGCGCGCCGAGGAGCGCCTGGGCGAGACCGTGCAGGTGCTCGTGGAGTCCGTGGACGAGGACGGCGTGTACGGCCGCGGGGCGCACCAGGCGCCGGAAACGGACGGCCAGGTGCTGCTCACGAGCGGCGAAGGTCTGAGCGTCGGCCGTATGGTCGAGGCGAAGGTGGTCGGTACGGAAGGTGTCGACCTGGTGGCCGAGCCGGTGACGGGCTCGCTCGGGTGTAGTGAGGAGGCGGGCAGATGACCGGAGTACCGGCATCGGCGGCGAACGGCTCCTCCAAGGCGGGGCCGCCGAGAGTCGACGGCGCCGATTCCGGGCCGGCCGGCGACGCGAAGCCCGCGCGGGGCGCGAAGGTCGTGGCCGCGGCCGTCAACCAGGCCAGCGTCTGGAACATCGCCAACCTGCTCACCATGCTCCGGCTGCTCCTCGTGCCCGGCTTCGTCGCGCTGATGCTGGCCGACGGCGGATACGACCCCGCGTGGCGCTCCCTGGCGTGGGCGGCCTTCGCCATCGCCATGATCACCGACCTCTTCGACGGTCATCTGGCGCGCACCTACGACCTCGTCACCGACTTCGGCAAGATCGCCGACCCCATCGCCGACAAGGCGATCATGGGGGCGGCGCTGATCTGTCTCTCCTCGCTGGGCGACCTGCCGTGGTGGGTGACGATCGTCATCCTGGGCCGGGAGCTGGGGATCACGCTGCTGCGTTTTCTCGTCATCCGCTACGGCGTCATCCCGGCGAGCCGCGGCGGCAAGCTGAAGACGCTCACGCAGGGCGTGGCGGTCGGGATGTACGTCCTGGCGCTGACGGGCTGGCTGGCCACTCTGAGGTTCTGGGTGATGGCGGCGGCGGTCGTGCTGACCGTGGTGACCGGACTCGACTATGTAAGACAGGCCATTGTGCTGCGCAGGCAGGGAATCGCTGAGCGCAAGGCCGCGTTGGAGGAGACGGAAGCGTGAATTCTCCGGCCGCCGACGTCGTGCGACTACTGACGGTGAGGGGCGAGACCCTCGCGGTCGCCGAGTCACTCACGGGCGGACTGGTTGCGGCGGAAATCACAGCCGCCCCGGGAGCGTCGAAGGCGTTCCGCGGCTCGGTGACCGCCTACGCCACCGAGTTGAAGCACGAGCTGCTGGGCGTCGACGCCACCCTGCTGGCACAGCGCGGAGCGGTGGATCCGCAGGTCGCGGCAGAGATGGCGGCCGGCGTGCGCAAGGCGCTGGGCGCCGACTGGGGCATCGCGACGACCGGCGTCGCGGGTCCGGAACCGCAGGACGGGAAGCCCGTCGGGACGGTTTTCGTCGCCGTGGACGGCCCCTTCGGAGCAGATTCCGGTTCCGCCGGTGGCGGAAAAGTCGAGGCCCTGCGGTTGAACGGCGACCGCGCGGAAATTCGTATGGAGAGTGTACGGAGCGTACTCGCACTGCTCCTGAGGGAGCTTGCGAGCGAACAGTCCGGGAATGAGCTGGCACAGGATACGGAACAGAACGGGGGGTTTTGATGTTTGCAGCCCTGAGTGAACACGACATCGCTCCCCGCACGGCCGCAGCGCGAGGCGGTACGGTGGGGCGTGAAGGATGCGGCTACGCGGTCCGAGGAGGGAGCCACCGATGATTCTGCTCCGTCGCCTGCTGGGTGACGTGCTGCGTCGGCAGCGCCAGCGCCAGGGCCGTACTCTGCGCGAAGTCTCCTCGTCCGCCCGAGTCTCACTCGGCTATCTCTCCGAGGTGGAGCGGGGGCAGAAGGAGGCTTCCTCCGAACTGCTCTCCGCCATCTGCGACGCGCTGGACGTACGGATGTCCGAGCTCATGCGAGAAGTGAGCGACGAGCTCGCCCTCGCCGAGCTGGCCCAGTCTGCTGCGGCCACCGAGCCTGTATCAGCGCCGGTTCGTCCGATGCTGGGTTCCGTGTCGGTGACCGGTGTGCCACCGGAACGGGTGACCATCAAGGCGCCCGCCGAGGCGGTGGACGTGGTCGCCGCGTGACGTTCACGCGTGTGGCTGCGTGAGCCGACGTGCACGTGCAAGGCCCCGGCCGGGGCTTCTCCAGGAACAGCTGGGGAGGTGCGGTCGGGGTTTTCGTGTACCCGGAGGGTCGAACGGCTGTACGGTCCGTTTGCCGGTGTGGTCCCGGGCGGTCATGGTGGATGCCTGCGATGCGTTGCGCCCATGTGCCGTCGGTGCGCCCTTTCCGGGGGTGAAGGCGGCGGTCTAGCTTCGGGGCCGGAGGTGGCGTCCATGGCACGGCCGACAGTGCGCTGGGGGGCGTTTCTCGGGCTCGGGGTGCTGTGGTGGTGGGCGGTGCTGCGGCTTGCGCTTGCGCCCGGTGCCGGTGTGCTGGAGGGGGCGGTCGCCGCGGGTGGCTGGGGGCTGGGTCTGCTGCCGGTGCACTGTGTGCCGAAGACGGGGGCGACGGGCGCCGTAGGGGCAGGGCGGTGGCGGGTGGCCTGGCGGACGGCCCGCCTCACCACGGCATCGCCACCCCGCCGTTCGGACGCAGGATCTGGCCCGTCGTGAACGACGAGGCGTCGGACGCCAGATACAGCACGGTGTGAGCGACGTCCTCCGGTTCGCCGACCCGGCCCAGCGGTGACATCCGGGCCATCAGCGCCTCGGTCTGCGCCTGCGCCTCGGCCTCGTGGCGGTCGGTCATGGGGGTGCGGATCCAGCCGGGGGCGACCGCATTGACCCGGATCCCGTGCCGGCCGACCTCGTTCGCCAGGGTCTTCGTCAGCTGGACGACGGCCGCCTTGGACACCCCGTAGCAGAGCAGGCCGGGGCGGCCGGTGTCGACGGCGCCGGAGGCCATGGTGATGATGCTGCCGCCGGTCTTCCCATCCAGCATCAGACGGGCGGCCTCCTGGCAGGCGTACAGCACTCCCTTGAAGTTCACGTTCAGCACGCGGTCCAGGTCCTCGTCCCGGGTCTCCAGGACCGGGCTGCTGTGCATGATCCCGGCGACCGCAGCCATCACGTCCAAGCGCTCGCAGGACTCGACGGCCTGTCTGAGCTGCCTCCGGTCGGTGACGTCGAGGTGGTGGACACGGGCGGTGCCGCCGCCGTCCTTGATCAGGGTCGCCGTCTCGTGCAGGCCCTGTGCGTCGCGGTCGGCGCAGTGGACCGTGGCGCCCGCTTCGGCGAGCAGCACGGCCGAGGCGCGGCCGATGCCGCCGGCCGCTCCGGTGACGAATGCGGTGCGTCCGGTGAGTTCGTACGCCTTGACGGACATGAAGGGACGGTACGAGGGTTTCTGACGGCCCGTCAATTAGTCGTACGGCGTGGAGTTCCGCGGGGTGGGGAAGTGCTCGGTGCCGGTCCCGTCTGGCAGCTGGGGCACCAGTAGGTGGGGCGTTCACGGGAGCCGTCGCCCTGGTCCGCCACGCGGACGGAGGTGTGGCAGCGCAGACAGGGGCGGGGTGCGCGGCCGTACACAAAGAGGTCCTGGCCGCGGCGGCCCGTCGTGGTGCGGACCGGGCGGTCGCGGTTGGCCTCCAGGAGCTTCTTGGCGAGCGCGGGCAGCTTGGCCGCCCGGTCGGCGGGCAGCGCCCCGACGGGGAGCCAGGGGGTGGCGCCGAGCAGGAAGCAGAGCTCGCTCTTGTACACATTGCCGATGCCGGCGAGGTTGCGCTGGTCCAGGAGGGCCTCGCCGAGGGGGCGGACGGGGTCGGCGAGCAGGTTGGCGAGCGCCTGCTGCGGGTCCCAGTCCGGGCCCAGGAGGTCGGGGCCGAGGTGGCCGACGGCGCGCTGTTCGTCGGTGGTGCGCAGGAGGTCGAGGACGGGAAGCCGGTAGCCGACTGCAGTGCGGTCGGCGTTGCCCAGGATCACACGGATCTGGTGGGCGGGGCCGCCGGTCCAGCGCCGGCCGTTCGCGTACACCTTCCAGGAGCCGTCCATCCGCAGGTGGGAGTGGAGTGTGAGGCCGCCCTCGATACGCGTCAGGAGGTGCTTGCCGCGCGGGGTGACGTCCAGGACGGTACGGCCCGTGAGGTCGGTCGTGGCGTACTTGGGCACCCGGAAGTCGCTACGGGTCAGCACCTTGCCGGCGAGGGCGTCGTGCAGGCGTTTCGCCGTCTGCCAGACCGTGTCTCCTTCGGGCATGGGTCAAGGGTGTCACGGGCGGGCGCGCGCGGGCTCGGACAGCGGGCCCCAGCCGTTACGCCCGCAGCCGTAGGCCCCGCGGGGTTGCGATGAAGCCAGCTCCCTCCAGGAGAGTGCCGATGGGGGACGTCAGGGCCGAGGCGCCGTTGACCCGCTCCACCGTGACGGTGCCGAGCGAGCCTGCTCGGGCGGCTGCGGCCAGGGCTTGTGCGGCGGCCTCCAGGCGCGGGTCCTCGGCGGCGGTGCCTTCCGGGTCGGCGGGCCAGGCCAGGAGTGTCTTGCCGCCGCGCTCCATGTAAAGCGTCAGTTCCCCGTCGACGAGGACCACCAGGGAGCCCGCCTTTCGGCCCGGCTTGTGCCCCGCGCCGGTCGGGGGCTCCGGCCAGGGCAGTGCTGCGCCGTACGCGTTCGCCGGATCCGCTGCGGCGAGGACGACGGCTCGGGAGTCGGGAGCGGGGCGGGGGCGGCGATCCGGGTAGGCGGAGCCGTACGAGCCGGGGCCGCTTCGGGGGCCGCCTGCGCCTGGGGAGGCGAGGTCGCGGGGCGAGACGTATTCGTCCCGTGAGGCGCGAGCGGGCGGGAGGCCGAAGTCGTCCTCGAAGCCGGTGATGTCGAACTCGGGCCGGTCCCCGCTCCGGGAGGTTCCGCTCCCCGAGTCGAAGCCGCTTGTCCAGTCGAAGGTGTCGGGGTCGTCGGAGCTGTGGGGTGTGTGGCCGTGGGGCGTACCGGCGCTCGGGTCGCCGGGCGCGGTGAAGGCGTGGGACGAGCCGAAGGGGTCGGCGGGAAAGCCGCTCGGCGTGCCGCCGGCCGTGGGCTGCGGCAGGGTTTCGCCGCGGTCGCGGGCGTTGGACACGGCGCGCAGGCGGTCCACCGCGCCGTCCATCGCGAACTGGGCCGCGCCGAGCCCCTCCACCACATAGCCGCGCCGCGCCTGGCCGCTCTCCTCGAAGGCGGACAGAATGCGGTACATCGCCGAGAAGCCGCCCTCGATGCCTTCCGCGGACACGGCGCCCCGGGTGACCACACCGTGCCGGTCCAGGAGGGTGCGGGCGACGGCGTGCGCGCGCACCGTCGGGTCGGCCTCGCGAGGCGGGAGCAGGGACCAGCGGCCCGCGACGGTCGGCGGACCGCTACGGGAGGCGGGGCGGGCCGCTGCGGTCAGGGAGCCGTAACGCCCGCGGGGGACGCTGCGCTTGGCGCGGTGGGCCGTGGAGCCCGCGGTGCGGCCCGAGCCCAGCAGGGAGCGCATGGGGGCCAGCGTGTCGTTCGTGAGGCGTCCGGACCAGGCCAGGTCCCAGACGGCGTCGGCCAGTTGGGGATCAGTGACCTGGGGGTGGGTGGTGGCGCGGACCTGGTCGGCGATCTGGCGGAAGAACAGGCCGTAGCCCCCGGAGAGGGCGTCCAGCACGGACTGGTGGAGCGCGGTCAGCTCCAGGAGATGGGGCGGGGGCTGGAGCAGGGGAGCAGCGTCCGCCAGATACAGCGAGACCCAGCCGTCCTTGCCGGGAAGGGCGCCGGCGCCGGCCCAGACGACCTCTCCGGCGGCGGTGAGCTCGTCGAGCATCGCGGGCGTGTAGTTGGCGACGCGGGACGGCAGGACCAGCTTCTCCAGGGCCGACGCGGGCACGGATGCGCCCTGCAACTGCTCGACGGCACGCACCAGTCCGTCGACACCGCGCAGGCCGTGCCCCTTGCCGATGTGCTGCCACTGCGGCAGGAACTGGGCGAGCGCGGCCGGTGCCACCGGTTCCAGCTCGTGCCGCAGCGCGGCCAGGGAACGACGGCGCAGTCGGCGCAGTACCGCCGCGTCGCACCACTCCTGGCCGATGCCCGCCGGATGGAACTCGCCCTGGACGACACGGCCGTTCGCAGCAAGGCGCTGGAGTGCGCCTTCCGTGACGGCCACGCCCAGGCCGAAACGGGCCGCCGCCGTGGCCGAGGTGAAGGGGCCGTGGGTCCGGGCGTAGCGGGCGAGGAGGTCTCCGAGGGGGTCCTTCACCGGCTCCGTGAAGGCCTCCGGGACACCGACCGGCAGGGCCGTGCCGAGGGCGTCGCGCAGCCGGCCCGCGTCCTCGATCGCCGCCCAGTGGTCCGCGCCGGCGATGCGGACCCTGATCGCGCGGCGGGCGCCGGCCAGCTCCTGTGCCCACTGCGGCTCTGCGCCGCGTTCAGCCAGCTCCGCCTCGGTCAACGGGCCGAGCAGGCGCAGGAGATCGGCGACACCCTCGGCGTCCTTGACGCGCCGGTCCTCGGTGAGCCACTGGAGCTCCCGCTCCAGCTCGGTCAGCACCTCGGCGTCGAGCAGTTCGCGCAGCTCCGCCTGGCCCAGCAGCTCGGCCAGCAGCCGCGAGTCCAGGGAGAGGGCGGCGGCGCGGCGCTCGGCGAGCGGTGAGTCTCCCTCGTAGAGGAACTGGGCGACGTACCCGAAGAGGAGGGAGCGGGCGAAGGGGGAGGGCTCGGGGGTGGTGACCTCGACCAGGCGTACCTTGCGGGACTCCAGGTCGCCCATCAGCTCGACGAGGCCGGGGACGTCGAAGACGTCCTGGAGGCACTCGCGGACCGCTTCCAGGACGATCGGGAACGAGCCGAACTCGCTGGCCACCTGAAGCAGTTGGGAGGCGCGCTGGCGCTGCTGCCACAACGGGGTGCGCTTGCCCGGATTGCGGCGCGGCAGCAGCAGCGCGCGAGCTGCGCACTCGCGGAAGCGGGACGCGAACAGGGCGGAGCTGCCCACCTGGTCGGTGACCACCTGGTCGACCTCGCCCTTGTCGAAGACGACGTCCGCCGCGCCGACGGGTGCCTGGTCGGCGTCGTACTCCGTGCCCGCCTTCATCGGTTCCTGGTCGAGCAGGTCCAGGCCCATCAGGTCGGCGTCCGGGAGGCGCAGCACGATGCCGTCGTCGGCGTGCATGACCTGGGCGTCCATGCCGTAGCGCTCGGAGAGCTTGGCGCCGAGGGCGAGTGCCCACGGCGCGTGCACCTGGGCACCGAAGGGGGAGTGGACGACGACCCGCCAGTCGCCGAGCTCGTCCCGGAAGCGCTCCACGACGATCGTGCGGTCGTCAGGGACGTGACCGCAGGCCTCGCGTTGCTCGTCCAGGTAGGACAGGACGTTGTCCGCGGCCCAGGCGTCCAGGCCCGCCGCGAGGAGGCGCAGCCGGGCGTCCTCCTTGGGCAGCGAGCCGACCTCGCGCAGGAACTGGCCGACCGCACGGCCCAGTTCCAGCGGGCGGCCGAGCTGGTCGCCCTTCCAGAAGGGGAGCCGGCCCGGTACGCCCGGCGCGGGGGAGACCAGGACGCGGTCGCGGGTGATGTCCTCGATGCGCCAGGAACTGGTGCCGAGCGTGAAGACGTCTCCCACGCGCGACTCGTAGACCATCTCCTCGTCGAGCTCACCGACCCTGCCGCCGCCCTTCTTGGGGTCGGCTCCGGCGAGGAACACCCCGAAGAGCCCGCGGTCGGGGATGGTGCCGCCGGAGGTGACGGCGAGGCGCTGAGCGCCGGGACGGCCGGTGACCGTGCCGGCGACGCGGTCCCACACCACGCGCGGGCGCAGCTCGGCGAACGCGTCGGACGGATAGCGGCCCGCGAGCATGTCGAGGACCGCAGTGAACGCCGACTCCGGGAGTGAGGCGAAGGGCGCGGCCCGGCGGACCGTGGCGAGCAGGTCGTCGACCTGCCAGGTGTCCAGGGCCGTCATCGCGACCAGTTGCTGTGCCAGGACGTCCAGGGGGTTGGCGGGGACCTTCAGGGATTCGATGGAGCCGGTGCGCATGCGCTCGGTGACCACCGCCGCCTGGACGAGGTCGCCGCGGTACTTGGGGAAGACCACGCCGGTGGAGACCGCGCCCACCTGGTGTCCCGCGCGGCCCACGCGCTGCAGGCCGGAGGCGACGGACGGCGGGGACTCGACTTGGACGACGAGGTCGACCGCGCCCATGTCGATGCCGAGTTCGAGGCTCGAGGTCGCGACCACGGCGGGCAGGCGGCCCGCCTTGAGGTCCTCCTCGACGAGGGCGCGCTGCTCCTTGGAGACCGAGCCGTGGTGGGCGCGGGCGATGACGGGTGGTGCGCCCTGCGCGGCTCCGGAGCCGCCCATGAGCTCGGCCGGGGCGTGGTGCTCGTCCAGGGTCTCGCCGGTGGCCCGCTCGTACGCGATCTCGTTGAGCCTGTTGCACAGACGCTCCGCGAGGCGACGGGAGTTGGCGAACACGATCGTGGAACGGTGGGCCTGGACGAGGTCGGTGATCCGCTCCTCGACGTGCGGCCAGATCGACGGGCGCTCCGTGCCCTCCGATCCGTCGGCGACCGGGGAGCCGCCCAGCTCGCCCAGGTCCTCGACCGGGACGACGACCGAGAGGTCGAACTCCTTGCCCGACTTCGGCTGGACGATCTCCACCTTGCGGCGCGGTGAGAGGTACCGGGCGACCTCGTCGACCGGGCGGACCGTCGCCGAGAGGCCGATGCGGCGGGCCGGCTTCGGCAGGATCTCGTCCAGCCGCTCCAGGGAGAGGGCGAGATGTGCGCCACGCTTGGTGCCCGCCACCGCATGCACCTCGTCGAGGATCACCGTCTCGATGCCGGTCAGCGCGTCGCGCGTGGCCGACGTCAGCATCAGGAACAGGGACTCCGGGGTGGTGATCAGGATGTCCGGGGGGCGGGTGGCCAGGGCGCGGCGCTCGGCGGCAGGAGTGTCCCCGGAGCGGATGCCCACCTTCACCTCGGGCTCGGGCAGGCCCCGGCGCACGGATTCCTGGCGGATACCGGTCAGGGGGCTGCGGAGGTTGCGCTCGACGTCGACCGCGAGGGCCTTGAGCGGTGACACGTACAGGACGCGGCAGCGCTTCCTGGGGTCTGCGGGCGGGGGTGTCGAGGCCAGCTGGTCCAGGGCGGCGAGGAACGCGGCCAGGGTCTTGCCGGAGCCGGTGGGGGCGACCACCAGCACGTCCGAGCCCTCTCTGATGGCCTGCCACGCGCCTGCCTGGGCCGCGGTGGGCGCGGAGAAGGCGCCCGTGAACCAGCCGCGGGTCGCGGGGGAGAAGCCGTCCAGGGCTCGGTGTGCGGAGCTGACCATGCGTCCATCCTGCACCCGGCCACTGACAATGGGTCTGACCTGCGAGTTCGCTGCGCTGGGCTTGGGCCGGGCGCGAATTGGTTCGTTGTGGGTCGGGGTCGCGGCGGTACGGCGAGCCCGCCGCCCGCTGTTCGTCCGCCTGGTGCCTGAGCGGGCCGGTGGTGGGGCCAGGTAAGCGGCGGGCTGCGTCATACCGCGGCGACCCGCTCCTATCCGTCGGCGGCCGTGGGTGGGTGGGGGTGGAGGTGGAGAATGGGGGTATGGCGGGGTCGGGGAAGGAGTTGGCTCGGCACTGGCAGTACGCCGAGCTGCCCGGCGTCGATCTGCTGCGTGCCCGGTACGTCCGCAAGGAGTTTGTGCGGCATACGCACGAGAACTTCGTCATCGCCGCCATTGCCGACGGGGTCGAGGTGTTTCACCATCGCGGGGCGGATCAGTACGCGGGGGCGGGGGCGCTCGCGTTGGTCAATCCGGACACTCCGCACACGGGGCGGGCCGGTGTGCCGGAGGGGTGGCGGTACGGGGCCGTGTATCCGTCGCCCGAGGTGGTGGCCGAGATCGCGGCCGAGACCACGTTCATTCGGGGGACGCCCGGGTTCGTCAGTCCGGTGCTCGACGATCCGTACACCGTGAGGCTTGTGCATCAGGTGCTGCGTGCCGCGGAGGACGGCAATGCGCTGGCCGCGGACACGCTGCTGAGGGTCGCGGTGACGAGGCTGCTACGGCTCAACGGCGGGGCGTTGCCGCAGCGGGAGGTGCGGACGGCGGGTGCCCGGATCGCGGCACGCGCGCGTGCCGTGCTGGAGGAGCGGCTGGCCGGGCCTCCGACCCTGGAGAGGCTTGCTGCCGATCTCGGTACCAGTCCGTTCGCTCTGCTGCGGGCGTTCCGGGACACCTACGGGATGCCGCCGCACGCCTGGCTCACGGACGCGCGGGTGCGGCAGGCGCGACGGCTGCTGGACGCCGGTGCGACGCCCGCGGAGACCGCCGTCGCCGTCGGGTTCACCGATCAGCCGCATCTGAACCGGCACTTCACCCGGATCGTCGGCGTGCCCCCTGGGGCGTACCGGCGTGAGCGCAAGAACGTACAAGACGCGCGAGCGTGACTGCTTCTACCGTCCGGTGCGTGGCAGAAGAGACAGCTCTCGCAGGCATAAGTCCGGAAGGCGGACAAAGGGCCGACTCCGCCGTCGTACGGGACGCCCTAGGAGTCGGCGTCGCCGTAGGAGCGTCCGGCTTCGCCTTCGGGGTGACCTCGGCCGGCAGCGGGCTCACGCTGCTGCAGACCTGCGCACTCAGCCTCCTGGTGTTCACCGGGGCATCCCAGTTCGCCCTGGTGGGGGCGCTCGCGGCCGGGGGCAACCCGCTCACGGCGGCGGCGGGCGCCTTCTTCCTAGGTGTGCGCAACGCCTTCTACGGGCTCCGTCTGTCCCAGTTGCTGGCGCTCCCGCGCGCGGTGCGGCCGTTCGCCGCCCAATGGGTCATCGACGAGACCACCGCGGTCGCGCTGGTGCAGCCCACGCGGCGGAGCACGCGCATCGGGTTCGCCGTCACCGGGCTCAGTCTGTACCTGCTGTGGAATCTCACCACCTTCCTCGGCGCTCTGGGCGCAGACGCCATCGGGGACACCGACGCATGGGGCCTCGACGCCGCCGGGCCGGCCGTTTTTCTCGCCCTGCTCGCGCCGATGCTCAAGACCACCACCGAGCGCACGGTGGCCGGCCTCGCCGTGCTGCCGGGGCTCGGTCTACTGCCCGTGCTGCCCGCCGGAGTGCCCGTCCTGGTGGCCGCGCTGGCAGCGCCCGCCGTTCTGGGCCTGGAGGGCCGCCGCAGGGGCATGTCACGCAGGGAAGCGCACGAGAACGACGTACCGGGGGAGGACCGTTGAACACCTGGATCGCGATCGGCGCGACCGCGTTCGGCTGCTACGCCGTCAAGCTCGCCGGACTGCTCGTACCCGCGGGCGTGCTCGAGAAGCCGCTCGTCAGGCGTCTGGCCGCGCTGTTGCCGGTGGCCCTTCTCGCCGCCCTCACGGCCCAGCAGAGCTTCGCCGACGGGCACGCCCTGGTGCTCGATGCGCGGGTTGCAGGGCTTGCCGCAGCCGCTGTGGCGCTGGTGCTGCGCGCTCCGTTCCTGCTCGTTGTGGCGGCGGCCGTCGTGGTGACCGCCGGAGTGCGCGCCATGGGCGGGTGACGGCGCCCAGGTCAACCGATGGGACGCCCGTGCGCCCTGAGGGTGTGCAGCGCCTCGATCGTTGCCATGGGGCGAGCTTCCAGCGCGGTGCCCGGTGTCCAGGCGGGCCGGCGGACGGGCCAGCCGCCGTCCTCGTGCTGCGCGTCCGCGAGGTGGTCCAGGGAGCGCGTCATCTCGGCATCCGTGAACCACGCGCGCGCCAGGGAGCTCGGCGTCTTCGCGTAGTCGTGCGGGAAGTGGTGCTCACCGGGTGCGCAGCCGAGGGCGACCGGGTACGCGTCGAGGCGGTCGGGCTCCAGAGCCGCGAGCCGCCGTTCGCGCACCAGGCGGCCGAGGCGGTCGGCGGCCGCCTCCGCGCGCGGGCGGTCGGGAGCGGAGTCCAGGAAGGCCACGGCGGCCTCGATCTCGTAGGGGTGGGACTTCTCCAGCGACTCGACGGCATGCCAGCAGAAGTCCGTGGCCCGGAACAGCCAGGCGTGCCAGACCTCGTTGCGGTGCAGCAGGCCCACCACCGGACCTGTGGTGAGGAGTTCGCTGGGCGGGTCGTCCACGATCGGCATGAAGGGGGCCGCCGGATAGCCGCGCTGGCTGGGGTGGATCGCCGGGAGGGCACCGTCCGTCGTGGACACGGCGGTCAGATAGCGGCACACGCGCTCCACCCGCTGTCCGCCACACCGCCCGATGGCATCCAGAGCACGCAGCGCGCGCACGGTGTGCAGCGGCTGGCTGACCGGGCCGCGCAGATCGGGCTCCAGCGCGTGGCCGTACCCGCCGTCCTCGTTGCGGTAAGCGTCCAGCGCGGTCTCCACCGGGTCGGCGCCCCCGTTCAGGAAGTGGTGCGCGAAGAGGCGCTGCTCCAGCACGCGCGCGGTGAGCCAGACGAAGTGCTCGGCGCGGAACAGCGGGGAGCGTGCCGGGGGTGTGGCAGGGAGTGCGGAAGCTCCTGTTTGGGACATGCGTCAGACCGTAGGGCGGAAAGCGGTCTCGGCAAGGGGTCCCGGCCCAGGCCCACCCTCAGGGGCGGGATACTGGAGTCATGCGGTTGACGGTCTTCTGGCAGCGGATGGCGGATCACTTCGGTCCGGGATACGCCGACACCTTCGCACGCGACCACGTGATGGCGGAGCTCGGCGGTCGCACGGTGCGCGGGGCGCTGGACGCGGGCTGGGACGCCAAGGACGTGTGGCGCGTGGTCTGCACAGTCATGGACGTTCCGCGGGAGAAGCACTGATCGGTCACGAAGATCGCAGGACGGTAGTTGATTGTCAGACCAGTGGGCGAGACTGAATCCGTGGCACCCACTGACGAGGCCGGGCAGACGGCCCAGCACGCATCCCCGTTCGGTACGACGCCGCCCGGCCGTCCCCCGGCCGACGGCGCCGGGCCGGGCGTCCGTATGCCGCGCTGGCTGCCGCGCGCCGTGGTGCTCGTCCTCGCCCTCTACGCGGCTTTCCAGCTGGGCACGTGGGCCTTCCATCAGCTCACCGGACTGCTGATCAACATTCTCATCGCGTTCTTCCTGGCCCTGGCCATCGAGCCCGCGGTGAGCTGGATGGCCTCGCGCGGCATACGCAGAGGGCTGGCCACAGGCTTCGTCTTCCTCGCCGTAATGATCATGGCTGCGGGCTTCGTCACCCTGCTCGGCTCCATGCTCGCGGGCCAGATCATCAAGATCGTCGAGGACTTCCCGAACTACCTCGACTCCGTCATCAACTGGGTCAACACACACTTCCACACCGAGCTCAGACGCGTTGACGTCCAGGAGGGACTGCTCCGCTCCAACTGGCTGCGCAACTACGTGCAGAACAGCGCCACCGGTGTGCTGGACGTGTCCGCCCAGGTCCTCGGCGGTCTCTTTCAACTGCTGACGATCGTGCTGTTCTCGTTCTACTTCGCCGCGGACGGCCCGCGGCTGCGCCGCGCGATCTGCTCCGTCCTGCCGCCCGCGCGTCAGGCCGAGGTGCTGCGCGCGTGGGAGATCGCCGTCAACAAGACGGGCGGTTACATCTACTCGCGCGGCCTGATGGCGCTCATCTCCGGCATAGCGCACTACATCCTGCTGCAGTTCCTGGGTGTGCCCTACGCGCCCGTGCTCGGCGTCTGGGTGGGTCTGGTCTCCCAGTTCATCCCGACCATCGGCACCTACCTCGCGGGTGCCCTGCCCATGCTGATCGCCTTCACCGTGGGGCCCTGGTATGCGCTGTGGGTGCTGATCTTCGTCGTGGTCTACCAGCAGTTCGAGAACTACATGCTGCAGCCCAAGCTGACCGCGAAGACCGTCGACATCCACCCCGCCGTCGCCTTCGGTTCGGTCATCGCCGGCACCGCGCTCCTCGGCGCCGTCGGCGCGCTGATCGCCATCCCCGCGGTCGCCACGTTGCAGGCGTTCCTGGGGGCCTATGTGAAGCGGTACGCCGTCACGGACGACCCTCGTGTCCACGGGCACCGGAGAGGGGGATCCGGCCCGGGTCTGCTCACACGCGCGAAGCAGTTGTGGATACGGCGCCCGGGCGTGGCACAGGACGAAGCGGTGGAAGCCGGAGAGGGGTCCTCCTCCTGAGGCACGGCCCGCTGAGCGGGCGCAACCGGCTCAGTGCGTGAGGACGGCCCACACCCCGGCCACGATGACGGCAGCCACGTAGCAGCCGGTCGCCGCGGCCACGATCCGTCGCCGGGCCGACTCGCTCCAGGACGTGCCGGACAGCAGCCGGGCCAGCGCCGGCAGGACGAGCACCGCGTGCAGGCTGACTCCGTGCAGCGGCTTGAGCGGGGCCGTCGAGTGGTAGGCAGCCTCCTGGTGCCCGGTCCGGGTGAGTACGACACCGCGCGCGATCATCGCGGCGCCCGAAGCGAGCGCGACGAGCAGGATCGCGAAGCCGGAACGCACCGCGAGCGCCATCCCCGCGGGACCTGTCGGCCGGTGCCGGAACGACGCGACGGCGAACACGGTGAGCAGCACCACGAGGACGCCACCGCCCACCGCAAGCGTCATGGACACCGCGGTGTCGAACGGTGTCTCCATGTCGAGGTGCGAGGGCACCCGGCGCCAGGCCTGAAGGGTGATACCGCCGACCTCCACGACGCAGTCGGCGGCGAACACGACGAGCAGCAGGGCGCGCAGCCGCGAACCGATCCGCAGATACGACGTCACCCAGGTGACCGCGATCAGCGTCGCCCCGAAGGACAGCCCGAACGTGACGGGCTTGCGCCAGGAGACGGGCCCGTCCCAGGGTCCGCCGTCGACGGCGAACACCACGAGGTGCACGAGTCCGGAGAGGATCAGGACAAGGCCGACGGTGTGGCAGAGGCGCTCAGCCGGGCGGTCCCCCGCCGTGGCTGCGGCGACAGGGGGACGTTCCGCCCTGCCGTCCTCCTGGGTGAGCTGCGGGGTCTCCATGCCTTCAGCTTCGCGAGAGCGCCCCCTCCGGTCGTCGTCCAGCCGGAGACACCCGCCGTACGCCGCAGGGAGCAGCCGGACGGGGCGCGGGTGCGGACAGCGGCCGCATGCCTCGGGGTCCGGCCCGTTGTCGGACTGCGGACGTAGGGTCGGAGGTGCCGCGTGGTGCGCTTGACACGAAAATCGAACATCCATTCTTATGGAGGCTCCGGCGAGGCTCTCGACGGGTAATTCGGCACGGTTTTGACGGAGATGTACCCGAGTTATCCACAGGCCGGACGGGCGTCGGGGCGCATTGTCAGTGGCAGGCGTTAGCGTCTTTGACGTGAAGCGATCGACTCAAGCAAACCGGGTGGAACCCATGGCAGGAACCGACCGCGAGAAGGCGCTCGACGCCGCGCTCGCACAGATTGAACGGCAATTCGGCAAGGGCGCCGTGATGCGCCTCGGCGAGCGGCCGAACGAGCCCATCGAGGTCATCCCCACCGGGTCGACCGCACTCGACGTCGCCCTCGGCGTCGGCGGCCTGCCACGTGGCCGTGTGGTGGAGGTGTACGGCCCGGAGTCCTCCGGTAAGACGACCCTGACGCTGCACGCGGTGGCGAACGCGCAGAAGGCCGGCGGCCAGGTCGCCTTCGTGGACGCCGAGCACGCCCTCGACCCCGAGTACGCGAAGAAGCTGGGCGTCGACATCGACAACCTGATCCTCTCCCAGCCGGACAACGGCGAGCAGGCCCTGGAGATCGTGGACATGCTGGTCCGCTCCGGTGCCCTCGACCTCATCGTCATCGACTCCGTCGCCGCGCTCGTCCCGCGCGCGGAGATCGAGGGCGAGATGGGCGACAGCCACGTCGGCCTCCAGGCCCGTCTGATGAGCCAGGCCCTGCGGAAGATCACCAGCGCGCTCAACCAGTCCAAGACCACCGCGATCTTCATCAACCAGCTCCGCGAGAAGATCGGCGTGATGTTCGGCTCCCCGGAGACCACGACCGGTGGCCGTGCGCTGAAGTTCTACGCCTCGGTGCGCATCGACATCCGCCGCATCGAGACCCTGAAGGACGGCACCGAGGCGGTCGGCAACCGCACCCGCTGCAAGGTCGTCAAGAACAAGGTCGCCCCGCCCTTCAAGCAGGCCGAGTTCGACATCCTCTACGGCCAGGGCATCAGCCGCGAGGGCGGCCTGATCGACATGGGCGTGGAGCACGGCTTCGTCCGCAAGGCCGGCGCCTGGTACACGTACGAGGGCGACCAGCTCGGCCAGGGCAAGGAGAACGCGCGCAACTTCCTGAAGGACAACCCCGACCTGGCCAACGAGATCGAGAAGAAGATCAAGGAGAAGCTGGGCGTCGGAGTACGCCCGGAGGAGCCCACCGCCGAGCCGGGCGCGGACGCCGCCGTCTCCGCCACCGCGGACGACACCGCGAAGACGGCGCCCGCTCCTGCGGCCAAGGCAGCCAAGACCAAGGCTCCGGCTGCCAAGAGCTGACGTATGACACGGCGAACCGACTGGGCCGAGTACGCCTACCCGGACCCTCCGCGAGGAAGGGACGGGAGAGGCGACGCGGCTCTTGACGGGCCGGACGGCGATGCGTACGGGGCTGATACGGACCACGGCGCGCAAGTGAGACACGGCCGCGCGAGGCCACGCGGCACGACGGCGTACGGCATCGGGGGGTCGTACGGCGACGAGCCGGGCGGCAGCGAGTGGCCGGATGACGGGGGACCGGACGGTTTCGGCTCGTCCGGTGGTGGTTCGCGCCGTGGCGGCCGGACCCGTGGGGCGGGCGGCTCCCGCGGGCGCCGGCAGCGGCGCCGCGATGAGCCGTCCGGTGAGCACGGGGATTCCTCCTCCTCGTCGAGGGCCGAGCAGGAGGAATCTCCGGCGGACCCGGTGGAGCGGGCACGGGCGATCTGCCTGCGCCTGCTCACCGGGACCCCGCGCACGCGCAAGCAACTCGCCGACGCCCTGCGTAAGCGGGAGATCCCGGACGAGGCCGCGGAGGAGGTGCTGTCGCGGTTCGAGGAAGTCGGGCTGATCAACGACAGCGCGTTCGCGGACGCCTGGGTGGAGTCCCGGCACCACGGCCGCGGGCTCGCCCGGCGGGCTCTTGCCCAGGAGCTGCGGACCAAGGGGGTCGACTCCACGCTGATCGACGCGGCCGTCTCCCAGCTCGACTCGGAGCAGGAGGAGGCGACCGCGCGCGAACTCGTCGCCCGCAAGCTGCGTTCCACACGCGGCCTCGACCGCGACAAGCGCCTGCGCCGCCTTGCGGGCATGCTCGCCCGCAAGGGCTACTCCGAGGGCATGGCGCTGCGGGTGGTCCGGCAGGCGCTGGAGGAGGAGGGGGAGGACACGGAGTTCCTCGGGGACGAGGGGTTCTGACGGGGCAGGAGCCGACGAGGCGTGGCCGCCGGGATCCGTGCCACACGTAGAACGGCGTGACCATCGCACCCGGCGGCGCGGTCCCTCCTTGCCGGTGCTGTCGTCGTCAACGTCGATGCCATGCCGGACTGCTACGGAGTACCGGCGCCGGCGCCGACCGATCGCCTATGACGTCACCGGCAGCCCCGCCGCCTTCCACGCCTGGAACCCGCCGGCCAGATCCGTGGCCCGTCCCAGCCCCAAACCGTGCAGCGATGCCGCCGCGAGGCTCGATGCGTACCCCTCGTTGCAGATCACCACGACCCGCACCTCGTGACTCGTGGCCTCGGGCACGCGGTGGCTGCCCTGAGGATCGAGGCGCCACTCCAGCTCGTTGCGCTCGACGACCAGGGCGCCGGGAATCAGGCCGTCCCGTTCGCGCAGGGCGGCGTATCGGATGTCGACCAGGAGTGCCTCACCGGCCCGGGCGGCGTCGTACGCCTCCTTCGGCCCGATCCGCTCGTAGCCCCCGCGCACCCGCTCCAGCAGCTCGTCGATGCCGAGGGGCTGTTCGCCCGCACCGCCCGCGTACCCGCCGACCGGACCGCCGCCGCTCACTGCCAGTCCTCCGGACGCTCGACCTGCTCCAGGCGCAGGACCTGGCCCACGCGGCTGTAGCGGCGGATCTGCGGCAGCGGCGGGTAGTAGGCGTGGACGGAGACCGCGTGCCGGTCGGTGGACTCGTTGAGCACCTCGTGGACATGGTGGCGGCCGAAGGCACGCCCCTTGCCGGCCGGCAGCTGCCGCTCCCGGTCCACGCCGTCGGTGAGTTCCAGGGTCTTCCAGCCGTCGGCGGGCAGCCGGGCGGCGAGCGAGTTCTCCTTGAGCTCGCCGGACGCCGTCACGAAGGCACCGACGGACTCGGCGTGGTCGTGCCAGCCGGTGCCCGTGCCGGGCGGCCAGCCGATCAGCCAGGCCTCGCTGCCGCCGGGCCCCTCCAGGCGCACCCAGGTGCGGCCCTCGGGATCGAGCGGGAGGGAGGCGATCAGCTCGGCGTCTGCGGCCGTACGACGTACGAAGTCGAGGAGGTCCGCCTGCGTCGGAGCCTGGACGGCTGTGGCGGCAGAGGGAGGGGCAGAAGGGGAGACAGACACGTGGCACCGTCCTGACGAAGCGTTCGCTGGGCGCGCGGCAGCACCGGAAGGCGCGCGCGGGAAGAAGGGATGCGAATTCAGCAGGACGGACGACACACGCAGCCCGCATAGCGGACGAGGTCCATATGGACCCTCCGCCACAGGCGCACATAGGTGTCGGTCACGATCCGGAGTACACCATTGACGGCGCGAGCGGTCAACTCACCGTCACTATGTGGACCACTGGGTGACGGTGAGCAGGGTCACTTCGAGGGTGAGCCGGCCGTGGCCTCCGCCTTCGCAGGCCCTCCCAGTGTCGCCTCCGCCGCCGAGTAGAGCTCGGCCGGTCGCACTCCGCCCAGCGCCGTGGCCAGGTGCCCGTCCGGGCGCACCAGCAGTACGGTGTGGGCCGCCGCGCCTGGGTAGCTCTCCGCGACCAGCAGTTCGGCGCGGTGCGGCAGCGCGGCCACCGCGGCCGCCAGACGGGGCATGATCCCGGCGGACATCCAGTGCTTGCGGTCCCACACCGCCGTGCCCGGCGCGATCAGCACCACCAGCAGGGCTCCGCGCCCGAGCCGGTCCCGCAGCTGTACGAAGGTGCCGTCCTCCGCGGTGACCCGCACATCGGTGACCGGCTCGCCGGGCGCCGTGTCCACGGGGACCTCGGCTTCGAGGTGCCGGGGCGCGAGCGGGGAAGCGGCGTACGCCCCCGGCGCACCGAGTGCTCCGCGCCCCAGATGACCGTCCGTGAGCAGCGCGTCGTGGCCGCGCGCCGAGCCGGGCACGTATGCGCGCAGCCCTCCGCCGCCGCGCAGCAGCGGCAGGGCCTGGTCGGCGGCGCGCAGCCGACCTGCGACGACCCCGCGCCGCTCCGCCTGGTAGCTGTCGAGCAGCGCCTGGTGCGGGCCGTGGTGCCAGGCGAGCGCCAGCTTCCAGGCCAGGTTGTCGGCGTCCCTGAGCCCCTCGTCGAGGCCCTGCGCGCCCAGGGCGCCGAGCAGGTGCGCCGCGTCCCCGGCGAGGAAGACCCGGCCGACCCGCCAGCGGCGGGCCAGACGGTGGTGGACCGTGTGGACTCCGGTGTCGAGGAGTTCGTACGGCGGTGTCGGGCCCCCGGTCCAGCCGGCCAGGGTCTCCCGGATGCGGGCCAGCAGCAGCTCGGGCGTGACCAGGTCCTTGCCCGGCGGCAGCAGCCAGTCCAGGCGCCACACGCCGTCCGGGAGGGGGCGGGCGGTCACCTCCCCGGCCGAGGGCCCGGACGTCCGCCACGGAGGCATCCGGTGGAGCAACGCTTCGTCCGCCCACGGGAGTTCCGTGCGCAGCGCCGCCACGGCGTGTCGCTCCACCGCGGTACGGCCCGGGAAGCGGATGTCCTGGAGTTTGCGCACGGTGGAGCGCGGGCCGTCGCAGCCGACCAGGTAACTGCCACGCCACCAGGTGCCCTTGGGGCCGCGGGTGTGGGCGGTGACCCCCGAGGCCTCCTGCTCGACTGTGTCGAGGCGGCTGTCGACGGCGACCTCGACGAGGGGCTCGGTGGCCAGGGCGGCGCGCAGGGCGCCGGTCAGGACGTGCTGGGCGATGTGCAGCGGGGCCGGGTCGTCGCCGCCGAACGTGACCTCGCGCATCACCTGCTTGCGCCGCATCGACCGCCATCCGGCCCAGCGGGCTCCCTCCTGCGCGAGTGGCTGGCCGGACAGCCGCTCCAGCAGGGCGGCGGTGTCCTCGCGCAGGACCACGGTGCGCGCGGGGCGTGGTTCGTCCTTGCCAGGCCCCTCGTCCAGCACGACGCAGGGCACTTCCTGGCGCGCCAGCGCCAGGGCGAGCGTGAGCCCGACGGGCCCCGCGCCGACGATGATCACCGGGTCCACGGCGCGGCGCCCCCTGCTCGTGGCGGCGTCCTGTCGGACGTATGTGAACAGGAAGTTGGAGCCGGGTGCACGATCACAGAACGTATGCAACCCATTGGCGGGGTTTGCGTCAAGCGACGGAGGCAGTGGCGATCATGCCACTGCCTCCGTGTTGTCCATGCCGTTTGACCGCGTATCAGGTCGTCACGGCTTCTTGGTGAAGGTGAGGCCGCCCGGGCCGCCTCCCTCGCCGCCGGTCCCGAAGGCCCCGCCCACCGCGGCCGGGTTGACCTCCACCGCGTCCTCACCGAGGACCGCGCCCGTGCTCTTCTTGCTGCGCCTGAGCCTGGCCTCCAGCCAGCCTGCGAAGCTCGTGAGCGAGAAGTTCAGCACGATGTAGATCACGGCGATGACCGTGAAGCTGGCGATGGTGTTGCCGTAGTAGCCGATCATCGTGTTCGTCGACGCAAGCAGTTCCGGGAAGGTGAGGACCGCGCCGCCCAGGGCGGTGTCCTTCACGATCACGACGAGCTGGCTGACGATAGCCGGGAGCATCGCGGTGACCGACTGCGGCAACAGGATGAGCCGCATGACCTGGCCCTTGCGCATCCCGATCGCCACGGCGGCCTCGGACTGGCCCTTGGGCAGGGCCAGGATGCCGGCCCGGACGATTTCCGCGAGGACCGCGGCGTTGTACAGCACAAGGCCCGTGACAACCGCGTACAGCGGGCGGTCATCCGAACTGACGTTGGTGTAGTTGGCGTACAGGGCCTGCCCGAAGATCATCAGCACCAGGACCGGGATCGACCGGAAGAACTCCACGACGATCGAGGCCGGTACGCGTACCCAGACGTGGTCGGAGAGACGGGCGATGCCCAGGACGGCACCAAGCGGCAGCGCGATGACCATAGCCAGCGCGGCGGCTTTCAACGTGTTCTGCAGACCCGGCCAGATGTACGTGGACCAGGCCTCCGTGCCGGAGAAGAAGGGCTTCCACAGGACCCATTCGAGCTGGTGCTTGTCGTTGAGGCTGGTGTACACCCACCAGGCCACCGCTGCGAGGGCGACCACGAAGACACCGGTGAAGAGGACGTTGCGCCGCTTGGCCCGTGGCCCCTGCGCGTCGTAGAGAACGGAACTCATCGCTTGATCGCCACCTTCTTGCCCACCCAGCCGAGGATCAGACCAGTCGGCAGCGTCAGAATCACGAAGCCCAGCGCGAAGACCGCGGCGATCGGGATGAGTTGGGCCTCCTTCTCGACCATCGTCTTCATCAGGGTCGCCGCCTCGGCGACACCGATTGCGGCAGCCACCGTGGTGTTCTTCGTGAGGGCGATCAGGACGTTCGCCAGCGGGCCCACAGACGAACGGAACGCCTGCGGCAGTACGACCAGCCGGAGCACCTGGGAGAAGCTGAGGCCGATCGCGCGGGCGGCCTCCGCCTGACCGACCGGTACGGTGTTGATGCCGGACCGGACCGCTTCGCACACGAACGCCGACGTGTATGCGATCAGGCCGAGAACGGCGAGCCGGAAGTTGAGCGTGTCGATGATCCCCTTCGCGCCGAGGGTGACGCCCAGGGTGTTGGCCAGGCCCAGCGACGTGAACAGGATGATCACTGTCAACGGAATGTTCCGCACAGTATTCACATAGACGGTGGCGAAGCCGCGCATCAGAGGCACCGGGCCGACGCGCATGGCGGCCAGCAAAGTGCCCCAGACCAGGGAGCCGACGGCGGCGAGCAGCGTCAGCTGCACCGTCGTCCAGAAGGCCCCCAGCACGTCGTAACCTTCAAGAAAGTCGAACACGATCTCCCGCGCTTCCGCGTGTAGGGACGCCTCGGTGCGCCGCCGCCAAGGGCGGCGCACTCGTCAGGCGTTGCTTCAGCTCTTGACGTCGCCGATCTTCGGCGCGGGCTCGTTCTTGTAGCCCGCCGGGCCGAAGTTCTTCTTCACGGCCGACTCCCAGGAGCCGTCGGAGACCATGTCCTCGAGAGCCTTGTTGATCTTGGCCTTGAGGTCGCTGCCCTTCTTGACGCCGATGCCGTAGTTCTCGTTGGTCATCTTGAAGCCGCCGAGCTTGAACTTGCCCTTGTACTGGGCCTGAGAGGCGTAACCGGCGAGGATCGAGTCGTCCGTGGTGAGCGCGTCGATGGCGCCGCTCTGCAGACCGGTCAGACAGGCCGAGTACGTCGGGTACTGCTGCAGCTGGGCCTTGGGCGCCAGCTTGTCCTTGACGTTCTGCGCCGAGGTCGAGCCGGTCACCGAGCAGAGCTTCTTCTTGTTGAGGTCGGCCGGCGACTTGATGGAGTTGTCATCGGCGCGGACCAGGACGTCCTGGTGGGCCAGCAGGTACGGGCCGGCGAAGTCGACCGACTTCTCGCGCTCCGGCGTGATCGAGTACGAGGCGGCGATGAAGTCGACGTCACCGCGCTTCAGCATGGTCTCGCGGTCGGCGCTCTTCGACTCCTTCCACTCGATCTGGTTCGCGCTGTAGCCGAGCTTCTTGGCGACGTACGTGGCGACGTCGACGTCGAAGCCGGCGTAACCCTGCGGCGTCTTCTGGCCGATGCCCGGCTGGTCGAACTTGATGCCGATGGTGATCTTCTTGCCGCCGCCGGAGGAGGAGCCGCCGTCCTTGTCGTTGTTGCTGGAACCGCACGCCGTAGCCGCCACGGCAAGAGCGAGCACGGCGGCCGAAGCGGCGGTGACCTTGCGGAGCTTCATGATGAACATCCTTTGGCTGATGAAAAGATGAGTGCTGGCGGAGAGATGAGAGCCGACGATGGCTGAGCGGGGCGAACCGTCAGTGGTGGAGGATCTTCGACAGGAAGTCCTTGGCGCGGTCGCTGCGCGGATTGCTGAAGAACTGGTCGGGCGCAGCCTCCTCGACGATCCGGCCGTCCGCCATGAACACCACACGGTTTGCAGCCGATCGTGCGAAGCCCATCTCATGGGTGACGACGATCATGGTCATGCCGTCGCGGGCGAGCTGCTGCATGACCTCGAGGACCTCGTTGATCATCTCCGGGTCGAGGGCCGAGGTCGGCTCGTCGAAGAGCATGACCTTCGGGTCCATGGCCAGCGCCCGGGCGATGGCGACGCGCTGCTGCTGGCCGCCGGAGAGCTGTGCGGGGTACTTGTCCGCCTGGGTGGCGACGCCGACCCGGTCGAGCAGGGCCCGGGCCTTCTCCTCGGCCTTCTTCTTGTCGGCCTTGCGGACCTTGATCTGGCCCAGCATCACGTTCTCGAGCACGGTCTTGTGCGCGAAGAGGTTGAAGGACTGGAAGACCATGCCGACGTCGGCACGCAGCCGGGCCAGCTCCTTGCCCTCCTGGGGCAGTGCCTTGCCGTCGATCGTGATCGAGCCCGAGTCGACTGTCTCCAGGCGGTTGATGGTGCGGCAGAGGGTGGACTTACCGGACCCGGAGGGCCCGATGACCACGACGACCTCGCCGCGGGCGATCGTCAGGTCGATGTCCTGGAGTACGTGCAACGCGCCGAAGTGCTTGTTGACGCTCTTCAGGACGACCAGTTCGCCGGTCGCGGCCACATCTTCCTTGGCCACCGATACTTCGGTCATCGCTATCGGGCTCCGTCCTCCTCGGTTTCGGAGGACAGTAGTAACCCCGTTCCACCAGCGTCATTACATCTGAGGGGAATCTGAGCATCACGATCCGATAGCAATCGGACACATGTCGTAGCAGCTGCGAGGGGGCCGGTCTCGGCCGGGTAACTAAAGCGGTCCGCAACCGGAACCCACTTGACGGCGTACTCGTCCATCAGCGTGACTGCGTTGGTGCACGCGCGCGTGTCAGGCGTTTTGTACCCACTCCGATCATACGTTCGATGAACCGAAGGAGGCCCGGATGAGACTGCTCCTCGTCGAGGACGACAACCATGTCGCCGCCGCTCTTTCTGCGGTTCTGGCGCGGCACGGTTTCGACGTCACGCACGCGCGTAGCGGCGAGGAAGCTCTCCAGGCGCTCGTTCCGGAGGGGGACGGCTTCGGCGTCGTCCTGCTCGACCTGGGCCTGCCCGACCAGGACGGCTACGAGGTCTGCGGCAAGATCCGCAAGCGCACCAGCACCCCGGTGATCATGGTCACCGCGCGCTCCGACGTCCGCTCCCGCATCCACGGCCTCAATCTCGGCGCCGACGACTACGTGGTGAAGCCGTACGACACCGGGGAACTGCTCGCCCGTATCCACGCCGTCAGCCGGCGCAGCGTCCACGAGGACGCGGGGGCGGGCGGCGACCACGAGCTGCGCCTCGGGTCCATGCTCATCGAACTGCCCACCCGGCAGGTCAGCGTGGACGGTTCGGTTGTCCAACTGACCCGCAAGGAGTTCGATCTTCTCGCCCTCCTTGCGCAGCGCCCCGGGGTCGTCTTCCGCCGGGAGCAGATCATCAGCGAGGTGTGGCGCACCAGCTGGGAGGGGACCGGACGCACCCTGGAGGTGCACGTCGCGTCCCTGCGCGCCAAACTGCGCATGCCGGCCCTGATCGAGACCGTACGCGGCGTCGGTTACCGGCTTGTCGCCCCGTCCTCGTAGCGTGCACGGGTGCGTACTCGTCTTCTTCCGCTGCTGATCGTCCTGATGGCGGCCGTGCTGCTCGCGCTCGGTATCCCGCTCGCCGTGAGCGTGGCCTCCGCCCAGCAGCAGAAGGTCGTCGTCGACCGGATCGACGACACGGCGCGCTTCGCGTCCCTGGCCCAGTTCGTCACCGACGCCTGCAGTTCCACGCGTACGTCCACGGACGCACGCCTGGAGACACTGAGCAGTGAACTCGAGAGCTATTACGACGTCTACGGCATCCGGGCCGGGGTGTTCTGCCGTACCGGTACCCCCATGGCCCAGGCGCCGCAGACCTTCATCCTCCCCGACAAGGGCGAGGTGCACGACGCGTTCGCCGAGGCGCTGCTCAGCCGTCGCAGTCACGACCCCAAGCAGGTGTGGCCCTGGCAGCGCCACCGTCTGGTCGTCGCCTCACCGGTCATCCGGGACGGTGATGTCGTGGCGGTCGTCGTCACCGACTCGCCGACCGGGGCGATGCGTTCGCGGATCCTGCACGGCTGGCTGGTCATCGGTGTCGGTGAGATCGCCGCGATGCTGCTGGCCGTCGGCGCCGCGCTCCGGCTGACCGGCTGGGTGCTCAGGCCGGTACGGGTGCTGGACGCCACCACTCACGCGATCGCGAGCGGCCGCCTGAAGTCCCGGGTTGCGGCCGCCGGCGGCCCCCCGGAACTCCGGCGCCTGGCCCATGCGTTCAACGAAATGGCGGACAACGTCGAGGACGTACTGGAGCAGCAGCGCGCCTTCGTCGCCGACGCCTCGCACCAGCTGCGCAACCCCCTCGCGGCGCTGCTGCTGCGCATCGAACTGCTCGCTCTCGAACTGCCGGAGGACAATGAGGAGATCGCATCGGTCCGCACCGAGGGCAAACGCCTTGCGGAGGTCCTCGACGACCTGCTCGACCTGGCCCTGGCGGAGCACGCCGAGGCAGACCTGCGGATCACCGACATCGGCGCTCTGACCGCCGAGCGCGTCGCAGCCTGGACACCGACCGCCGAGGCCAAGGGAGTACGCCTGGTGGGAAACTGTCCGCCGACCACCGCATGGGCCGACCCGGTCACGCTCTCCAGCGCGCTGGACGCGGTGATCGACAACGCGGTCAAGTTCACGCCGGAGGACGAGTGCGTCGAGGTCACGGTCGCGATTGACGGGGATACCTCGACGGTCGTGGTCACCGACAACGGCCCCGGCCTGACCGATGAGGAACTCGCCCGCGTCGGCGACCGCTTCTGGCGCAGCAGCCGCCATCAGAACATCAAGGGGTCCGGGCTCGGTCTGTCCATCTCGCGCACGCTGCTCGCCGCGGGCGGCGGCTCGATCTCGTACGGCCGTCACGAGCCGCACGGGCTCACGGTGACGGTGTCCGTGCCGAGGAACAGCCCTGGGGTCTGACCGAGGCGTGAGACCCACAAGGCTTGACCGAAGGGTGGAACGGCTACGGCTTGACCGAGCGGTAGTAGCGCCGGGCGCCCTCGTGCAGGGCCAGTGGGTCGGTGTAGATGGCGGTGCGCACGTCGACGAGCTGCGCGGAGTGGACCTTGGTGCCGATGCCGTCCCGGCTCCTGATCACGGTGCGGGTCATCCACTCGGTGAGCCGGGGGTCCATGTCCTTGCGGGTCATCAGCAGGTTGGACACGGCCAGCGTCGGCACGGCGACCCCGTTCTGGATGCTGGGGTAGGCCGACTCCGGCATGTTGGTGGCGCGGTAGTAGCGGGTGGCGCGGTCCTTGTCGTGGAGCTCGGCGACGAGGTCGGGCTTGATCGGGACGAACCGGAAGGTGAAGGTGTCGGCGAGCTTCTGCAGCCCCTCCGTGGGCAGCCCGCCCGACCAGAAGAAGGCATCGATCTTGCCCTGCTTCAGCCGGGCCGGGCCGGTGTCGATGCCGTCGGCGGAGGGGGTGATGTCCTTCGTCGCGTCGATGCCGGCCGCCTTGAGTACCCGGTCGGCGATCAGCCGTACACCCGAGCTGGGCGGCCCTATGGCCACCCGCTTGCCCCGGAGGTCCGAGACAGACGTGATGCGAGAGCCGCGGGGGACTATGAGCTGCACGTAGTCGTCGTACAGGCGTGCGACGCCCCGCAGCTGGTCGGCGCCGGGGTTGTGGCCTCCGAGCTCGTAGGTCTCGACCGCGTCGGCCGCGGCGATGGTGAAGTCTGCCTTGCCGGTGGCCACCCGCCTGACGTTCTCCTGGGAGCCGTCGCTGGTCAGCAGCTTCACCTTCAGGTCCGGCATGTCCTTGTCGAGGGCGGTGCGCAGCAGCTTGCCGTACTGCTGGTACACCCCGGCCTGCGTGCCCGTGCTGATCGTGATCGTTCCGCTCGGAGGGGCCTCGCCCAGGGGCAGCAGCCACCACAGCAGCAACCCGAGGGTGACGACGCCGGCAGCCGCGCCCTGCAGGGCCCGACGTCTGCCGATCCGGTGGAACATCTGGGACATGCGAGGGATCCTGCCAGCCGGAACGCGGTGCTGACCAGGGCTGCTGACCAGGGCAGGGGTCACAACGGGATCACGACCGGGCGTTGTCAGTGGCGGTCGATACAGTCGCCGTATGAGTGCTTCGCCCGCCGACCTGGTTCGCCAATTCCACCTCGCCGTCGGGCTCGACGCCCGCAGTACGCCCACCGAGGTGTCGCCCGCGCTGGCCGCCCACCGTGGGGAACTGCTGGCGGAGGAGGCCGCCGAGGTCGCCGAGGTCTCGGTCACCGGCCCGCTCGACAAACTCGCCCACGAACTGGCCGACGTCGTCTACGTGGCCTACGGCACCGCCCTCGTCCACGGCATCGACCTCGACGCGGTGATCGCCGAGATCCACCGCTCCAACATGACCAAACTGGGCCCCGACGGCCTGGTCGCCCGCCGCGCCGACGGCAAGGTCCTCAAGGGCGACCACTACGAGGCCCCGGACGTGTCGGCGGTACTGCGCCGACAGGGGTGGGCGCCCGACGGCATGTGACGCCCTGCGGCGGTGCTGCCGAGGGCCCGGGCCAACGAGGCTCCCCCGTGGGGGTCCGACCTGTGTGCCTCCATCAGTGGCCCGTCGGCGGGGCCGTCAGTCGTCCGTCAGCTGATCGATACACGGTGACGAGCGAGTCTCGCGGCGGCCTGCCTCAGTCGCTCCAGGGTGTCCGACGTGCCTGCGTTCTCGCGGCGGTCCGTCGAGGGGACCGTCTCTGCACAAGCTGGGCATGCGCGACCGCCTGGAACTCACCCGCTAGGCGATTCGCGCGGGCTTCATCGGGCCCTGAGTCCCCGGTTGTCCACAGGGCGGCGGGAGGCACTTCCGGCACCGCCTACCCTTGTCACATGAGCAGCATCGACCGGAGCCAGGCAGTGGGCGTGAAGACCTACGAAGTCCGCACCTACGGGTGCCAGATGAACGTCCACGATTCCGAGCGCTTGTCCGGGCTGCTCGAAGAGGCCGGGTACGTGCGGGCGCCCGAGGGCTCCGACGGCGACGCCGACGTCGTCGTCTTCAACACCTGCGCCGTCCGCGAGAACGCCGACAACCGGCTGTACGGCAACCTCGGCCGCCTCGCGCCGAAGAAGGCCTCGCGGCCCGGGATGCAGATCGCGGTCGGCGGCTGCCTCGCGCAGAAGGACCAGGACACCATCGTGAAGAAGGCGCCCTGGGTGGACGTCGTCTTCGGCACGCACAACATCGGCAAGCTCCCGGTGCTGCTGGAACGCGCGCGCGTGCAGGAAGAGGCCCAGGTCGAGATCGCCGAGTCCCTGGAGGCGTTCCCCTCCACCCTGCCGACGCGCCGCGAGAGCGCGTACGCGGCGTGGGTGTCGATCTCCGTCGGCTGCAACAACACCTGCACCTTCTGTATCGTCCCGGCCCTGCGCGGCAAGGAGAAGGACCGCCGCACCGGCGACATCCTCGCCGAGATCGAGGCCCTGGTCGGCGAGGGCGTCTCCGAGATCACCCTGCTCGGGCAGAACGTCAACGCGTACGGCTCCGACATCGGCGACCGCGAGGCCTTCAGCAAGCTCCTGCGGGCCTGCGGCAAGATCGAGGGCCTGGAGCGCGTCCGCTTCACCTCCCCGCACCCGCGCGACTTCACCGACGACGTGATCGCGGCGATGGCCGAGACCCCGAACGTGATGCCGCAGCTGCACATGCCGCTGCAGTCCGGCTCGGACACGGTCCTGAAGGCGATGCGCCGCTCGTACCGGCAGGAGCGCTACCTCGGGATCATCGAGAAGGTACGCGCCGCCATCCCGCACGCCGCGATCACCACGGACATCATCGTGGGCTTCCCGGGCGAGACGGAGGAGGACTTCGAGCAGACCCTCCACGTCGTCCGCGAGGCGCGGTTCGCGCAGGCCTTCACCTTCCAGTACTCCAAGCGCCCCGGCACCCCGGCCGCCACCATGGAGAACCAGATCCCGAAGGAGGTCGTCCAGGCGCGTTACGAGCGTCTCGTCGCCCTCCAGGAGGAGATCTCCTGGGAGGAGAACAAGAAGCAGGTCGGCCGCACCCTGGAGCTGATGGTCGCCGAGGGCGAGGGCCGCAAGGACGGCGCCACCCACCGCCTCTCCGGGCGTGCCCCCGACAACCGCCTGGTCCACTTCACCAAGCCCGAGCAGGAGGTGCGGCCCGGCGACGTGGTCACGGTCGAGATAACGTACGCCGCTCCCCACCACCTCCTCGCCGAGGGAGCCGTCCTCGACGTGCGCCGCACGCGCGCGGGGGACGCCTGGGAGAAGCGCAACGCGACCGAGGCGGCGAAGCCCGCGGGCGTCCTGCTGGGCCTGCCGAAGATCGGTGTGCCCGAGCCGCTGCCGGTGGCCACGGGGAGCGGCTGCGGCTGCGACTGACCGCTCCGCCCGGCGCGGTGTCCGCCGCCGGTCGGCGGGGTTACCCTGCCGATCATGCTTGTCGCCGCCGCTGTCTGCCCCTGCCCGCCGCTGCTCGTGCCCGAGGTCGCCGCGGGTGCCGCCGCCGAGATGGACGTCGCGCGTGCCGCGTGCACGGACGCGGTCGGCGTGCTCGCGGCCGCCCGGCCCGACCGGCTCGTCGTCGTCGGTCCCGCGGAGCAGAGCGGTCGGGGCGCGTATCCGGAGGACGCGCAGGGCTCCTTCCGCGGCTTCGGCGTCGACGTGGACGTACGGCTCGGCAGGGCCGACCGCTCCGAGGCCGAAGCCCCTGCCCCGCCGGCGTCGGAGCGGTCGCTTCCGCCCTCGCTGGCGGTGGCCGCGTGGCTGCTGCAGCGCACCGGCTGGTCCGCCGCCCCGATCGAGGGACTCGGTGTCGAAGAACCTCTGGCGGCCGAGCGGTGCATTCAAGCCGGAAGGGACATCGCCGCCGGGGCCGAGCGGGTGGCGCTGCTGGTCATGGGCGACGCCAGCGCCTGCCGCACGCTCAAGGCTCCCGGTTACCTCGACGAGCGCGCGGCGCCCTTCGACGCGGAGGTCGCGCGTGCGCTGGGAGCGGCGGACGTGGCGGCCCTCAAGGCGCTGGACACCGAGCTGGCGTCCGAGCTGAAGGCATCGGGCCGGGCTTGCTGGCAGGTCCTCGCGGGCGCGGCCGAGGGCACGGACCTCGCGGGCGCGCTGCTGTACGAGGACGCGCCGTACGGCGTGGGCTACATGGTCGCGACCTGGTCGTAGAGGCCGAGGGGAAAACGGCGGACGGCCGGGAGCCCTCGGGCTCCGCGGCCGTCCGCCGGTGTGCCGTGCCGTTCAGGAAGCAGGCGGCGGGGAGTCGGGCCGTGCGGTCGTGCCACCGCCTGCCCCCGTGTCGTCCTTGTGCGCGAGTCGGTCCATGGCGCCCTTGGCCTTGCCGGTCCCGGTGTGGATCTTGTCCCTGTACTTGCCCTTGGTCTTCTCGTCGACGACCTTCGCGGCCTTGTCCAGACCGTGCGTGATCTTGTCCCCGTGCTGCTGCGCGAGGCCGGTGACCTTGTCCTTGGCCGGGTTGAGCTTGGCCTTCAGGTTGTTCAGGAGACCCATGGTCCGCCTTCCGTTGTTCCCGGGCTCGGCACGCCCCTGCGGCTCACTCGCCACCAGGGGCCGTTACGTGCGGGCGTCCTCGTCGGCGTCCCTGTCGGCCGCCTCCTCGGCGGACTGCTGCTTGGGGATCTCGACGGCCTCACCGGAGGCGGCCTCGGCGGCCTCCGTCGCCTCAGGCTCTCCCTCGGTCGGCTCCTCGGCCTCGACCGACCCCTTCGCCTCTGCCGCCTCCTCCGGCGCGGGCTCGGCCGTCGGTGTGTCGGCCTGAGCCTCGGCGGTTGACGCCTCCTCGGTAGCCTTCGACCTCCGCAGAAGTCGTGCGAAAACGCCCATATCCACTCCATACGTTACTTGTGCGGGCGAAATCCCGCGTCGTCCGGTGCGTCCGTTTGCGCCGCCCGGGTCGCCGCCCCCCGAAACCGGCGGCGAGAGCCTCGCAACGGGCAACGACCCGGCATCCGTGCCGTCACGTAACTCGTTCGAGGAGTGCCCTCGGGGTTTGCGAGACTGGTGCGGTGAGCACCGCACCCCCCGCCCCCCGAGTCATCGCCGTCGTCGGACCGACCGCGGCCGGAAAGTCCGATCTGGGCGTTTTCCTCGCCCAGCAGCTCGGAGGCGAGGTCGTCAACGCCGACTCCATGCAGCTCTACCGGGGGATGGACATCGGCACCGCCAAACTGACGCCCGAGGAGCGCGGTGGTATTCCGCACCACCTCCTCGACATCTGGGACGTGACGGTCACGGCGTCGGTCGCCGAGTACCAGAAGCTGGCCCGCGCCAAGATCGACGGCCTGCTCGCGGA
The DNA here is from genome assembly GCF_053597275.1 of Streptomyces sp. NPDC001492. Taxonomy (NCBI): domain Bacteria; kingdom Bacillati; phylum Actinomycetota; class Actinomycetes; order Kitasatosporales; family Streptomycetaceae; genus Streptomyces; species Streptomyces sp. NPDC001492. The sequence goes on along the minus strand of NZ_JBSFHW010000017.1, from coordinate 146,682 downwards.
AGGCCGCTGGCCGGTCCTGGTCGGCGGCTCCGGCCTGTACGTCCGCGGGGCCGTCGACAACCTGGAGTTCCCCGGCACCGATCCCGAGGTCAGGGCCCGGCTCGAGGAGGAGCTCGCACTGCGCGGCTCGGGCGCGCTGCACGCCAGGCTTGCCGCCGCGGACCCGGAGGCGGCGCATGCGATCCTGCCGAGCAACGGCCGCCGTATCGTCCGGGCCCTCGAAGTGATCGAGATCACCGGCCAGCCCTTCACCGCCAACCTGCCCGGCCATGACTCGGTCTACGACACCGTCCAGATCGGCGTCGACGTGGCCCGCCCCGAACTCGACGAGCGCATCGCCCGCCGTGTCGACCGGATGTGGGACGCCGGGCTCGTGGACGAGGTGCGTGCGCTGGAGGCGCAGGGTCTGCGTGAGGGCCGTACGGCAGCCCGCGCGCTCGGCTATCAGCAGGTGCTCGCGGCGCTGGCCGGGGAGTGCACCGAGGAGGAGGCGCGGGCCGAGACCGTGCGCGCCACCAAGCGCTTCGCGCGCCGGCAGGATTCCTGGTTCCGGCGTGACCCCCGGGTGCACTGGCTGAGCGGGGCTGCGGCGGATCTCACAGAACTTCCGCAGCGTGCACTGGCGTTGGTCGAACGACCGGTTACAGCCTGATCACGTCATGGCATCGGGACGCTCCGGGCGCCGTTCCGGCATCCGGCGCCGTGCCATCATCGAGCTTCGATCGACCAAGTGGAGTCCTAGTTGGGAGGGCGCGTGGCGATGGAGGCCGGCCCTCGCGACACCGCACAAGGCACCGAGCCCCTCACCGTCGAGAGCGGTGGACCGGAGCAGGACGAGAACCGTCTGAGCCCCGACGGGCCCGACGAGACGCAGGGCGGGGTGACCGCCGACGGTCCCGAGCCGGACGAGATGTTCGCCGGTGGCCCCGAGGTCGAGGTCGAACTGCGTCCGCAGCGCCGCCTGCGCATCTGGCAGCTCGCCCCCATCGTCGCCCTCGCCGCGGTCGGGTCCCTGATGTTCGCCTTCCCGCTCGCCTTCGACTTCGGCGACAGCGGGGCCGTGATCGCCATGCTGGGACTGCTGATCTGCTCCTGCGCGGCCGGCTGGGGCATGATGGCCGCCCGCCGGGTGGGCTACACGGGCCCCGGGCTCCCACCGCGGGGTTCCGGCCGCAGACCGGACTGGCGGGTGGTCCTGGCGTACGTGGTCGTAGTGGCCGCCGTGGTCGTGCTGGCGGTGTGGCGCGTGGCGAGGCTCCGCTGACGCGTGCCTGAAAAGGGGCGCGGGGCTGTGTCGATAGGCGGCTCCGCCGCGTGGGCGCGACCAGCCCCCACCGGCCCGCACGGACTCGCCACCTCGTCCGTCTGTCACTCCCGGCGGAGTGGTCCCTTACGATCGAGGAATGAGCACGCGCACGCGGATCGCCTTCCTCAAGGGCCACGGCACGGAGAACGACTTCGTGATCGTGCCGGACCCCGAGAACGTCATCGACCTGCCCCCGGCCGCCGTCGCCGCCCTGTGCGACCGCCGCGCGGGCATCGGCGGTGACGGTCTGCTGCATGTGGTGCGGTCCGCAGCGCACCCCGAGGCGCGGCACATGGCGGCCGAGGCCGAGTGGTTCATGGACTACCGCAACGGCGACGGCTCGATCGCGGAGATGTGCGGCAACGGCGTGCGGGTGTTCGCGCGCTACCTCCAGCGCGCCGGGCACATCGCCGAGGGCGACCTCGCGGTGGCCACACGCGGGGGCGTGAAGAGCGTGCACATCGCGAAGACCGCATCCGACAGCGGCTCCGCCGCGGGCGACATCACCGTCGGCATGGGCAGGGCGCGCCTGCCCGAGGGGGACGTCACGGTGAGCGTCGGCGAGCGCAGCTGGCCCGCGCGGAACGTGAACATGGGCAACCCGCACGCGGTCGCGTTCGTCGACGACCTCGCACACGCCGGCACCCTGTACTCCCCGCCGCCGTTCAGTCCGGCCTCCGCATACCCGGACGGCGTGAACGTGGAGTTCGTGGTCGACCGCGGCCCCCGGCACGTCGCCCTGCGCGTGCACGAGCGGGGGGCCGGCGAGACCCGCTCGTGCGGCACGGGCGCGTGCGCCGTCGCCGTCGCCGCCGCCCGCCGGGACGGCGCCGACCCGGCCGTCACCGGGAGCCCGGCGACGTACACCGTCGACGTCCCCGGCGGGACCCTGGTCATCACCGAACAGCCCGACGGCGAGATCGAGATGACCGGCCCCGCAGTGATCGTCGCCGAGGGCGAGATCGACCCCGAGTGGCTGGAAACATACGTTCGCTGAACACGATGGCGGCTTGGGATCCGAGGCCTGTGTGCCGGATGGCGCACGGGAGTTGCTCCGGGGCGCCGACCCCGGGCTTGAAATCATGGGCGGCTCCCTGCCGCGTGGCTCGAAACCGTAAACCTACAGACCTTCGCTCGAATGGGTGATCCGTTTCACGCTCGGCGAGAGGCGGTCAGCCGCACGTGATGGGCTCGGTAGCATCAAGCACCGGCCCGGACGGGGGACCGTTGCCATCCCCTGAGCCGTGTCCGCCATGGGGCACCCCGTCCGCCGGTCCACGCAGCCGGAGGTGCCCATGAGTGCGGAGGCCACGAACCCCGCGACCCCAGGTCCGGTAACAGGCCCGGCGGCGCGCTGGCGGGCGCGGATCGACCTGCGCCGCCTCGGCCGTGCCGCCCTGCTCGGCCCCGCCACCCGTGACCGGCTGCCCAGTGCCATCAGCCATGTCGTCGACGCCCACCGCGCCCACTACCCGAGCGCCGACCTCGAACCCCTGCGCCGTGCCTACGTGCTGGCCGAGTCCTCGCACCGCGGCCAGATGCGCAAGAGCGGCGAGCCGTACATCACGCATCCGCTCGCGGTGACGCTGATCCTCGCCGAACTCGGCGCGGAGACCACGACTTTGACGGCCTCTCTGCTCCACGACACCGTCGAGGACACGGATGTGACCCTCGATCAGGTCGGCGAGGAGTTCGGTTCGGAGGTCCGCTACCTCGTCGACGGCGTCACCAAGTTGGAGAAGGTCGACTACGGCGCCGCCGCCGAGCCCGAGACCTTCCGCAAGATGCTCGTCGCCACCGGCAGCGACGTCCGTGTGATGTCGATCAAACTCGCCGACCGGCTGCACAACATGCGCACCCTCGGCGTCATGCGCCCCGAGAAACAGGCGCGCATCGCCAAGGTCACCCGCGACGTCCTCATCCCGCTCGCCGAGCGGCTCGGCGTCCAGGCGCTGAAGACCGAGCTGGAGGACCTGGTCTTCGCGATCCTCCACCCCGAAGAGTACGAGCACACACGCGAGTTGATCGTCGACAACGCCTCCCGCGCCGACGACCCGCTCGCCGAGATCGCCGACGAGGTACGAGGCGTGCTGCGCGACGCCGACATCCCGGCCGAAGTCGTCATCCGGCCGCGGCACTTCGTCTCCGTCCACCGCGTCGCCCGCAAGCGCGGCCAGCTGCGCGGCTGCGACTTCGGCCGCCTGCTGGTGCTGGTGAACGAGGACGCGGACTGTTACGGCGTCCTCGGCGAACTGCACACCTGTATGACGCCCGTGGTCTCGGAGTTCAAGGACTTCATCGCCGTCCCCAAGTTCAACCTGTACCAGTCCCTGCACACCGCGGTCGCCCGCGCGGACGGCCAGGTCGCCGAAGTCCTCATCCGCACCCACCAGATGCACAAGGTCGCCGAGGCCGGCGTGGTCGCGCTCGGCAATCCCTATGCCCCGCCTCCGGAGGAGCACGCTCCGGCCGACGGCGAGCGCGTCGACCCCACCCGCCCGGGCTGGCTCTCCCGCCTCCTCGACTGGCAGGAGGCCGCGCCCGACCCGGACACGTTCTGGTCCACCCTCCGCGAGGACCTCGCCCAGGACCGCGAGATCACCGTCTTCCGCCCCGACGGCGGCACCCTCGGTCTCCCCGAGGGCGCCACGTGCGTGGACGCCGCGTACGCGCAGTACGGCGAGGACGCGCACGCGTGCATCGGCGCTCGCGTCAACGGCCGCCTGGCGACGCTGAGCACGGTCCTGCGGGACGGCGACACCGTCCAGCTCCTCATGGGCCAGGACCCGGCCTCAGAGCCCTCCAGGGAGTGGCTGGAGCACGCGCACACGCCTGCCGCACGTATCGCCATCCAGCGGTGGCTCGCGGCCCACCCGACGCACGAGGAGACGCAGGAGGCAGCGCAGGAGACCGACGAGGAGCCCTCGGTCGCTCTCCGGCCCCTGGCGGAGGGACTGAACTCACGTCCCACCACCGCCGACATCACGGTCGACCAGCCCGGCGCGACCGTCCGCCTCGCGGGCTGCTGCACGCCCGTACCGCCCGACGAGGTCACCGGCTTCGCCGTGCGGGGCGGTGTGGTCACCGTCCACCGCGTCGAGTGCGCCGCCGTGGAGCGTATGAAGAACGGGGGGCGCGCGGAGGTCGACGTGCGCTGGGGGGACACCACCGAGTGCCGGGTCACGCTGCTCGCTGAATCGTTCGTCCGCCCCCATCTGCTGGCGGACCTGACGGAGGCCATGGCGCTCGAAGGCGCCGAGATCGTGTCCGCGACGATCGAACCCCCGACCCAGCAGCGCGTCCGCCACACGTACACCCTTCAACTTCCGGACGCGGCCCACCTGCCCGCCCTGATGCGCGCGATGCGCAATGTGCCGGGCGTCTACGACGTGAGCCGGGCGCAGACGCCGGGCGGGTGAGCGCCGGGCCGCGCGCCCCACGGCGCCGGAGCCGCACACTTGCACCCGACCTACCCATTCGGGTGGGCCGAACGCGAGTCGTCGCCGTCCGGCACGCGCGCGCTGATAGCCGTGATCCATGCTGCTCACCCCGCGCTCCCAGGCCCCACGACCCGACGGCCCGCGTCCCGGCACCGCGGCAGGGTTCCGCCGCCGTCCCGGCCGCCTGAAGGCGGCCGCACTGCTTGCCTCCGCCGTCTCCGTCTGCCTCCTGGCCGCGAGCTCGCCCCCGGCTCCCCTGGGCATCGGGGACCGCCTCTACCCGGACCTCGGCAACCCCGGATACGACGTGCAGTCCTACGACCTCTCGTTCACCTATCCCGGCACCAACAGCAAACCCCTCCAGGCCGTCACCACGATCAACGCCTCGACGACCACGGACCTGGACCGGCTGAACCTCGACTTCGCACACGGCCAGGTCGAATCGGTCCAGGTCAACGGCGAGCCGGCCACGTTCACCAGCGCGGGGGAAGACCTCGTCGTCACCCCCGCCAGGCCACTGCCCCGAGGCACCTGGACGCGGATCACCGTGCGGCACACCAGCGACCCCGCGGCCGTCAAGGACCAGGACGGCGGCTGGGTGCGTACCGAGGACGGGCTCGCCATGGCCAACCAGGCCGATGCCGCGCACCTGGTGTTCCCGTGCAACGACCACCCCTCCGACAAGGCGCTGTTCACCGTCCGGATCACCGCCCCCAACGACTACACAGCCGTGGCCAACGGCCTGCCGACCGGTGTGGAGCGCGGCGCCGAGTCGACCACCTGGACGTACCGCACGCGGCACCCCATGGCCACCGAGCTCGCCCAGGTGTCCATCGGCCGCTCCACCGTGCTGCACCGCACCGGGCCGCACCACCTGCCCATGCGTGACGTCGTGCCCACCAAGGACGTCAAAGAACTCGAACCGTGGCTCGCCAAGACCCCCGACCAGATCGCCTGGATGGAGAGCAAGGTCGGCCACTATCCCTTCGAGACGTACGGCCTGCTCATGGCACAGGCGTCCACCGGCTTCGAACTTGAGACTCAGACGCTCTCTCTCTTCGAGAGAGAGCTCTTCACCGGCCACACCTACCCCCAGTGGTACGTCGAGTCGATCATGGTGCACGAACTGTCCCACCAGTGGTTCGGCGACAGTGTCAGCCCGCGGAGCTGGTCCGACCTGTGGCTCAACGAGGGGCACGCCACGTGGTACGAGGCGCTGTACGCGGAGGAGGTGGGACACAAGCCCATGGAGAAACGCATGAAGGCCGCCTACGCCGCCTCCGACGGCTGGCGCGCCGCCGGTGGGCCGCCGGCCGCGCCCAAGGCGCCCGACCCCGGTCAGAAGATCAGCATCTTCCGGCCCAACGTCTACGACGGCGCCGCGCTCGCGCTCTACGCCCTGCGCCAGGAGATCGGCCGCCCCGCCTTCGAGCGCCTGGAGAGGTCCTGGGTGAACCTCCACCGCGACGGCACGGCCACCACCGCCGACTTCGAACGGCTCGCCTCCCGGATCTCCGGGCGCGACCTGAGCGGCTTCCTCGAAGGCTGGCTGTACGGCAAGAAGACCCCGCCGATGCCCGGCCACCCGGACTGGAAGCCGGCGGCACCCGGCGCGAAGGCTGCGAAATCCGCGAAATAAGGCGATGACCGGACGGGCCGTGCCGTGCGACCATCTTCCGGTCGACGCGGCACGGGTCGCGGGAATCTCCCGGGGTACTCCTACGTTGTCGACAGTGACCGCTCTCGCGATCGCCGTACCGGAATCCCCATCGACGTAAGGATCCAATGACCTCCTCTTCATCCCCTTCCCAGGACACTGAGCGCTTCGCGCACACCTCCCCCGAGCGGCTTCGGGCCGATGCCCTGATGGAAGAGGACGTCGCCTGGAGCCACGAGATCGACGGAGAGCGGGACGGCGAACAGTTCGACCGCTCCGAGCGTGCGGCTCTGCGCCGTGTGGCGGGCCTCTCCACCGAGCTCGAGGACGTCACCGAGGTCGAGTACCGCCAGCTCCGCCTGGAGCGTGTGGTGCTCGTCGGCGTCTGGACCACGGGGACCGTGCAGGACTCGGAGAACTCCCTCGCGGAGCTCGCCGCCCTCGCGGAGACCGCGGGCGCGCTCGTGCTCGACGGCGTGATCCAGCGCCGCGACAAGCCCGACGCGGCCACCTACATCGGCTCCGGCAAGGCCACCGAACTCAGGGACATCGTCCTGGAGACCGGCGCCGACACCGTGATCTGCGACGGTGAGCTCAGCCCGGGCCAGCTCATCCACCTCGAAGACGTCGTCAAGGTCAAGGTCATCGACCGTACGGCCCTGATCCTCGACATCTTCGCCCAGCACGCCAAGTCCCGAGAGGGCAAGGCGCAGGTCGCGCTCGCGCAGATGCAGTACATGCTGCCGAGGCTGCGCGGCTGGGGTCAGTCGCTGTCCCGGCAGATGGGCGGCGGCAAGGGCGGCGGCCTCGCCACCCGTGGTCCCGGTGAGACCAAGATCGAGACGGACCGGCGACGGATCCGCGAGAAGATGGCGAAGATGCGCCGGGAGATCGCGGAGATGAAGACCGGCCGCGAGATCAAGCGCCAGGAGCGCAAGCGCAACAAGGTGCCGTCCGTCGCCATCGCGGGCTACACCAACGCGGGCAAGTCCTCCCTGCTCAACCGCCTGACCGGAGCCGGCGTCCTGGTCGAGAACGCCCTGTTCGCGACCCTGGACCCGACCGTCCGTCGCGCGGAGACCCCGAGCGGGCGCCTGTACACCCTGGCCGACACGGTCGGCTTCGTCCGGCACCTGCCGCACCACCTGGTCGAGGCCTTCCGCTCCACCATGGAGGAGGTCGGCGAGTCCGACCTGATCCTGCACGTGGTCGACGGCTCGCACCCGGCGCCGGAGGAGCAGCTGGCCGCAGTGCGCGAGGTGATCAGGGACGTCGGCGCCACCGACGTACCCGAGATCGTCGTGATCAACAAGGCGGACGCGGCCGATCCGCTGACCCTTCAGCGGCTCATGCGGATCGAGAAGCGCTCCATCGCCGTCTCGGCCCGCACGGGCAAGGGCATCCAGGAACTGCTCGCGCTCATCGACAACGAGCTGCCCAGGCCGTCCGTCGAGATCGAGGCGCTGGTGCCGTACACCCACGGCAAGCTGGTCGCCCGCGCCCACGACGAGGGCGAGGTGATCTCCGAGGAGCACACCCCGGAGGGCACCCTGCTCAAGGTACGGGTCCACGAGGAGCTGGCGGCGGACCTCGCACCGTATGTCCCGGCCCCGGCCGTCTGAGGCGCAGGCCGGATCACCGCAGAATCGAGAAACGCCAAAGGCCCGCCCCCTCACCGAGGGGGCGGGCCTTGGCACGAGGCAGGTCTACCGACCGGCGAACTTCTTGCTCACCGAGTCGTACACACCCTTGGCCACATCACCCAGCCGCGGTCCGGCCAGCCAGCCCGAAGTCACCGGGCCGATCGAGGTGTTGGACACCAGCGCCGGCTTGCCGTCCGAGCCCGTCGCGACCCAGCCGCCGCCGGACGAGCCGCCCGTCATGGTGCAGCCGATGCGGTACATCGTCGGGTCCGCGGCGTTGATCGACAGCCGCCCCGGCCTGTCCGTGCACTGGAACATCCTCTGACCGTCGAACGGCGGGGCGGCCGGGTAACCGGTCGCGGTGATGCTGGGAACCTTCGGCACGGCCGGAGCGTTGAAGTCGACAGGCAGCGCCGAACCGACCGTCTCCTCCAGCGACTTGCCGCCCGCGCCCTTCTCCGGCGTCACATGGATGACGGCATAGTCGTAGGAGGCGCCGTCGCCGCCCGTCTCGCCGCCCTTCTCGATCCACTGCTGGGAGGTCTGCGCCCAGTCGCCCCACCAGACGCCGTAGGGAGCGGCCTCCTCCCTGGTGGCGTTCTGCAGCTGGGCGGCCGACCTGCCCGCGTCGTTGTACGACGGCACGAACGCGATGTTGCGGTACCAGCCGCCCTTCTTGCCGGCGTGCACGCAGTGCCCAGCCGTCCACACGAGGTTCGACTTGCCGGGGTGGGCCGGGTCCTCCACGACCGTTGCCGAGCAGACCATCGTGCCTTCGGGGGAGTCGAAGAACACCTTGCCGGACGTCGCCGCGTTGGCGTGGTACGTAGGCGCCACGGCCTTTGCGTCCACGGGCGCCGGCGTGGGGTCGGTCACGCCCTGGTCACCGGAGAGGTCGTTCTCGTTGACGCCCTTGTCCGGGTCGTTGGCCTTCCGCATCCGGTCCGGGTTCCACAGCCCCTTGATGATCGGGTTGATGAACTCGTCGGCCTCGCGCAGCCAGTCGTCCTTGTTCCAGTTCTTCCAGGCCCCGTGCTTCCACTTGTCGATGTCGAACCCGTGCTCCCTGAGCTTGTTCTTGATGTCGTCAGGGATCTTGATCTTGCCGTCGCCGCTGCTGCCGGTGTCGCTCGCGGAGGCGGAGGCAGAGGCTTGGCCGTCGGCCTTGTCGTCGCCCGAGTTGCAGGCGGTGGCGGTGAGCGCCAGAGCCGACGCGAGGGCAACGGCGGCAAGAACGGGGGAGGTTCTGCGGCGGCCACCCCTCTCCCGGCGAACGGTGACGGACGGCCTTATGGATCGCATGCTCTGACTCCCCCTGGGATGAAACGAACGAATCGGGTGCTGCGGCCGTGAACCCCGTGCTCGAAGCAGGTGATCTCACGTGACTGCACGGCTTCTTGGAACGGCATCACACACTATGCGCTCGCTGTGAGGGACTTCCGATGGAACGGCAACGGTTCCGTCACGGAAAGGATCTTGAGGCAACCCGTAACGCCGGTGAGCGGCGGGGGGTTGGTACCGGTGGGGGTTCTGCTGTCCGTGTGCGGTTCCCCGGTGGGAGGACAGGGAGTCGTGGCCGAGTCTGCATACGGCGGGAGTGCGTCCGAGGGAATGCTTGGGCGTCGTGCTGCCGGCGAGGTGTCCGCGACCGGGCGGGCCGCGCACGAGGGGATCCTGCGGCGGCAGTCGGCGCGCGAGTCGGCGGCGCGCACCTATGCGCGTGCCCTGCCGATCGTGCCCGTGCGAGCCCGGGGGCTGACCATCGAGGGTGCCGACGGCCGCCGCTACCTCGACTGTCTCTCCGGGGCCGGGACGCTCGCCCTCGGCCACAACCACCCCGTGGTGCTGGAGGCCATCCGCAAAGTCCTCGACTCGGGTGCCCCGCTGCACGTCCTCGACCTGGCGACCCCCGTCAAGGACGCCTTTGTCACCGAGTTGTTCCACACCCTGCCGCGCGGCCTCGCCGACCACGCGCGCGTCCAGTTCTGCGGGCCGGCGGGCACCGACGCGGTGGAGGCCGCGCTCAAGCTGGTCCGCACCGCGACCGGCCGCACCGGACTTCTGGCCTTCACCGGCGCCTATCACGGCATGACCACCGGAGCCCTTGAAGCCTCCGGGGACGCCTCGGACGTACGAGTCGCCCGCCTTCCCTATCCCCAGGACTACCGCTGCCCCTTCGGTGTCGGCGGGCCCCGCGGTGCCGAACTCGCCGCCCGCTGGACCGAATCCGTCCTCGACGACCCCAAGTCGGGGGTGCCCGATCCCGCGGGGATGATCCTGGAACCCGTCCAGGGTGAGGGCGGGGTGATCCCCGCTCCGGACGAGTGGATGCGGCGCATGCGAAGGATCACAGCGGCCCGCTCCATCCCGCTGATCGCCGACGAGGTCCAGACGGGGGTCGGGCGGACCGGTGCCTTCTGGGCGGTGGAGCACAGTGGCATCACCCCCGACGTGATGGTCCTCTCCAAGGCCATCGGCGGCAGCCTTCCCCTTGCCGTGGTGGTCTACCGCGACACCCTCGACGTCTGGGAACCCGGCGCCCACGCAGGCACCTTCCGCGGCAACCAACTCGCCATGGCCGCAGGCACGGCGACCCTCGCCCACGTCCGCGAAAACCACCTCGCCGAGCGAGCAGCCACCCTGGGCTCCCGCATGATCGCCCAACTCCGCTCGCTGGCAGGGGAGTTTCCTTGCATCGGGGATGTGCGGGGTCGCGGCTTGATGATCGGGCTGGAGTTCGTGGACGCAGAGGGGGATTGCGGGGGGCGCGGGGACGGGACGCCCGATTGCGAGGGCTCCGGAGTGGGGGCCGGGGGTGGTTCGGCGGGGCTCGATCGGTGCCTCGGGGGACTGGACTCGGCATCCGACGGGCTGAGTTGGACGTCCGACATGACGGACGGAGGTTCTGCTGGATCGGGTCGGGAGACCGACGGGTTGGATCGGAGCCGTCGCGAGGGCGTGGCCGACCGCTCTACGGACTGCGAGCCTCTCCACCGTGGGACGACTACGGCGGCGGTGCCGACTTCCCGCGCCGGCAGCCCGCGCCCGGCCGATCCCGAACTCGCGGCCGCCGTCCAGCGGGAGTGCCTGCGACGTGGCCTCATCGTCGAAGTGGGGGGCCGCCACGCAAGCGTCGTGCGGCTCCTCCCGCCACTGACGATCAGCGACGAACAGGCGGCCGCCGTGCTCGACCGACTGGCCGATGCCGTGGGGGCGGCGGCCCGCGACCGCTCCGGCCGACCACCCGGGATACGACGGCGCCACACGCCCGATCCCCAGTACCGACGACAGGGCGAGCGCGCCGAACGGGCGGGTCACACCGGCAACTGATGCGTGCCCGCTCGTACGCCGTCGGCACCCACGTCCATTCCCGCGTACCACTCGCACCTCCTGAACCGCCAGAACCCCTTGAAACCAGGACGCCCATACCTCCACTTCGCCGGTAAGGCAGTAAGGCCCAGGTTCGTCGCCGCACGAACCAGAACCACCCACGAGGACCGCCTTGAACCCCACCCCTGCATCCGACGCCCCTACTCGCGCCCCCGAGCGAGGCCCCTCCGAAGCACCGCTCTCGCAGCAGACCCCGCCTGCCTCGGCGCCCCCCTCAGTGCCTCAGCAGGGACGGACGGCCGCGCGGGAAGCGGAGCCGGGTCGGGGCGCGGAGCGGAAGTCGGAACGGGGGCCGGCTTGCTCTTCGGTCATGGGCGCAACCCCGGGGGACGGTCGCTCCACGGAGCGGGTACCGGAACAGCGCAAAGGCCCCGTGGCCGAAAGCCCGCGTCCCGCCACCGCCGATCTCCTCGATCACCCCGATCCGCACACCGCAGCCGAGGCCGCGGCGGTCGAGAACCTGCTGCGCTGCTGGGTGCGCGAAGCCGGCCTCCACGCCCCCGAGGACGGCACCCTCCGTATCCCCCTGCCCGCCAGCGGCACGGCCCTCCTCGCCCCGGTCCACTACTGGTCCCCGACGGGATGGCACCGGTTCGGTCTCCCGTTCCTCGCCAACGCCCCCGCACCCTCCCGACCGGCCGACGCGGTGACCATCGCCGCACTCCTGGCCAGGGAAACGCCTGACCGAGGCAACACGTCCGCCCTGCCCGCCGCCGGACCCACGTCCAGCGGCGTCGGCCGTCCCGCGGCCGCCCAGACACCAGCCCCCGCCTCAACGGCGTCCACATCCGGCCCGGACCTCGTCGCCCGCGTCGCCGACTCCCTTCGCCGTACCGTCACGTTCGTCCGCGAGCGCCGGGAGCGCCCCACCGACGGACCAGACCTCTTCCTCACTTCCGAGCAGGCACTCGTACTCGGACACCCGCTGCATCCCACGCCGAAGAGCCGCGAAGGTCTCTCCGAAGCCGAGGCGCGGTCGTACTCACCTGAGTTGCGCGGCTCCTTCCCCCTGCACTGGCTGGCTGTCGCCCCCTCCGTACTTGCCACGGACTCCGCCTGGACCGAGCGCGGTCGTCCCGTACCCGCCCCCCGACTCATGGCACGGCTCGCCGAGACCGAGCCGGCGCTTCCCGACGGCTACGCAGCCCTCCCGTTGCACCCTTGGCAGTGGCGTGAGGTGCGGCAACGCACCGAGATCTCGCCCCTTTTCGACGCCGGGCTCCTTCGTGACCTCGGTACGCACGGGTCACCCTGGCATCCCACCTCCTCCGTACGCACCGTCCACCGGACCGGCTCTCCGGCCATGCTCAAACTGTCGCTGGGCCTGCGGATCACCAACTCCCGCCGCGAGAACCTCCGCAAGGAACTCCACCGAGGTGTCGAAGTCCACCGCCTGCTGCGCAGCGGCCTGTCCAGGCAGTGGCACGCGGCCCACCCCGGGTTCGACATCGTTCGCGACCCGGCCTGGCTCGCGGTCGACGCGCCGGACGGCAGCCCCGTGCCCGGACTGGACGTGATGATCCGCCACAACCCGTTCAGTCCGTCGGACGACGTCTCCTGCATCGCCGGGCTCGTCTCTCCCCGGCCGCAGGCCGGGACAAGCAGCGACTCGGCGGGCGCAGCGCGCCGCCCGGAGGGCGGGCCGCCGCCCGTGCAGTCCCGGCTGGCCACGGTTGTCACGCGCCTTGCGGGCCGGAGCGGTCGTCCCCGTGCGGCCGTCGCCGTCGAGTGGTTCCTGCGCTACCTCCAGCAGGTCGTCCGTCCCGTGCTGTGGCTGGACGCGGAGGCGGGGATCGCCCTGGAGGCGCACCAGCAGAACACGCTGCTCCTGCTGGACGCCGACGGCTGGCCCGCCGGCGGACGCTACCGCGACAACCAGGGCTACTACTTCCGGGAGTCCCGGCGCACCCAGCTCGACGCCCGGCTGCCCGGTATCGGCGAGCACAGCGACACCTTCGTCTCCGACGAGGTCACGGACGAGCGTTTCGCCTACTACCTCGCGATCAACAACGTGCTCGGCCTCATCGGGGCCTTCGGCTCCCAGCACCTCGCCGACGAACAACTGCTGCTCGCCGCCTTCCGCCACTTCCTCCACGACGTCGCCACCGGCCCCGCCCGGTTGGGCACCCCACTTCCTGCCCACCTCTTGGACTCACCCGTCCTGCGCTGCAAGGCCAATCTGCTGACCCGCCTGCACGGCCTCGACGAACTCGTCGGCCCGGTCGACACCCAGTCCGTCTACGTCACCATCGCCAACCCCCTCCATCGCTGAATGGCACCGCCGACCACGATCGACTCCCTTCGCTTCTGAGGAACATGCCCCATCCCGTCTTCTGAGAGGAGCGGCGCCGTGCCTCCCACCGACGCCAGCGCACACGCAGCCACCGCACCCGGCACTGACCTCGGCGCCGACCCGAGCCCGCCCGCGGCAGAGAGCAGCACCGGTGTGGGCACGGACAACGAGGACACCCTGGACCTGCGTCTGCCGGACGAACTGCTTGCGCTCGTTGCAGCGGAAACCGCCTCCGACGAGCCACGAAGCCGGTGTGCAGATCCAGCACCGCGCGTTTGCGTCAGCAGAGCCGACGACGACCTCCTCGACCGTGTCGCCGGCTGGGGGCCCGTCGTCACACCCGTGGGCGTCTTCCATCTCGCCACCGTGCACGTCGAGCGGGACCTGCCGCTGATCAGCCGCTGGATGAACGACCCTGCCGTCGCGGAGTTCTGGGAGCTGGCAGGGCCTCCGACCCTGACCGAGAGCCATCTACGGGCCCAGCTCTCCGGCGACGGACGCAGTGTTCCGTGCCTCGGCGTGCTGGAGGGCACCCCGATGAGCTACTGGGAGATCTACCGGGCGGACCTCGACCCGGTGGCCCGTCACTACCCCCTTCGGCCTCACGACACCGGACTGCACCTCCTCATCGGTGGGGTCGCCGACCGAGGCCGCAAACTCGGCAGCACCCTGCTCAGAGCCGTGGCCGACCTCGTCCTCGACAGGCGGCCCGCCTGCGCACGCGTCATTGCGGAACCCGACCTTCGCAACACCCCCTCCGTCGCCGCTTTTCTGAGCGCAGGCTTCCGGTTCGCCGCTGAGGTCGACCTGCCCGCCAAGCGGGCCGCCCTCATGATCCGAGACCGGTCCCTGCGCGATCTGCTGTGACTCGGTGTCGCGGCAGCATCACTCTTGGTACGCCGCCCGCACCGATCCGGTTCCCACTGCCCCACATCCGATTTTCCGCAGCGCCGGTCCCAAGGTCACCCGAGACGATCTTTCCGACCGATCCACTCCGACCCTCGCCCGAGGAGCATCCGGTCTTGATCCCGCCCCTCGTCCCCGTCTTGATCACCCGTTTGTCAGTGCCGGGTCGTAGGGTGGTCGCGCTATGACGAAGCCCTCACTCCCCGAACTCCTGCATGCTGCCGTCACCGCCGTCGGCGGTACGGAGCGCCCCGGCCAGGTGACCATGGCCGAAGCCGTCGCGGAGGCGATCGACGACGGTTCCCATCTGCTGGTCCAGGCCGGCACCGGCACCGGAAAGTCGCTGGGCTACCTCGTGCCCGCGCTCGCGCACGGGGAGCGTGTCGTCGTGGCGACGGCCACCCTCGCCCTGCAGCGCCAGCTCGTCGAGCGGGATCTGCCGCGCACCGTCGATGCGCTGCACCCCCTGCTGCGCCGCCGCCCGGAGTTCGCGATGCTGAAGGGCAGGTCGAACTACCTCTGCCTGCACCGACTCCACGAGGGTGTCCCGCAGGACGAGGAGGAAGGGCTCTTCGACCAGTTCGAGGCGGCCGCGCCCACCAGCAAGCTGGGCCAGGACCTGCTGCGACTGCGCGAGTGGTCGGACGAGACGGAGACCGGCGATCGCGACAACCTCACCCCCGGCGTCTCCGACCGGGCCTGGGCGCAGGTGTCGGTCTCCTCGCGGGAGTGCCTGGGTGCGACGAAGTGCGCGTACGGCGCCGAGTGCTTCGCCGAGATGGCCCGCGAGCGTGCCAAGCTGGCCGAGGTGGTCGTCACCAACCACGCGTTGCTCGCGATCGACGCCATCGAGGGCGCTCCGGTCCTCCCACAGCACGAGGTGCTGATCGTCGACGAGGCGCACGAGCTGGTCTCCCGGGTCACCGGAGTGGCCACCGGTGAACTCACGCCCGGCCAGGTCAACCGTGCGGTCCGCCGCGCCGCGAAGCTGGTCAACGAGAAGGCCGCCGACCAGCTCCAGACCGCTGCCGAGGGCTTCGAGCGGCTGATGGAGCTGGCCCTGCCGGGCCGTCTGGAGGAGATCCCGGAGGACCTCGGGTACGCCCTCATGGCACTGCGCGACGCCTGCCGTACGGTGATCTCCGCGATCGGCGCGACCCGGGACAAGTCCGTCCAGGACGAGGACGCGGTCCGCAAGCAGGCGCTGGCCTCCGTCGAGACGGTGCACGACGTGGCGGAGCGGATCACGAACGGCTCCGAGTGGGACGTCGTCTGGTACGAGCGACACGACCGTTTCGGCGCCTCCCTCCGCGTCGCTCCCATGTCCGTGTCGGGACTCCTGAGGGAGAAGCTCTTCGCGGACCGCTCCGTCGTCCTGACCTCGGCGACGCTGAAGCTGGGCGGCGACTTCAACGGGGTCGGCGCCTCCCTCGGGCTCGCACCGGAGGGCACCGAGGGTGAGGACCTCCCGCAGTGGAAGGGTGTCGATGTCGGCTCGCCCTTCGACTACCCCAGGCAGGGCATCCTCTACGTCGCCAGACATCTGTCGCGCCCCGCGCGGGACGGCGACCGCGCGGACATGCTGGACGAGCTGACGGAGTTGATCCAGGCGGCCGGCGGCCGCACCCTCGGCCTCTTCTCCTCCATGCGCGCCGCACAGCTCGCCGCCGAGGAACTGCGCTCCCGGATCCCGGAGTTCCCGATTCTCCTCCAGGGCGAGGAGACGCTCGGTGAGCTGATCAAGAATTTCGCCGCCGACCCGATGACCTGCCTGTTCGGCACGCTGTCACTCTGGCAGGGCGTCGACGTCCCAGGCCCCAGCTGCCAGCTCGTCGTCATGGACAAGATCCCGTTCCCGCGTCCGGACGACCCGCTGATGAGCGCCCGGCAGAAGGCGGTGGAGGACGCGGGAGGCAACGGCTTCATGGCCGTCGCCGCCACACACGCCGCGCTGCTCATGGCCCAAGGCGCCGGCCGCCTCGTACGGGCCTCGGGGGACCGCGGGGTGGTCGCCGTACTCGATCAACGACTGGCCACGGCGCGCTACGGCAGCTATCTGAAGGCGTCACTGCCCGACTTCTGGTACACGACGGACCGTAACCAGGTCCGGAAGTCGCTGGCGGCCATCGACGCGGCGGCGAAGAAGTCAGAGGCCGAAGCGAAGAAGACAGAGGCCGAATGACCACGGGGTTGGTCTGTCGCGGCGGCGTGACAGACCAACCCTGATGCGCGGAACACGCGCCGGCGGGGTCCGGACAGCACAGGGCCCCGGAACCGGCGCAGGGGTCCCGGGGCCCGGTCAGAGGGTGGTTCTCCACGAACCGCCCGCCGCAGCCGTCACACGCGCCGCAGCACTGCCACCACCTTGCCGAGGATGGTCGCGTCGTCGCCGGGGATCGGCTCGTACGCCGCGTTGTGAGGGAGGAGCCAGACGTGGCCGTCCTCGCGCTTGAAGCGCTTGACGGTCGCCTCGCCTTCGAGCATGGCCGCGACGATGTCGCCGTTCTCGGCGACCGGCTGGCGGCGCACCGTGACCCAGTCGCCGTCGCAGATCGCGGCCTCGATCATGGAGTCGCCGACGACCTTCAGCACGAACAGCTCGCCGTCACCGACCAGCTGGCGGGGGAGGGGGAAGACGTCCTCGACCGACTCCTCGGCGAGGATCGGGCCACCGGCGGCGATGCGGCCGACCAGCGGGACGTACGACGCGGCGGGCTTGCCGGCGGTGTCGGTGGGCTGCACGGACGCGCCCTGGTCGGAGCCGCGCACCTCGTACGCGCGCGGGCGGTGCGGGTCGCGGCGCAGGAAGCCCTTGCGCTCCAGTGCCATCAGCTGGTGTGCGACCGAGGAGGTGCTGGAGAGGCCGACCGCCTGGCCGATCTCCCGCATCGACGGCGGGTAGCCGCGCCGCTGCACGGAGTCCCTGATGACCTCGATCACCCGGCGCTGCCGGTCGGTGAGGCCCGAGCTGTCCGCCCGGATGCCTGGAGGTCGGCCCGGTAGGGAGCGCTTGGGCCCCTCGGGATTCACGGCTTCGTTCATCGCATGCACCGGCTCGAGTCGGCCCTGGGAGCGGTCCTGGGCAGTGATGGTGGCACTGTCTGCGGTGGTGGTCACGTCGGCCCCTCTCGATGGTCTCCCTGCTGGACAACGGTAGTTGCTTTCGAAAGGTTGCGCCAAACACACGTTCGAGTGAAAAAATATGGATCGCCGTACTTGATCATGTGTCTGGGTGTATAGCTAACGCGGCACCTGGCGGACAAAAGGGCCCATTGTTGTACTCTTCACCGCCGGGGTGCTGACCTCGTGGGTTACTGCCCCAGTCTGCCATCTGGCATTCCGTCAACCGGGCACAGCTCTCCATCTCTGCGGGAGCCCCACGTCCCCTCCCTGCGGCGCCCACGGTATCTCCGCATGCGCCGTAACGGTACGGCTGTGCACCTGGGATCAGGTGCGCCGCGCCGGGCGCATGGCACATGCCAATGCGTGCGCGACACGCGCGTACGACGTGCATGCATGGGCCAATCCCCACATCTAGTGGTTGGATTGCAACAGCAGCCCAGAAGTTGTGGTCCCCCGGGTCTTCAGGCTCCTGGCGATCGCCTATGCTTGGGGCTGCTTCGAGGGGCCCATGAGGCCCAGCGAGGCTATTGAGTCTGCTGTGAGGAGGGTTGGGAGTTCATGCACTGCCCCTTCTGCAGGCACCCCGACAGCCGTGTCGTCGACAGTCGTACGACCGACGACGGCACGTCGATCCGCAGGCGCCGCCAGTGTCCGGACTGCTCCCGTCGTTTCACGACCGTGGAGACGTGCTCGCTCATGGTGGTCAAGCGGTCCGGAGTCACCGAGCCTTTCAGTCGTACCAAGGTCATCAACGGCGTGCGCAAGGCATGCCAGGGGCGGCCTGTCACCGAGGACGCACTCGCCCTGCTCGGCCAGCGGGTCGAGGAGGCGGTGCGGGCCACCGGAAGCGCCGAACTGACCACCCACGACGTGGGTCTGGCCATACTCGGCCCGCTGCAGGAGCTCGACCTCGTCGCGTATCTGCGGTTCGCCTCCGTCTACCGGGCTTTCGACTCGCTCGAGGACTTCGAGGCCGCGATCGCGGAACTCAGGGAGGAGAGGCGACCAGTCGCCGCGGACAACGACGACCGCGAGGACGCTGTCGCGGGGGGCCAGGAAGAAGACTGCGGGCCCGGAGGGACTGCTCAGGTCCCCGAGCCCGCGCACGCCGCCGACTGATCGGCGGGCCGGAACCGGGCGGATACCCCGATTCCGGCCGGACGGCGGCCATCGAAGACCTGTTGCGGGCGGCAGCGCGAGATGCCCGCAACACCAGACACAACATGTGCCACGGGAACATCGGGGCACTTCAGGGCGTTTTAGCCCGTACCAGGGAGGCGGCATGACAGAGACGGCGAGCGGTCCGGCACGGAGTTCCCGCGCCAAGGGCACCAAGGCGACCAAGGGACTGCGTATCGAGCGCATCCACACCACCCCCGGCGTGCACCCGTACGACGAGGTGGCCTGGGAGCGCCGTGACGTCGTCATGACCAACTGGCGCGACGGCTCGGTCAACTTCGAGCAGCGCGGCGTCGAGTTCCCCGACTTCTGGTCGGTGAACGCGGTCAACATCGTCACCAGCAAGTACTTCCGCGGTGCCGTCGGCACCCCGCAGCGCGAGGTGAGCCTGAAGCAGCTCATCGACCGCATCGTGAAGACGTACCGGAAGGCCGGCGAGGACTACAAGTACTTCGCCTCGCCCGCCGACGCGGAGATCTTCGAGCACGAGCTGGCGTACGCCCTCCTGCACCAGATCTTCAGCTTCAACAGCCCCGTGTGGTTCAACGTGGGCACCCCGCAGCCCCAGCAGGTCTCCGCCTGCTTCATCCTGGCCGTCGACGACTCCATGGAGTCGATCCTCGACTGGTACAAGGAAGAGGGCATGATCTTCAAGGGCGGCTCCGGCGCCGGCCTGAACCTCTCCCGCATCCGCTCCTCCAAGGAGCTGCTGTCCTCGGGCGGCAACGCGTCCGGGCCGGTCTCCTTCATGCGCGGCGCCGACGCGTCGGCCGGCACCATCAAGTCCGGTGGCGCCACCCGCCGTGCCGCCAAGATGGTCATTCTCGACGTCGACCACCCCGACATCGAGGACTTCATCGAGACCAAGGTGAAGGAGGAGGAGAAGATCCGCGCCCTGCGCGACGCGGGCTTCGACATGGACCTCGGTGGCGAGGACATCACCTCCGTCCAGTACCAGAACGCCAACAACTCGGTCCGTGTGAACGACGAGTTCATGAAGGCGGTCGAGCAGGGCGGCAAATTCGGCCTGCGCGCGCGGATGACCGGCGAGGTCATCGAAGAGGTCGACGCCAAGGCCCTGTTCCGCAAGATGGCCGAGGCCGCCTGGGCCTGCGCCGACCCGGGCATCCAGTACGACGACACCATCAACCACTGGCACACCTGCCCGGAGTCCGGCCGAATCAACGGCTCGAACCCCTGCAGCGAGTACATGCACCTGGACAACACGTCCTGCAACCTGGCGTCGCTGAACCTGATGAAGTTCCTGAAGGACGACGGCAAGGGCCACCAGTCCTTCGAGGTCGAGCGCTTCGCGAAGGTCGTCGAGCTGGTCATCACCGCGATGGACATCTCCATCTGCTTCGCGGACTTCCCGACCCAGAAGATCGGTGAGAACACCCGCGCGTTCCGCCAGCTCGGCATCGGTTACGCCAACCTCGGCGCCCTGCTGATGGCGACCGGCCACGCCTACGACTCCGACGGCGGCCGCGCCCTCGCCGGTGCCATCACCTCCCTGATGACCGGCACGTCGTACAGGCGCTCCGCCGAACTCGCCGCGGTCGTCGGCCCGTACGACGGCTACGCCCGCAACGCGAGCGCTCACAACCGCGTCATGAAGCAGCACGCCGACGCGAACGCCGTCGCCGTCCGCATGGACGACCTGGACACGCCGGTCTGGGCCGCCGCCACGGAGGCCTGGCAGGACGTGCTGCGCCTCGGTGAGAAGAACGGTTTCCGCAACTCCCAGGCGTCGGTCATCGCCCCGACCGGCACCATCGGTCTGGCGATGTCCTGCGACACCACCGGCCTCGAGCCCGACCTCGCCCTGGTCAAGTTCAAGAAGCTGGTCGGCGGCGGCTCGATGCAGATCGTCAACGGCACGGTTCCGCAGGCGCTGCGCCGCCTGGGCTACCAGGAGGAGCAGATCGAGGCGATCGTCGCCCACATCGCCGAGCACGGCAATGTCGTCGACGCCCCGAGCCTCAAGCACGAGCACTACGAGGTGTTCGACTGCGCCATGGGTGAGCGCTCCATCTCCGCGATGGGCCACGTCCGCATGATGGCCGCGATCCAGCCGTGGATCTCCGGCGCCCTGTCCAAGACGGTCAACATGCCGGAGTCGGCGACCGTCGAGGAGGTCGAGGAGATCTACTTCGAGGCCTGGAAGATGGGCGTCAAGGCGCTCGCCATCTACCGCGACAACTGCAAGGTCGGCCAGCCGCTCTCCGCCAAGACCAAGGAGAAGGAGAAGGCCGAGGTCACGGAGAAGGCCGAGGCGGCCATCCGCGAGACGGTCGAGAAGGTCATCGAGTACCGCCCGGTCCGCAAGCGTCTGCCCAAGGGCCGTCCCGGCATCACGACGTCCTTCACGGTCGGCGGCGCCGAGGGCTACATGACCGCCAACTCCTACCCGGACGACGGTCTCGGCGAGGTCTTCCTGAAGATGTCCAAGCAGGGCTCCACCCTCGCGGGCATGATGGACGCCTTCTCCATCGCGGTCTCCGTCGGCCTCCAGTACGGCGTGCCGCTGGAGACGTACGTCTCGAAGTTCACCAACATGCGCTTCGAGCCGGCCGGTATGACGGACGACCCGGACGTGCGGATGGCGCAGTCGATCGTCGACTACATCTTCCGCCGCCTGGCGCTGGACTTCCTGCCCTTCGAGACGCGCTCCGCCCTTGGCATCCACTCCGCCGAGGAGCGCCAGCGTCATCTGGAGACCGGCTCGTACGAGCCCTCCGATGACGAGGTCGACGTCGAGGGCCTGGCCCAGTCGGCGCCGCGCGCCCAGGAGCTGAAGGCCGTGGCCACGCCGCGTGTCGAGGTCGAGGCGGCCAAGCCCGCCCCGAAGCAGGCCCACACCAGCGCCGAGCTGGTGGAGATGCAGCTGGGCATCCAGGCGGACGCCCCGCTGTGCTTCTCCTGCGGTACGAAGATGCAGCGGGCCGGCTCCTGCTACATCTGCGAGGGCTGCGGCTCGACCAGCGGTTGCAGCTGACGCAGTAGTGACCAGCGGTTGAGGGCGGCGGAGCGTTTCATGGCTCCGCCGCCCTCGGCCATTCCGTGCGAAAACTTGTTCCCCTTCGGGTCGATCACAGGCTAGGCTCCCCCCGCGCACGACCGGCGCGAACGGCAGGGTGGGGAACGTGGGGGACATGGTCGACGATTTCGCCGACTCCAAAAAGGCAACGAGCGAGCCTGAGAAGCCCATGAATGTGGCGGCTCAGGTGATCGCCGCGATCGTGGTGGTCGGGGGCCTCGCAGGGCTCCTGTGGGCGCTGGACCTGGACTCGAAGGCGTCCGCCGACCGCGGGCCGGCCACCTGCACGGCCACGCACGACAAGCCGTCGAAACCTGTCTCGGGCGCCCAGCTCTGCACGGCACTCAACCGCCCGGACCTGCCGGCGCTGCTCGGCACACCGGAGGAGTACGCGGAGACGGCCGACGGCAACGAGAGCACGATCACCTCGGCGGACGGCACGAAAATCACCACCCCCGAGGCGGACGTCGACCTGAAGACGTACTCCGTGAGGCTGTCGGCATCCGACGACGAGTTCGGCGTGGCCGACATGGCCGGTCTTCTGGGCACGCGCGCAGAGACGAAAACGGTGCTCGGGCATCCCGCGATCGTCTACTCGGACCGGACCATCGCACTGAGCTTCAACCTGGTGGGCGGCGGCAAGGCCAAGAGCGGCCCTGGAGGCATCGCCCGCAGCCTCTTGGTCGCCCGGGACGCCAAGGACGGCGGCGGCTACTTCGAAGTCGCCATCTGGCGCCAGGACTTCGCGACGCCCGACGACGCGGCCCTGTTCCGTGTCGCCGAGAACGTGTTGCCGACGGTCCCGGGATGGACCGCCGGCTGACGGACGTCAGGGCTGGTGCGCCCGGCCCATGTCCCGGGTGAACGTCGCCGGGTCGTCCTCGAAGCCGTGGATCCCGGGGCGAAACGTCCACTCGCCGGACTCGTCGCGTATGAACTCCCCGACCGTCGCCGCCGTCGCCCCGAGGACGTCACCGAAGTCGTCCTCGGCCAGAACGGTGTAGCCCTCGCGGATGCGCAGCCCCGGGTTGATCACGCCGACGAAGGTCCGGTGCGCCGTGCGCTGCTGGATGACCACGCCGACCACCACGCGTGCGTACCGCTCGCTGAGCCGCTCCAACTCCAGCGTCATGACCTCGTCCCAGCCGAAGCCCTTGCCGTCCTTGCTGTCTCGGTTGAGGTAGATCGTGCCGTCCGGGGAGCGGCTGTCGAAGTGCACCACATAGGCGGGATCGCCGTAGGCGTCGTCCGCCGGATAGGTGGCGGCGACGATGTCGAGATCGGTGTCCGCCTCTCCCGCCGGACTGGGGTCCCACTTGAGTGCGACCTCGACCTTGCGGATCCCCTTGTTGATGCCGGTCACCGGATCTCCCCTTCCCCGTTTCCCCGTGTGCCCCTGTCCGGCCCGAACTGCGCGGCGGACTGGGCCTGTTGTCCATCCTGCCACGCGCGCGTGCAGGTGTGCGCCGGAGCTGTCCACCGGAGCGTGACCGGCGCCACGCTCCGTGGCCTTACCATGGCGCGGTGCTGGTCAAGTGGATTCGCTGCACCGTGGTGGACCGCCGCGGCTTCGAGCGGGGGCAGCGAAAGTGGGCGGGGCTTCTGGGGGAGCCGGGGTTTCGGGGACAAGGTGGTGGCTGGAGCCGGGGACGCACAGGAGTGGCCCACATCTTCGCCTTCTGGGAGAGCCGTGCCTTCTACGACTCCTTCATGGCCCGTTCCCACGATCGGCTGGCGGCGGCTCAGTCGGGCACGTTCAAGGATGCCCAGGTCAAGCTCTTCGACTACCGCTTCGACGTGAAGACCGGCTTCGAACCGCGCTTCACGGACGCGGACCTGCTGCGGGTCGCCCTCTGCCGAGTGCACGAGGAACGGGCCGAGCATTTCACGCTGATGCAGGAGAAGGTCTGGAATCCGGCCATGGCCGGCTCTCCCGGCATGATCCGCGGCCTGTTCGGCGAGGCGCCGGGCCATGAGTTCCTGGTGCTGTCCATGTGGCGGTCGGCCGCCGAACACGGCAAGTACCGCACGGAGCGCGTGGAGCGGCTCGCCCTGCGGGCACAGACGGAGGCGGACGTGGCGGCTCTCACGGGCGACATCATTGAGCTGGAGCCGACCTGGACGGTCTGACGCGTGGGTTTGGAAACCGGACGCATTTCATGGTGCGCCCTGGTGTGGCCAGTGGTGCAGGAAGTGTGTGACCTACGCTGTATGAGCCCGTACGAGTGCTCGATCGGGCGTCACCCGATCTAGGGTTTCGGCATGGCACGACCACGGCGCATCGTCCTTGTCCGGCACGGAGAGTCAACGGGCAATGTTGATGACACCGTTTACGAGCGGGAGCCCGACCATGCACTGGCGCTGACCGAGCGCGGCTGGCAGCAGGCCGAGGAGACCGGCAAGCGGTTGCGCGAGGTCTTCGGCCGTGAGCGCGTCAGCGTGTACGTGTCACCGTACCGGCGCACGCACGAGACCCTGCGCGCCTTCCATCTCGATCCCGAGCTCATACGGGTACGGGAGGAGCCCCGGCTGCGCGAGCAGGACTGGGGAAACTGGCAGGACCGCGACGACGTGCGCCTCCAGAAGGCCTACCGGGACGCGTACGGCCACTTCTTCTACCGCTTCGCCCAGGGGGAGTCCGGCGCCGACGTGTACGACCGGGTCGGCGGCTTCCTGGAGAGCCTGTACCGCAGCTTCGAGGCCCCCGACCACCCGTCCAACGTGCTGCTGGTGACCCACGGCCTGGCCATGCGGCTGTTCTGCATGCGCTGGTTCCACTGGACGGTCGCGGAATTCGAGTCGCTGTCGAATCCGGGGAACGCGGAAATGCGGATGCTCGTTCTCGGCGACGACGGCAAGTACGTGCTGGACCGGCCTTTCGAACGCTGGCGAGATCCGGAACCGTACGGGATCACCGGATAGAGTGGCAGAGCGATGACCCCTGACTCCTCTCCCGACGGGCGCCTGGACCGCGCCGTGGCCAGCCTGCGTGGACTGGCCGTGGGGGATGCGCTGGGCTCGCAGTTCTTCGTGCCGGCGAACTATCCACTGCTGCAGCGTCGCGAGCTGCCGCCAGGCCCCTGGCAGTGGACCGACGACACGGAGATGGCCTGCTCCGTGGTGGCGGTCCTGGCCGCTCACCACCGCATCGACCAGGACGCCCTGGCGCAGTCCTTCGCCCACCACCACGACTTCGACCGTGGGTACGGTCCCGCGGTCAACCGTCTGCTGCGGCTGGTTCGAGAGGGCGGGGACTGGCGCGAGCTGGCCGCCGACCTCTTCCACGGACAGGGCTCCTGGGGCAACGGAGCGGCCATGCGGATCGCCCCGCTGGGCGCCTGGTACGCGGACGACCCGGAACAGGCGACTCATCAGGCGGAGATCTCCGCGTATCCCACGCACCAGCACCGCGAGGCCGTCGTCGGCTCCATGGCGGTTGCGGCCGCCGCCGCGCTGGTCGCAGCCCCCGGCGGTCCGCCGAGCCCTGAGGCACTCCTCGACGGAGTCGTCGCGCTCGTCCCGAAGAGCGCCGTCGGCGCGGGCCTGCGGCGCGCACGGGACATGCTCGACTACGCCGACGCGGGCACCGTCGCGGCCGTACTGGGCTGCGGACGGCGTACGTCCGCCCATGACACCGTGCCCTTCGCGCTCTGGTCGGCGGCGCGGGCCCTCGGCGACTTCGAGCAGGCGTTCTGGACGACTGCGCAGGTCGGTGGTGACGTGGATACCACCTGCGCCATTGTGGGCGGGGTGCTCGCTGCCGGGAAGGCCGGCCTGCCGCCTGCCGAGTGGGCGGGGCTGACGGAGGCACTCCCGGACTGGGTGCCGACCGTCCGGGCACCGTCAGCTTGAATCCTTTGCAACCTGTGGAGATCGCCCGGAGAGACTGGTGGAAACTCTCCGTGTTTGCCGGGAACTCTGCGTGACCGTGCGGCCGTTGTCCTGACATCAGCCGTGTGAGGCGCAGGAGCGGGTGCACTGCATCTGAGGCGCGAAAGGTCCGGGGGTGAGTCGTGCAGTTCGTGGCCGTCTGGGCGGTGCTTTCAGTCCTGACCTTGCTGTGCCCCGCGGGACGGGCACGGAGGGCCGGACCGACGTCCTCGCCGTCGGTCCCCCGGACTCGGTCCGGCCCTCCGCGGCTCCGTGTGGGGGCGGCCCGTTCAGCCGACCGTTGCTCCCGCCGTGCCGGCGAGTGCTTCCAGGTCGCTCTTGCGGACCCGGATCACGAACCAGGCAGTGCCGAAGGCGAGCACAGCCATGGCCGCGGCCGCCACGAAGCCCATGGAAATCCCTTGGGCGAGCACCTCGTGTCCCCAGGTTCCGGGCAGCTGGTGCGTCTTCGCGAACTCTGTCTTTTGCTCCGCCGAACCGTTGGCGAGGAACTTCGGCAGCTGCTTCTGCGCCTCGTCCTTGCTGGCCGACCCGAACACCGTCGTCAGGATGGACAGACCGAGCGAACCACCCACCTGCTGCGTGGCGTTGAGCAGTCCGGAGGCCGCCCCCGCCTCGTGCTGGGCGACACCAGAGACCGCTGTGACCGTCAGCGTCACGAAGTTCAGGCCCATGCCGAAGCCGAAGACCAGCATCGGACCGAGCACTCCGCCCGCATACGAGCTGCTGGAGCTGATGAGGGTCTGCCAGGCCAGTCCGATCACCGCGAGAGCCGAGCCGGTGAGCATGAACGGCTTGGGCCCCAGCACCGGCAGGAACCTCTGGGACAGGCCGGCGCCGAGCGCGATCACGACGGTCACCGGCAGGAACGCGAGACCGGCCTGGATGGGGCTGTACCCCAGCACGTTCTGCACGAAGAGAACGATGTAGAAGAACATGCCGAACATCGCCGCGGCCAGGCTCAACATGATCACGTACGTTCCGGAGCGGTTCCGGTCGGCGAACATCCGCAGCGGAGTGATCGGCTCCTTGGCCCGGGACTCGATGAGCGCGAAGGCCACCAGCAGGACCACGGCGGCGCCGAAGGAGCCGATGGCCAGGCTGTCCCGCCAGCCGTCGTCCGCTGCGCGGATGAAGCCGTAGACGAGGGAAGCCATGCCCGCCGTCGAGGTCACGGCCCCCGCGATGTCGAAGCGGCCCGTGTGCCGTTCGGACTCGCTGATGTAGAGCGGCGCGAGCAGGGTGATCACGATGCCGATCGGCAGGTTGACGAAGAACACCCAGCGCCAGTTGAGCCACTCGGTGAGCATGCCGCCGGCCAGCAGGCCGATCGCGCCGCCACCCGCGGAGACGGCGGCGAAGACGCCGAAGGCCCGGTTGCGCTCCGGGCCTTCCGGGAACGTGGTGGTGATGAGCGCCAACGCGGTGGGCGACGCAATCGCGCCGCCCATGCCCTGCAGGACCCGTGCGGCCAACAACTGCCAGGGTTCCTGGGCGAGTCCGCCGAGCAGCGAGGCGAAGGTGAACAGCACGATGCCGGTCATGAAGACCCGGCGGCGGCCGAGGATATCCCCGGCGCGCCCGCCCAGAAGCAGCAGGCCGCCGAAGGTGAGCGTGTAGGCGCTGACGACCCAGGTGAGGTCGGTGGTGCTGAACTTCAGAGCGTCTTGAATGTGCGGGAGTGCGATGTTCACAATCGTCGCGTCGAGTACCACCATGAGTTGGCAGGCCGCGATGACTGCGAGCGCAATGCCGGGATGCCCCTCCCGTCGCGCCGCACCTGGCTTCTGTTCCTTGATCAACTGAGAGGTTGTCACTATGGGTCCCCCACGAATGCGTTAGTGAACGCTCGCGTTCACTGCCGCGTCAACCGTAGTGAGTCCCCGATAGTGAACGCAAGCGTTCACTTAAATTGGTGTCATGTGGTGAATCCCCCGTTGTCGCCACGTGGTGCTCTTCCATCCCCGAAAACCCGCTCCCCCTGCTCGCTGGAGATACGTAGATGGCTACTTCGCGCTGGACGGCCGCCCCCGCTCAGGCGGCCTCCCTCCGTCGGCGCGGCGCCGTACTCGAACGCGCGATCCTCGATGCCGCCCTGGAACAGCTCAGCACGGTCGGCTGGAACGGCCTCACCATGGAGGGCGTCGCCGCCGGCGCCCAGACCGGCAAGGCCGCCGTCTATCGGCGCTGGTCGTCCAAAGAGGATCTCGTCGCCGATGCCCTGCAGGCGGGGCTGCCGCGCATAGAGGAGGCGCCGGATCTGGGCAGTGTGCGCGAAGATCTGCTCGCGCTGTGCCGGCAGGCACGTGCGGCGATGTTCTCGCGCCCCGGCTTCGCGGTCCGCTCTGTGATTCACGAATGCGACCCGATTCAGGCGGAGCGCTTCCATGGCGTGATCTTCGACGGGATCGTGGAGCCCACCATCAAGCTGCTTCGTGAGGTCATCACCCGTGGCATAGAGCGGAAGGAGGTGCGACCCGACGCGGCGAACAGCTATGTCTTCGATGCCATCCCGGCCATGATGATGTACCGCTCCAAGCTGCGCGGAAGCGAATGGGAGGACCGTGATCTCAAGGAAATGATCGACCAGTTGATGGTTCCGCTGCTGCGACCGGGCGTTGGCTGAGTGCGGGGAGCCGCCGTCCTGGAAGTGGTAGTGGGAGCCGGGGTGTCGCCGGGTGATCCACGGGGCGTAGGCTGAGGGCGCCATGCCGTACCAACCGCCTACTCACACCGTCGAGCGCTCCCTTCGCGCCACGACCGGAGCGAAGATCATTGCCGGTGTCGACGAGGTGGGGCGCGGTGCGTGGGCCGGCCCCGTCACCGTCTGCGCGGCGATCACGGGACTGCGCCGGCCTCCCGAGGGCCTGACCGACTCCAAGCTGCTCACCGTCAAGCGGCGCACTGTCCTTGCCGTGGAACTGCAGAAGTGGGTGACCTCGTACGCGCTGGGGCACGCCTCGCCGGAGGAGATCGACGAGCTGGGCATGACCGCGGCACTGCGCCTGGCGGCGGGACGCGCCCTCGAGGCTCTGCCGGTCCGTCCCGACGCGGTGATCCTCGACGGCAAGCACAACTATCTCGGCTCGCCCTGGCAGGTCCGTACGGTCATCAAGGGTGACCAGTCGTGCGTGGCGGTCGCGGCGGCCTCGGTGATCGCCAAGGTTCAGCGCGACAAAATGATGGCCGAACTGGGTATCGACCATGCAGACTTCGGTTTTGCGGACAACGCCGGGTATCCGTCGCCCGTGCACAAGGCCGCACTGGCGGAGCGGGGGCCCACCCCGTACCACCGGTTGTCGTGGGCGTATCTTGATGCGCTGCCCCAGTGGCGACATCTCAAGAAGGTCCGCAGTTGGGCGGACGGAGGCGTTCCGGAGATCGAGGGTCAGCTCGGCTTCGACTTCTGACGATTCCGCTCGCGCTCATGTGCCACCCGCCGACGCGAGCCGCACCAACGTTTGATAAATATCAGCCCATGCCTCTCATTCCCGAGGAGCCTCAGATTCACGAGAGTGCCCAGGGTCCCCGCGCCACGCCGGCCAGCGGCCGCACCGCGCCGACCCCCCGTCCCGTACCCGGTCCCCGTCCCGCGGCTCCGCCGCGTCCCGGTCGTCCTGGTCCGCTCCGGCCCACGGCGCCGGTGCAGCGCACGGCGCGTGACGTGGCCGTGGCCCAGCCCGGACCCTCGGTCCCGGCTGCCCCTGCCTCTGCTTCGGCGACCCCGCAGATCCAGCTGATCCCGGCCTCGGCGGAGGGTGCGCTCGACGCCGCCGAGGAAGCAGTGGACCTGCTTCTGGACTCGGGTCGTGCCCCCGGAGACGTTCTGGTGATCACCACCGGCGAACAGCACCCGTGGGCCGCCCACGAGCTGTCCTTCGGTGAAGCCTCCTACTGGGCGCAGCACGACGCGGGCGACGACGTCTTCTACACCGACGCCGCTGTCGCCGGTCGCGCGGCCTTGCGCCCCGTGGTCGTGGTTGCCGTCAACGGCGGTTCCGACGCAACAGCCGCCTCCGCACTTCCGCTGGCCCTCACCCGGGCCGGGGCCCTGCTGATCGTCTGCGGCGACCCGCAGCAGATCAACTCGGTGCTGGGCGCGGGCGTCTGAGCCTGTTCCGGTACGTCCACGGGGACGCCGGAGCGACGAGGACGCCGCGGTGGCGGCATCGGCGCAGCGGGCGTTTCGGTGTGCGCAGATCCCGTCGGGATGACCGCTGCGCGAGTGTTTCCGTCCACTTCTGTGGTGTGTGACCAGCAGGTGGGGGAGCGGCAGCGCCTCGGCGGGCAGCGTCCGCCGTTCGTGCAGCGACGGTCCCCCACGCCATGGGGCGGTGGTTGCTCGGAGTGCCGACGGGCGGCCCGGGTCGTCGTGTGCAACTCCCCTCGGCGCCGCGAAGCCGGCGTACGAAGGGAGTCTGCTGGTCGGTCGGGCGTGACCCGGTCGGTGTTGTCAGCGGGCCGCGGCGCGGCGCAGGACCTCCGAGGCGGCGCCACCGGTGCGGGGCAGCGGGGGCGGCGCCTCGGACAATCCGAAGGGCTCCGGTGAGGAGTCCGCGTTGGGACGGCGTCCGCCACGGCCCTCACCGAGCACCTGCCAGCCGTCCCGGGTCAGCGTGATGTACGCCCCGCAGCGCAGTCCGTGCAGTGTGCACGCGTCACGCAGGCCCCACATCCATGCGCCGTCCTCCTCGGTCCAACGCGCGTCGCCCTCACGGCAGTAGAGCAGCACCGCGGTGCGCACAGGTGTGCGGCGCCGCAGATCGTGCGGGATGACCCGGCGAAGCTGCGCGAGCAGCGTGTTGCGGAACATCCAGCCGTCGGCCGGAGCCGGGCGGCGGGTGAACGAGGCGCTCGCGCACAGGCGTTCGTCCGGATCGAGGACGGCCACCACCGCGGTCGCGGGCCTTGGGTGATGCCGGGAGTGGAGTCCGCTGACGACCTCTCGGGGATTGCGCAGCAGAGGAATTCCGGCGGCGGCCCACTCCGCGGGTTCGAGCATGCGGGTGAGAGGGTTGGCGGATGCGGCGGACAGGTCGGCAGACGTCGACGTGGATGCTGCCGAGGACGGAGCGAATCCGAAGGTCACGGTCCTCCCTTCGGCTACGCGCCCACACTGGGGGCGGGGTCATGTTCAGGGGAGCGCACGCCGCAGCAGAGCCCTACCGGACCACGGACGAGCCGTGCGGGGAGCGGACTTCAATTCTTCCTGTCGAACTTGGATGCGGCAACGAGCAATTGGGGCCACTGACCG
This sequence comes from Streptomyces sp. NPDC001492, assembly GCF_053597275.1. Classification (NCBI taxonomy): domain Bacteria; kingdom Bacillati; phylum Actinomycetota; class Actinomycetes; order Kitasatosporales; family Streptomycetaceae; genus Streptomyces; species Streptomyces sp. NPDC001492. Next base: position 115,560 of record NZ_JBSFHW010000017.1, on the reverse strand, counting down.
AAACACGGCGGTCTGCGGTTTATATCCCTACCCAGTACGTTGCGTCACGACGCATGCGCCTACCGTTCACCCCGAGTTGGTGCACTGTTGAGATGGGGGTTCAAGGCGCGACTGCCGACGGGCGTGCGGTGTCGCGCCGCGGTCAGCCCTGGACGGCCAGGACGAGTGGCAACACCCCCCGCGCACCGGCACGTCGGAGCATGCGGGTCGCGACCGCCAACGTCCAGCCGGTCTCGGTGAAGTCGTCGACGAGGAGGACGGGGCCACCGGCCTCGGCCAGAGCGGAGGCGAGGGCGGGCGGCACGGTCAACGTGCCGTCCAGTGCCTTCAGTCGCTGTGCACTGTTGCTTCGGGAGACGTGGGACGCGTCGCTCGCGTATTCCACGGAGCCGAGCAACGGCAGCCTGCCGACCTCCGCGATGCGCGCACCCAGGGAGTGGATCAACTGAGGACGGGTGCGAGAGGAGACGGTCACCACACCCACCGGGCGCGGCTGCGGGTCAGCCGCTCCCGAGGCCCATCCCCCGGGCCCCCTGGCCCAGTCGGCGAGCACGCCCACGACGGCCTTCGCCACGTCGTCCGGCACGGGACCGTCGGGGGCCTGTGCCGCCAGCATCGGCCGCAGCCGGTTGCCCCAGCCGATGTCCGACAGCCGGCCCAACGCCCGCCCGGGAGCGGCCTGTTCACCGGTCGGGATGCGTCCCTTGAGGTCGACGCCGATCGCGGGCAGGCCGGTCGGCCACATACGGCGTGGCTCCACCTCCACACCGGCCCGACCGAGATCCACCCGCGCCGCGTCCAGTGCCGTCGTGGACATGTCCGTGGTAAACCGCGCCCCGGCGCAGTTGTCGCAGCGGCCGCAGGGCTTGGCCCCCTCGTCGTCCAGCTGGCGTTGCAGGAACTCCATGCGGCACTCGGTCGTCGAGGAGTACTCACGCATCGCCTGCTGCTCGGCCCTGCGCTGCCGCGCGACCCAGTCGTACCGCTCCGCCTCGTACGTCCACGGCTGCCCCGTTGCGATCCAGCCGCCCTTGACGCGCTTGACCGCCCCGTCCACGTCGAGAACCTTGAGCATGGTCTCCAGGCGGGAGCGGCGCAGCTCCACCAAGGGCTCCAGGGCGGGCAGCGACAAGGGCCTGTCCGCTCTCGCCATGACATCGAGAGTGCGGCGTACCAGGTCTTCCGGCGGGAAGGCGAGCGACGCGAAGTACTCCCAGATCGCCTCGTCCTCCTTCCCCGGCAGCAGGAGCACCTCGGCGTGCTCGACTCCGCGCCCGGCGCGACCCACCTGCTGGTAGTAGGCGATGGGCGAGGACGGCGATCCCAGGTGCACCACGAATCCGAGATCAGGTTTGTCGAACCCCATGCCCAGAGCGGAGGTGGCGACCAGGGCCTTCACCCTGTTGGCGAGGAGGTCGTCCTCGGCCTGCTGCCGGTCGGCGTTCTCGGTCCTGCCCGTGTAGGAAGCGACCGTGTGACCGCGGTGCCGCAGGAAAGCAGTGACCTCTTCGGCAGCGGCCACGGTGAGCGTGTAGATGATCCCGGAACCCGGCAGCTCGCCCAGGTGGTCGGCGAGCCAGGCCATACGATGTGCGGCGTCCGGCAGCCGCAGCACGCTCAGGCTCAGGCTCTCCCGGTCCAACGGGCCCCGCAGCACCAGGGCGTCCGACGTGCCACCGGTGCCGAGCTGTTCGGCGACGTCGGCGGTCACGCGCGCGTTCGCGGTGGCCGTGGTCGCGAGCACCGGGACGCCCGGCGGCAGATCACCGAGCATGGTGCGCAGTCGCCGGTAGTCCGGCCGGAAGTCGTGCCCCCAGTCGGAGATGCAGTGGGCCTCGTCCACCACCAGCAGTCCGGTGGCGGCGGCCAGCTTGGGGAGCACCTGATCCCGGAAGTCCGGGTTGTTGAGGCGCTCCGGACTGACCAGCAGGACGTCGACCTCACCCGCGGCGATCTCGTCCTGAACGGTGTCCCACTCCTCGGTGTTCGAGGAATTGATCGTCCGTGCATGGATACCGGCCCGGGCCGCGGCCTCGACCTGGTTGCGCATCAGCGCGAGCAGCGGGGAGACGATGACCGTGGGTCCGCTGCCCCGGGCCCGCAGCAGCGACGTCGCCACGAAGTAGACCGCGGACTTGCCCCACCCCGTGCGCTGCACCACGAGCGCCCGGCGTCTGTCGGCGACCAGCGCCTCGATCGCCCGCCACTGGTCCTCGCGCAGTCGGGCCACCCCTGTGGCATCCCCGACGAGGCGGGCGAGGACCGCGTCCGCGGCCGCCCGTAGTTCCGCGTTGCTCGTGTGCTCCATGCACCCCATCAAACAGGAAGGCACCGACAAGCCCGACCGGACCTGTGGAGGCGAGGAGTGCTTGATGTGTCCCTGGCTTGAGTTATCCACAGGGCAAACCGGAATACCGCGCTCCGCGAGATCGTCTGCGCATGACGAACCACGGCGAAACCACTGGATCCCCCGAAAACGGCAAGGCCGCACGTGACGGCGCCGAGCACCACGACGGACACGGCGACCCCGGCCGACCGGAAAAGCACGTCGGCCCGGCCGCTTCGGACGACCACGGCGGGCGCGACGCGCAGGGCGAGTACGGCGCACAAGACGCGCACGAGGAGCGCCCGGGCCGCCCGGACCACGTCGACTGCACCGCCTACGAGAGCCACGGCCCCGAGCACCAGGTCACGCTGCGCACCCCGGCCGAACTGGCCGATGCCCTGCCCTATCTGTTGGGGTACCGGCCCGAGGAAAGCATCGTCCTCGTCGCCCTGCACGACAGGGACGGCCGCGGCCGATTCGGCGGCCGTGCCCGGCTCGGCATCCCGGCGAGTACGGACGACTGGGCTTCCGTTGCCCAGCAGCTGGCCCACGGACTCGTCACCGGCAGTGAGCGCAGGGGAGCCCGGCCCGAACAGATGGTCGCCTACCTCTGCCAGGAACCGGCCAAGGGCGAGTCGGGGCGGCAGGTCATGGAGCGGTTGCGTCCGCTGGCCCAGAAACTGCGGGTCGAGTGCGGCCGGCTCGACGTGCCGGTGATCGAGGCGCTGTGCATCTCGGACGGCCGCTTCTGGTCCTACTGCTGCGGGAACGAGGCCTGCTGTCCGCCCGAAGGCCTGCCCATGGGCCTGCCCGGCACCTCCGTGCTGGCCGCCGCCGCCACGTACGCCGGCCTGCAGGTACGGGGCACTCTGCGCGAGCTGCGGGCCAGGCTGCAGCCCTGGGAGACCGCGGCCGCCCTGGAGCAGGAGAGTGCCCTGGACGCCGCGAGCATGGCCTTGGTCCCCAGGATTCTCGACGACGCCAGCCGTGAGGGTGTCGCCGAGGAGACACTGGAACTGTCCGCGCAGATCATGCGCCGACTGGCCGGCGCACGGCCCGTGTCCGGCACGCTCACCGCGGATCTCCGCGACGACGAACTGCTCGCACACGACGAAGCCGCGACACTGATTCTCGGCCTCCAGGACCGTGCGACCCGAGACCGCGCGGCCGAGTGGATGGAGGGCGAGGAGGCCGCACTCGCCATCCGGCTCTGGCGGGCCCTGGCCCGCCGGTGCGTCGGACCCTACGGCGAACACGCGGCGGCACCGCTGACGCTGGCCGGTTGGGTCGCCTGGTCCACGGGTGACGACCTGGAGGCCCGGGAAGCCCTCGCCATGGCACTCGGCGCAGATCCGGGCTACCTCTTCGCCCGGCTCCTGCACCAGGCCTGCAACGAGGGTCTGGACCCGGAGTCGATCCGCCGTTGCCTGCGTGCGGAACGACGGGGCAGGGGGCGGACGGCAGCCGAGCAGTCGCACGGCAAGGAGGGGACCGCAGAGCCGGTGACGGCCCAGGCCGTCGAGTCGAACCGGGCGTCGGAGCGGGCGCCGGAGCTGGTGTCGGGATCGGTCTCGGAGTCGGAATCCGTGTCGCAGTCGGTGTCGGGATCGATGCCCGACTTGGTCTCGGAACCGGTGTCGGAATCGGGGTCGGAGGAAGCTCCCCGCCCGCGACGCCGTGTCCGTTCCAGCGGCACGACCCGCAGCCATTCCCGCTCGGCAAGGCCAGAAGGCCGGGGGAGTGGCACGGGCGCCCCGCGCCCGCGGACGGCAGTGGCGAGCGGTAGCCGTCCCGGCGCCCCACGGACCGGTCGCACGCGCCCGCGTACCCCCGGGAAGGGCGCCGCCCGCCGCGGGGACCAGTGCCCCGAAAGCATGCGCCCCGGAGACGGTGGCACTGAGGAGCAGGCGTGAGCAGGTTCTGGTCGAGCGCCGGTCGGGGCGACCGGACCGACGGCAGTCGCGGAGTGCTCCGCGCGCGGCAACGGGACTGGGCCGGGGCTGCTCAGCGTCGTCGCTGCCGCCCGTCCCGGCAGGCCTGTCGCAGGCGTGACCCGGAGGACCGCTGGTCCGTTCACCTGAGTGGCGGAACGCCTGGATGGGCGGGGCCCGCCACACAGCCCACGTCCGTCCGGATCCTCCCACCCGGCGTCGCACACGCCCGAGGTGCACCGAGCGCAGAAGAAGCCGCCCCATGCATCAGCCGACTCCGCCCTCCGCTGCCGGCGACGACACTTCCGGCGCAAGCCGGCCCATGCTGTCTCCCGGGGCGGCCGCCCACTCATCAACCGACGCGGACCTTGCCACCCGGCGCGACGCCCGGTCTGCGGCCGACAGCACACGCGCCTCCGCACCGAGCGGCCAGGACTGGTACCCGCCTGGGACGACGGAACGACCCGGGCCCGCGATCGGGGCGAACTGTCAGGACGGGCTCCCGGGCAGGCCGATCGGTCAGGGCCTCACCGCCGTTCCCACGGACAACCCTGGGCGCTGTGCACTCGAGCCGGCCGAGCCGGGCCGCTCCCTGCCCCGGCCGGCCCATCCGGACCGACTGCCAGCCGGGCCGGCCGGTCCGACCGAACCCTCCGATCCACTCACAGGCCGGAAACGCTCGTTGCCGTCACCTCCGGACCAGGGCCGGATCCTGCCACCATCCCCAGGTCAGGCGCCGCGCTCGTCCATCTCCTCACCCCCAGGAGCAGTTCCACCGTCCCGAGCCACAACTTTGCCGCCACCGCGACGGCCCGTCGAACTGCCGTCCACGCACACCGCAATGATCTGCGTCGCGCTCCCGGGACTCGCCGTCTCGTCGGAGGACGGGCAGATGAACGGTCAGGGGCTGGAAGGGTTCTACCGGGCGGGCCGACGCGTGCTCTCCCGATGTCAGGTCCGCGTGGCCGGGCGCGAACCGCTGACGGTGCAAGCCCGGATGACCTCGGCCGACCGGTCCCGCTTCGTGGGCACGTTGCGTGCCTCGCCGCATTCCGGCCCGGACCCGGACCTCGTCGTCGAGCGCATTCGCCATGCGGACGGGACGGAGCGCATCACCTTGCACAGTGCGGCCCGGCGCCCCCTGCGTGTGCCTCTCGAAGTCGCCCTCGGCACGGACCTGGCCGACCTGGGGGCCATCGCGTCCGGCACCGCTGGGCCCGAACTTCCCGCCAGCGTCCACGACTCGGGCCTTCGCTGGTCCTGCGCCACCGGGAACTCGTCGGTCACGGCAGACCCGCCGCCCGCGGACGCACTGGCCTCCGCAGGGTTGCTGCGCTGGGAGTTCGAGCTGCCCCCTGGCGGCAGCACCAGCGTGGAGCTGCGGGTACGGCCGGACGGAACGGGCCCTGTCCGAACGGTGAGCCGCGCGGCGACGAGCCCTCTTGCCTCGGCGAGGGCGTCCGGTGACGACCCGCGGGTCCAGTCGCTGCTGCGGACAAGCGTCGAAGATCTCCATGCCCTCCTGCTGCGCGACCCCGCCCACCCCTTGGACATGCAACTCGCGGCAGGAGCCCCCTGGCGCTGCGGTCCGGCCCCGGCCGAGGCACTGGCGGCGGCGCGGATGACGCTGGCCCTCGGTACCCGGCTCACCGCAGGCACGCTGCGTACCCTCGCCCGCACCCAACTCCGGGGCGCGGGACCGCAGTCCGGCATGATCCCGGGTCCGCGACGGGACGCGGGCATCCATCTGCCGCCGGGCTGTACCGGCATGGAAGCCACGCTGCTCTTCCCCGCGCTCCTCGCGGAGGCCCGCCGCTGGGGCCTTCCCGAGGCCGAGACGGAGGAACTGCTGCCGGCGGCCGAGCGCTGTCTGGCCTGGCTGCGGAAGACCGTCGGCGAGGAGACCTACCTGAGTGACCCGCATCCCGGCGGTCCCGTCCGCTGCGAGACGCAGGCCCACGCCCACCGTGCGGCCCTGCTGGGGGCCGATCTGCTCGACGGCTGCGGGCGGCCGGGCGGCGCCGAGCTGCGGCAGTGGGCCCAGATGCTGCGGGCGGAGTTCAGGGAGGACTTCTGGGTCGACGACCGGGGTGGCGGCAGGCCGGCCGCCGCTCGCGCCCCCGACGGCACCCCGCTGCCGTACCTGGGTGCTGCCGCCGCCCATCTCCTCGACACCGGCCTGCTCGGCGGGGGCGAGCCGGCCCCCGGGCTGCTCGACAAGGTGCAGACCGAACAGCTCGCCCGCCTGCTCGGCGGCCCAGGGATGGACTCGGGCTGGGGGCTGCGCGGACTGGGTGTGAAGGAAGCCGGATACAACCCGTTCGGCCACCGTAGCGGTGCCGTACGGGTCCACGAGACGGCGATCGCCGTCGCAGGCCTGGCCACCGCCGGCTACGAGAAGGAGGCGGGTTCGCTGCTGAAGGGCGCCCTGGCGGCGGCCGAGAGCTTCGGGAACCGGCTGCCCGAGATGTACGCGGGGGAGCAGCGCACCGCCGGGAGCGCTCCCCTCCCGCACCCGGCGGCCTGTCGTCCGGCCGCCACCGCGGCGGCCGCCGGTGTGCTGCTACTGGTGACTCTCGCGGGTATCCGTCCGGACGCTCCGGCCGGGACGATCACACTGCGGCCCATGCACAGTGCGCCTCTGGGCGAGATCGTCCTGAGGGGACTTCGAGTCGCCGGAGCGCCCTTCTCCGTACGAGTCAGCCGCCTCGGTCTCGCCATGGTCGAGGAGGCGGCCGACGGGCTGCAATTGGGAGTGTGACCTGGGACGACGTACCACCGCACAGCACCCGGAACCAGGGGGTGGGGCTCATACCGGACCGAAGTGGATCAGTCATCGAAGCGGCCGACGAAAGGAGTGTTTATCGTCAGGCAGACGACTATGATCGCCGCATGCCCTACGACCCGTCAGCGTTTCCGCCCTTCGCCGTCACCGTGGACCTGGTCGTGCTGACCGTGCGCCGCCATGCCCTGTGCGCGCTGGCGGTACGCAGGGGCGAACCACCGTTCCAGGGGCGCTGGGCACTCCCCGGCGGCTTCGTACGGGCCGATGAGGATCTGGCACAGGCAGCGGCACGCGAGCTGGCCGAGGAGACCGGGCTGCGCGCTCATGACCCCGCCGTTCCCGCCCAGGACAACGGTGCCCACCTGGAGCAACTGGCGACCTACGGAGACCCCAAGCGGGACCCGCGGATGCGCGTGGTCAGCGTCGCCCACCTGGCACTCGCCCCCGACCTGCCCGCACCCCGGGCGGGCGGCGACGCCAGCAATGCGCGCTGGGCGCCGGTCGAGGAGCTGCTGCAGCAGGGCGGTTACGGACGGGACGGCGAACCGGTCGCGCCGCTCGCCTTCGACCACGCCCAGATCCTCTCCGACGGCGTGGAGCGCGCGCGCTCCAAGATCGAGTACTCGTCCCTCGCCACGGCGTTCTGCCCCACCGAGTTCACCGTCGGCGAGCTGCGCCGGGTCTACGAGGCGGTGTGGGGCGTGGCTCTCGACCCGCGCAACTTCCACCGCAAGGTGACGGGCACGCCGGGGTTCCTCGTCCCCACCGGCGGGACCACCACACGCCAGGGCGGCCGCCCCGCCCAGTTGTTCCGGGCCGGCGGCGCCACACTGCTCAACCCCCCGATGCTGCGCCCCGAAGTGTGACGGCATGGTGCCGGGCGTACCGGTCACGGCCTGCAGAGCGGGCCGCGCTATACCCGAAAAATCGGACATAGCGCGCTATCTTGCTTCGGGTGATCCAGGCCTACGGATTGACCAGCAATCCCCGCAAGGAGCTTCCGCCCGCGGTCGACGACGTCTCCTTCGACGTGCGCGCAGGCCGCGTCACCGCGCTGCTCGGCGCGCCGGGAGCGGGCAAGACGACCGCACTCAAACTCATGCTCGAACTCCAACAGGGCCGTGGCATCACCTACTTCAAGGGCCGTCCCTTGCACCGCATCGCCCATCCGGGCCGCGAAGTCGGCGTGCTCCTGGGTGATGTACCGGGACACCCGGCCCGTTCCGTCCGTGGCCATCTCCGCATGCTGTGCGCCGCCGCAGGAGTTCCCGCCCGCCGCGCCGACGAGGTCCTCGAAGTGGTCGGCCTCGTCAGCCTGCGCGACGAACGCCTCGGCACCCTTTCGCGCGGCATGGACCGTCGCCTCGGCCTGGCCTGCGCCCTGCTGTCCGACCCGCACACGCTCGTACTCGACGAACCCGCCGGTGGGCTCTCCCTCCGCGAGGCCCGCTGGCTGTACGGCATGCTGCACGCGCACGCCGCCCAGGGCGGCACGGTCCTGGTCACCACGGCCGACCCGAAGGAGGCCGCGCGCAGCGCCCACCGGGTCGTCACGCTGGACCGGGGCAAGATTGTCGCCGACCAGGACGCCGAGGACTTCGCCCGCACCCGGCTGCGCCCCCGTGTCGCCGTCCGCAGCCCGCACGTCGTGCGCCTCGCCGCCCTGCTCACCAAGGAGGCCCGTACCGCCCAGCGCTCCGTAGAAGTCGTGCACGAAGGCGGCAACCGACTCTCCGTCTACGGCAGTAGTTGCGCCGACGTCGGAGAGACCGCGTTCCGCCACGGCATCCTCGTACATCAACTCGCCGACGAGATCGGGGACATGGGTCCGGGAGCGGTGGACGCACCGGTCGGTGTGCCGGGATCCGCCGGCGAGCCGCAGGTGCCGGACGAACCGCACGCAGCGGACGCAGTCCTGGAGCCCGAAGGGCCGGCGCGCGGTTCGGCCCCCGCTGACGCGTCCGGGCAGGGAGACGCCGACCCGGCTTCCCCGACTCCGGCTGACGCGTCCCATGGAGCGCACCCCGAACCGCCGTCCCCGCCGCTGACTGACGCACCCCAAGAGGGCGGCGCGCTGAAGGCACCCGTCAACGCGCCCCCGTCACGTGCGGCGTCCGGGCGTGCCCCGACGCCGGCCGCACGCCCGGCTCAGACCGGCGCCCTCGACGGCCCGCCCTCGCTTCCGCCCCCCATCTCCGTCCGCCCGGCTCCGAGCCCCCTGCGTCCCCTGCGTTACGAAATCCGTCGCGCCGCCGGCATCGGCACCGGGTTCGTCACCGGGGCCGTCGTACTCGTCGTGTCCGCCCTCGCCGCCGTCCTCCTGGCCCGGATCGGACACACCCCGCAGGCGCGCCTGCTGGCCGCGTGGCCGCGCGAGCTGCCGCTTCCGCCCGCCGCGCTCGGTGCGGGACTGCTCGGCGCGCTGGCCTTCGGCGACGAGTTCCGCCATCCCGCGCTTGCGGCGGATCGCGGCACCGTGCCCCGTCGGCTGGGGCTGCTGGCCGCGAAACTCTTCGTCGCCACGGCCACCGCGCTGATGCTGGCCTTCCTCGCGGTCGGCTGCGACGCCGAGGTGCTCTACATCGTCTACGGACGGGAGCTCATGCAAGTTCCCGCGGACTGGCTTTCGCTGAGCGCGAGTTGGCTCGGTCTCGTCGTCGGATGTGCCTGGGCCGGCGTGCTGGCCGCGGGCGTCTTCCGGTCCACCACGGCAGGACTCGCGGCCGTGGTCTCCGTACCGGTCGTCGTCGTTCCGCTCGTACAGAAGGCCTTGGCGGGATCGTCCGTGCGGATGGCGGCCGGGCTTCCGCTGCGGTTGCGCGAGCTGTTCCTGCTGCAGTGGCCCTTCGGGGGAGAGCGCTATCTGTGGGCCTTGGCGAGGGTGATCGCCCAACCCGTGGGCGGTGCCCTGACGTTGTCGCTCACCGCTCTGCTCTGCGCGTATCTGCTCACCACCCTGCGCAGCAGGGTCCGATGACAACCGTCCGCGCGCTTTCGTCCTCCCCTGTGCGCAACTCCCTGGGGAAAGCCCATTTCTTTCCGATAAGGCGTCAATTGCGACGGGGTGAGCGATCACCCTTTCGTGTGCTTTTCACCAAAGACCTCAAGGGAGTTGGAGAGGGCGCCGACAAAGGATCCGTGAGTACCCTTGCGCACACCATGATGACCGCCGCCCGCTCCGCCGACTCCGGTCTGGCCGGCCCGGGCGATCTCGACCGCTACCCCTACGCCGAGGCCCACGTGGTCGACCGCGTCGGAGCCCCCGCCTGGGAGAGCGCGGACCCGGAGCTGGGCCGCGTGGGCCGGCGCGCCGCGGGCAGCCGCGGACGCGGGCTGCACGGCCAACTCGTCCAGCAGCTGGGACAGATGATCGTCTCCGGCGATCTGGGGGCCGACCGTCCGCTGGTGCCCGAGGAAATCGGCCAGCGTTTCGAGGTCTCCCGCACCGTCGTCCGCGAGTCGCTCCGGGTCCTGGAGGCCAAGGGCCTGGTCAGCGCTCGCCCGAACGTCGGGACGCGTGTGCGCCCGGTCAGCGACTGGAACCTGCTCGATCCGGACATCATCGAATGGCGCGCCTTCGGGCCGCAGCGCGACGACCAGCGCCGCGAGCTGAGCGAACTGCGCTGGACGATCGAGCCGCTCGCCGCCCGCCTCGCCGCCGGGCACGGGCGGGAGGACGTCCAGCAGCGGCTAGCCGACATGGTGGAGATCATGGGTCACGCCATGGGGCAGGGTGACGCCATCACCTTCTCCCGCGCCGACGCCGAGTTCCACTCCCTGCTGATCCAGGTTGCGGGCAATCGGATGCTGGAGCACCTCTCCGGGATCGTCTCGGCCGCCCTCCAGGTCTCCGGCGGCCCGGTGACCGGCTGCGACCGGCCGAACGAGACGTCGCTGGCGCACCACGGCAGGATCGTCGACGCCCTCGGCGCTGGGGACGGCACGGCGGCCGAGTCGGCCATGCGTCAGCTGCTGACCGTCCACCCCGAGGTGGAGCGGGTGGTTCCCGCGCCGCGCGAACACTGACCGCACCCTGCGGGCGGCGCGGCCGGGAGATGCCTCCCCCTCCTGGGGCATGGCTCGGCCGCCGTACCGCCTCCGTCGGACCCCGCAGGATCTCCGGGATCCTGCGGGGTCCGACGGCGCCAAGGGCCGCGGGGACCTTTGGGAAAGCCCCGATCTCGCCCACGGCTGACCCCGTATGTCCTTATCTGTACATTTTTGAGTGCTTACAGGGTGTGATTCGGGCCACGCAGATTGGGCGTAACACTCGGGGAAACAGCGCGATGACCTAAGAGGTGACAGCCGAGGAGGGAATACGGACGCCGTTTGCGGCGCTGTGCATCTTCCCGGTCCCGCCCGCGCCGTCGGCCCAATCCCCAAGCCGGCGGTCGGCTCCTGTCCGTCCTGGACGGGGCCGGAAGCCGTTTTCCAACGTTCCGAGAGGTTGTTCGTGTCGGCCAGCACATCCCGTACGCTCCCGCCGGAGATCGCCGAGTCCGTCTCTGTCATGGCTCTGATTGAGCAGGGAAAGGCTGAGGGGCAGATCGCCGGCGACGATGTGCGTCGGGCCTTCGAAGCTGACCAGATTCCGGCCACTCAGTGGAAGAACGTACTGCGCAGCCTCAACCAGATCCTCGAGGAAGAGGGTGTGACGCTGATGGTCAGTGCCGCGGAGCCCAAGCGCACCCGGAAGAGCGTCGCAGCGAAGAGTCCGGCCAAGCGCACCGCCACCAAGACGGTCGCGGCGAAGACGGTGACCGCAAAGAAGGCCACCGCCACCGCCACCCCCGAGGCGCCCGCCGCCGACACGCCCGTCGAGGACGACGCCAAGCAGGTCGCTGCCAAGAAGGCGGTCGCCAAGAAGGCGGCGCCCGCGAAGAAGACCGTCGCCAAGAAGACGGCGGCCAAGAAGACCAGTGCCAAGAAGGACGACGCCGAGGTCATCGAGGAGGAGGTGCTCGAGGACACCCCCAAGGGTGCCGACGAGCCCGAGGGCGCCGAGAGCGCCGGCTTCGTGCTCTCCGACGAGGACGAGGACGACGCGCCGGCCCAGCAGGTCGCCGCGGCCGGTGCCACCGCCGACCCGGTCAAGGACTACCTCAAGCAGATCGGCAAGGTCCCGCTGCTCAACGCCGAGCAGGAGGTCGAGCTCGCCAAGCGCATCGAGGCGGGCCTGTTCGCCGAGGACAAGCTGGCCAACGCCGACAAGCTGGCCCCGAAGCTCAAGCGCGAGCTGGAGATCATCGCCGAGGACGGCCGCCGCGCCAAGAACCACCTCCTGGAGGCCAACCTCCGTCTGGTGGTCTCCCTGGCCAAGCGCTACACCGGCCGCGGCATGCTCTTCCTGGACCTCATCCAGGAGGGCAACCTCGGTCTGATCCGCGCGGTCGAGAAGTTCGACTACACCAAGGGCTACAAGTTCTCCACGTACGCCACCTGGTGGATCCGTCAGGCGATCACCCGTGCCATGGCCGACCAGGCCCGCACCATCCGTATCCCGGTGCACATGGTCGAGGTCATCAACAAGCTCGCGCGCGTGCAGCGCCAGATGCTCCAGGACCTGGGCCGCGAGCCCACCCCGGAGGAGCTGGCCAAGGAACTCGACATGACCCCGGAGAAGGTCATCGAGGTCCAGAAGTACGGCCGCGAGCCCATCTCCCTGCACACCCCGCTGGGCGAGGACGGCGACAGCGAGTTCGGTGACCTCATCGAGGACTCCGAGGCCGTCGTCCCGGCCGACGCGGTGAGCTTCACGCTGCTGCAGGAGCAGCTGCACTCCGTCCTGGACACCCTGTCCGAGCGCGAGGCGGGCGTCGTCTCGATGCGCTTCGGTCTCACCGACGGTCAGCCGAAGACCCTCGACGAGATCGGCAAGGTGTACGGCGTCACGCGCGAGCGCATCCGCCAGATCGAGTCCAAGACCATGTCGAAGCTGCGCCACCCGTCGCGTTCCCAGGTGCTGCGCGACTACCTCGACTAGGCCATTTCCTCGGAAGCGCCCCTGACCTCGGGTTTTACCGGTCAGGGGCGCTTTTGTGTGTGCGCACAGCGCTGCTAACCCAGATATCACAGCCTCTGGCATATGCTTGAGGCCTGGGCATAAATCCGGACGTAGCCTCTCTCCTGGATTCCTGGCTGCTTCACCTCGCCGCTGAGCGGAAGAGCGTGCAGACGCGCAAGATCTACGGCGACGGGGTCCGGGCTTTCCTGCGCTGGTGTGAGGCGATGGGGCGCCCACCGGTCCTCGGTCGGCCGACCGTAAACGCCTTCGTCTCAGACTTGCTGGACGGGGGTGCTGAGGCGGCCACGGCCCGGTCACGGCAGCTGGCCGTGCGTCCCTTCTCGGCCTGGCTCGCCGAGGAGGGCGAGATCCCTGACGACCTGTTGGCGAACCTCAGGCCGCCGCGGCTGGACCACAAGGTGGTCCAGGAGCTCGACAATGACCAGTGCCGGCTGCTGATCAAGGTGCCCGCTGCACATGGCGGAGCTCTTCGACCTGTGCGGTCAGCTGGTCTATCCGCGCAAACAGCTCACGCTTGTGCGCGACGGTGCCGCGATGAGGCTCTTGGCCTCGGCACGGGCACGGCGCTCCGCCTCGAGCTCATCGATGGACGCGGTCAATCGGGTATGCGCCTGGGTGAAGCCCTTGCGGTGCCCCTCCAGGGTCTCCCGTAGCGCGGCCAATTCCTCGGAGTCTGTGATTCGGGCCTCGTCGCCCGGGTCGGTCGGCGGAACGAACTCCGCCACCGTGCGCCGCCCAGTCAGCGCGTCATGGAACCACAGCCCCAGCTTGTAGCAGGTCCGTACCGCAGCAAGAGCACGCTCAGTGTCGAAGGGGTGCCTGTGTGCTGCCCTATTGCGATCGAGGCGTAGCTGGTCGAAGGCAGCGCGGATCTCCGCGACGAGGGCTCCGGTGCGTGTGAGCGCGTTGAGCCGGTCGAACTGCCCGTCACCCTGCACCCGCATGCCAGTACGACGAATCAGTTCCTCGGCCAGAACCTCGCCGAACTGATCGGACTGCATCAATGAGGAGTCGGGGTTGCTGAAGACCGTGGCCTCGGCGAGGGCCCCATACAGCGATAGCAGCGGCTGATGCTGGAAGAACAGGCCGAAGTTGGGTGATGCCTTCGCAAGATCACGAAGTCGGTCGTCCACGCCGTTCGCTCTCCGTCCCCATACCGAATGGTCAAGGGGTCAGCTTACGCAAGGCCGCTCATACGGCAGCCTCTTTGCGACATGTTCATGCACTGCTCGTGAGGGGGACCTGTCCCGAAGCCTCCCCGGGGCTGCGGGACGGCGCTGTGAACCGAAGCTATGGACCGCGCCGGCATGGTGCGGTTGCTTACTGAACCCCGCGCCTGGTCAGACCACCGAGGTGGCAACGCGGACGGTCGTGACGCGCGACGAACTGATGAGCGCCCTGTCGGCCTGCGGCAAGCGCAGATAGGCAACCGCCCAGCCGCGCGCGAGCCACTGCTGATGCTCTGTCTCCAGGGGAGGTTCGCGGCATCGGGTAGCACCGCGATCACGTACGACGAAGCGGAGGCGCCGGTCAGCCGCTTGATCAACGAGTTCGGGCCGACGGTGGTGAGCCCACAGACGGCTCGTCAACGGGCGGCAATGCCGTTCGTGCACCCGGAGCGCAAGCTGTGGGACCCTCGCGATCAAGATTCCCTCGAGTGCTCCCGCGCGTGGCAGCCAGCTGGGAGCCTGCGGTGCCCACGGCCGACCCCACCCACGCGGTGCACCTCGATGGCTAACGGTTTGGGAGAGAGAGTCGAGCCGTTAGCGGATCTCCAGGTCGGCGCGGACCGTCCCTCCGAGCCCTGCCGGGAGGTGGCGCGACAGGTGAACGTGGATTGGTGAGGGTACAGCTGGTATTCGCATCACGAAACCTGTGAGGCAGAGCAGGGCGACCCCCCCACTGGGAGTCAGGCCGCGCCCTTTTTATGCTGCTGATCGGTTCTCCGAGCCGCGGTGAGGTGGGCCCTCTCCCCCTGCGAGGTCGCCCGCCCACAACAACGCTTTTCAGTCACCGGCGGCACTGGCGACGAGAGCGACTGTCACGAATTCGTGACCGGCGGTTGCGACCGACTACACCCAACTTGCCCACTTGTGCGCTTACTTGCATCTGCAAAGCAAGGAGGCGAATTGTCAGTCCCCGCAGCTAAAGTGAAACCTGACGCTTTGGCTAACGGGGAGGATGCTGTGGCGGACGACGTGCCGATCGATGCACCTTTGGCGGACCCAGCCGCGTGGGCGGCGGGTGCATTGGAGGGAGCAGCAGCGGCGCTGGGCGCAGCCCCATTGGGCGTCGGAGGAGCCTTCCAGGCAGCCGCTTCGGCTGCTGGTGACGTCTTCACCGAGCTGCAGTCCTTCACGAAGTTCCGAAACCGCATCGACGCGCTCCTGCGTGACCTGCGGGAAGGCCCCGCAGGCCCGAAGCAAGTGGGACAAGAGACGGTATCGCGAGCCAACTTCGGCGGCGGATCCAACGGTTGGGCCGAGGCAACCGACCTCTTCGCCTCGCACAAGACGGTGATCTCGGAGCTGGAGAAGCTCTCCAAGCTGCTCACCGACTCCATCGAGGGCATGAGCATCGCGGTCCTGGCCTCGCACAAGGGCTACGAGAACGTGGACGCGGACGTCCGCCGGCGCATGCTGGCGATCAGCAAGGACACGACCGAGCACTACGGCGGGAGCTACGAGCCGCAGATTCCGGGTGCACCGGGTGGGGAGACCGCGAAGCCGGGCGGCACCTCCGGCAGTGGGGACACGTCCGGCGCGTCGAGCTTCTGATGACGGCTGGTTACGCATCACGGGGACACGCACGGGGATGACGGGGAGACGAGATGGGTGACAAGGGCAGCGGCGGCAAGACGTCGTTCGAGAGCATGAGCCACGAGGAGATGCTCGCCTGGCTGGATCAGGCCGACCCCGGCATGGTGCTCGCCGCCGCGGCCAAACTCGTGTTGGTGGCCGCGGAGATCAAGAAGGTCGGCGAGGAGCTGAAGACGCGCCCGCAGTGGGTGAGTTGGAAGGGCGAGGGCGCCGACGCGTTCCGCAGTTGGAGCGCAGACCTCGCGAACGCGACGCTGAGGCTGGCGGACTACAGCTCCGGCGCGTCGAAGTGGCTCACCGAGGCTGCCGGGACGATCGGGAGTGTCCAGGCGTCGATCCCCCGAGACACGTCGTACGGCCAGTCCACCCTGAGTAAGGCGCAGGCGAACCTGGAAGCAGCGCGGGCCACGCAGAAGGACCCGGATTCGGCTTCCGTCGTCCGTGACTCCACCCGGGATATTCAGACGGTCTTGGCCAAGCGGGAGTCGGAGCGGCAAGAGGCTGCTCGGCAGATGAAGAAGCTCGGGGAGTCTTACACGCTGTCTGCGCAGCAGATGGACGCGTTGGAGAAGCCGGCGTTTCCGCCGCCGCCTGCGGCTGTCATGCCTTCGAACATCGACAGCACCAGTGAAGATGTCGTACGCACCGATGGTGCCTCTGGCGCGGCTGAACCAGGCGGATCCGCTGCGCGGCACAGTGGCTCGGTGAGCCCGGGCAATGCGGTGGGTGGGCCAGTTGGTGCTTCTAAGACTTCACCCGATGTTCCGGGAGCCCCTGCCGGAGGAGTTGCGCGTCCTCAGCCACCCACTGGGACGGAGATCGACAGCGCTGCCACTCTGCCCGAGGCGCCAACTCGGCCGCCGAGTAGCCCGCCGACGGCAGGGGGACGGCCGGAGGGAAATCCAACGATGCCCCCTGGTTTGGGACTGCCGTTGCCTGGAGGTACACAAAGGCCGGCGGGCTCTTCGACAGGGGCAAGCCGCCCCTCTCTTGGATCCCGGCCTCCGGTAGCCCCTGGGCAGGCTGTGAATGGCACCAGGCCTTCTGTGCAGCGCGCCACAGCAAGAGGAGGCATCACGGGCGGGAGGCCAGTGCCTCCGTCTCCGGGGCGAGCCACTGGCCGCATCCCGCGAGGCACAGTGATCGGTGACGGTGAAGGTGTCAACGGCCGTGGCCCAGCGGGCCAGCCCACCAGTTCCGGAAGGCCTGCGGCTGTCCAAGGCGAAACTGGAGGTGGCCGCCGCACCGCAGGACAGACCGAGGGCATTGTCGGTGGTCGTCCCCAAGGGTCAGGCGGCGTGAACGCCCGTCCCATAAGTGCCGGCGGCTCCACCACGGCACGTGGTATGGCTCCCTCTGCACCAGGCGGTGGGACGAGTAGTCGTCGCCTCGCCTCCGAAACTGGAGGCATCGTCGGCGGCCGTCCCCAGCAGCCTGGGACGGGGCGCGCACGCCCATTCACCCCAGGTGGCTCTGGACTGGTACAAGGTTCGGGCAGCAGCGGGCACCCAGAGACGCCCACAGGTCAGGTTGGCGCACGCGGCGGGCACTCGGCCTCAGGCGCGGAACGCCGTACCGGCGAGCCGCAGCACGCTGCCGGACCAGTCAGGCGTGGTGGACCTGTGGCACCGGCGGGCTCTCGTTCCACGGAGTCCCGTGCAGAGGATCGCCGAGGCGACCGCCCCGACTACCTCACTGAAGACGAAGAGACCTGGCAGCAAGGCACACGTCGCGCTACACCGCCCGTCGTTGACTAGTTAGGACCGCAAGAGGAATGCCGATGCCCACCAGCAAGATGCAGCGTGTCACTCACAGGGCCCTGCTCCCTGGAGTACTGGCAACCCTTCTGGTGGGCATCGCCGCCACACCGTCCCATGCGGAGTCCATCCGCTCCCAGCAGTGGCATCTGACCGCTATGAAGGCGGAGGAGATGTGGAAGATCACCAAGGGGGAGGGGGTCACTGTCGCAGTCATCGATAGCGGGGTCGATGTTAAGAACCCTGATCTCCGCGGCCGGGTACTGAACGGGAAGGACTTCGCGCCAGACGCCCGAGGCGATCAGCACACTGACTACAGCGGCCACGGCACGGGCATGGCTGGATTGATTGCCGGAACCGGCGAGAGCGGGGCCGGGGATGGTGCTTTCGGCCTAGCCCCAGAGGCGAAGATTCTGCCTATTCGGGTACGCGACAACGCAAGCGTATTCACCGAAGCGATCAGGTACGCCGCCGCTGCGGGGGCCAAGGTCATCAATATTTCCATGGCAACAGATGGAAGCGTTACGACTCCAGCCGTGCGGAAACAACAGAGCCAGGCTGTGAAGTATGCCCTGGACAAGGGAGCTTTGGTCTTCGCAGGTGTTGGCAACAGTGGTAACTCGTCTCTTGTTTATCCGGCCGCTACTCCGGGGGTCGTCGGAGTGGGATCGGTCGGCAAAGATCTCCACAAGACAGACGAGTCGCAATACGGTCCCCAGGTAGATCTGGCCGCGCCGGGCGTCGACATGGTCCACGCATGCGGCGGCAAGACAGGCCTATGCAAAACCAGTGGCACGAGTGACGCCACTGCCCTCGCCTCCGCAAGTGCAGCCCTCATCTGGTCGAAGCACCCTGATTGGACCAACAACCAGGTCCTCAGGGTCATGCTCAACACAGCCGGCGCCCCGGCAAGCGGCGCCAAGCGAAACGACTACATCGGCTACGGAATCGTGCGTCCCCGGATCGCGCTGAAGACGCCCGGCAATCCCGGCCCGGCCGACAAGTACCCTCTCCCCGACCTGGCCGCCGCGGAGCCAGAGTCCCCGTCCTCGAACGCCTCTGAACCGGCCGGAAACAAGAACGAGGAGGACAAGCGGTCCGCCGCCGTCCCCGCAGGCGAGGGTGACGGCAACGCGGCCCTCTGGATCACCCTGGGTGTTGGGGCTGCGGCCCTGCTGGGTTCCGCAATCGCCATTCCTGTAGTGCGCGCCCGACGCCGCAACACGACGCTCATCGGCCAGTAGGGCAGATCTGGTCCATGCTGACGGCCGCAACACACCAGTCCCCGCGACCAGCAGGGTTCAAGTTGGCATACGGTCTCACTGAGTACAGGTACTCAAACGCGTTGGCGGCAGATGCGGATGGGGCACGTGAGGCCGTGGCACTGCCGTACTTCTCGACTACGGCAGCGTTGCTATCGCACGCTCACAACCGACCGTTCGGCGGCATACAACAAGACACGGGGAGGAGCCACGCATGGCGTGGGAGGAGTGGGAGCAGCTCAAGGCCGCGGCGGTCGAGCGGAATTCCTCACGAATGCAGCTCAATCAATTGCCGCCCGACCCCGGAGGGGGCGGGACGCAAGGAGATCTCGTCGTAGGTCATAAGGATCTTGAGGCGGTTGGCAAGGCGGCTCATGATCTGTTCGAGGAATTCACGCGCTACAGCGGCCACGCACGTGTCGCCTCGGAGGCGGCCGCAGGTGTGCTCAAGAGTGAGAGGTTCGCTCTGGGGGCTGCGCTGGAGCATGTAGCCGAACGCTGGAGCGAGCAGACGCAGACACTGTCGGACGCCTGTGCCCACATCGCCAACCACCTGCGGTACACCCAGAATCTGCACGCCGCCGACGATTCGTTCATCGCTGGTGCCATCAGCAGTATCGCCACCCTGGACGAGGGTTTCGACGAGCGGAAGGGCCACTGACGCCGATGGACCTCGACGCACTGCGCTACAGCAACTTCTCGAAGCTCGGTGAAGCGATCACCGACTGGGAACAGATGACAAAGAAGCTCGCGGACCTGCAGAAGGACGCCGAGAACAACCTCAAGGCCAGGGCCGACAAGGCCCAGTGGGCTGGGATCAACGCCACCGTCAGCCGCGAGTTCATCACCAAGACTGCCGCCGAGTTCGCCGACGCGCACACCCAAGCCGACTCCATCACCAAGATCCTCAGCGACACCCGTGGTGAACTCATCGGCTACCGCACACAGTTGAACGAAGCGATCACACGAGGCACGCAGCAGAACTTGACCGTGATCGACACCGGCGAGGGCACGTTCACCGTCACCGGGAACACCCGGCCTGACTGGGCATCCGACCCTAGCGGAGAGACCGGCGCGACGGACCAGAAGGCGGTGGACGCCCTCCGCGATGAGATTCAGGGCATCCTGACCAAGGCGACGCAGAGTGACAGCAGCGCTGCGAAGGTCCTGATGCTTCTCGTCGACCAGGCCAGGTACGGCTTCGCCGACGCCTCCTATGCGGACCGGGACTCCGCGGCCAAGGCTGTCGCGGCTGCGGAGAAGCTGGCGCAAATGGCCAAGGACCCGTCCAAGATGACCCTGGACGACATCGCCGACTTCAACCGCACGATGAAGAAGTACAGCGGCGATTCCCTGTTTGCGGAGCGGTTCGCCACGCAACTGGGGTCCAAGGGGACGCTCCAGTTCTGGACGGAGATGACGTACGCACATGCGGGAGCTAGGGGCTCCGAGCTCAAGGCGATGCAAAGCCTGCAGAAGAACCTGAGCCTGACCTTGGCCACAGCGTCTTTCTCGGACTCGAACGCCATGCGGGAGTGGAAGACGGACCTGATCGCCGAGAGCAACACCAACTTCCGTGCCAGTGGCTCACTGAGCCCGGTGGGAGCCCTGGGCGCTCAGGTGATCAGCAGCCTCATGCGGGAGGGGCAGTACGACACCGAGTTCCTGGACGACTACCGGGAGAAGCTCTTCAAGGCCGACAAGGGAGCGGGGGATTCGGGCACCCATAATCTGTGGGTCAAGGGCTACGACGCCCTGGACCTCGTCTTCGGCGATGGGAACGGCCGGGACCCGCTGGAGGGGCTGTTCGACGGCCTCTCTCACAACCCCGAAGCAGCGACGCATGCGTTCGAGTCCAAGTCGGACCTGGACCACATGCTCGGCACGACCATGTACACGGACCGGGGTGAGTCACTCGGGCGAGCCCTGGAAGCCGCTGTCACCGGAGTCGCCAACGGCGACACCACTTCCATGGCTCCGCCGCACAGCGCTGCTCAGGTGAAGATCATGGCGAACATTATGGAGGCGGTGGCACAGCCCGGCGGAGGCGCTGATCTCGTGAGCAAGGGCTTGGGGGACAGCTTCGGCGACATGGCGGCTTCTTATATGCCGGAGATCAGCCAGACGCTCGCTGGCCATGGTGCGGAATCCATCTTTCTGACCAACAGTGATGATCCTGACGGACTGGGGAAGGTTCGAGATGTGGTGAGATTTATTTCTGCCGTATCCGGGGATCCATCGGGACGAGCAGGTGTCATCCTCGGTGAAAGTATTTACACCAGCGGGCTTATTGAATCACACCTTGCGGACCCTTCCTTGTTCGACGGTTCCCATGAGCAACTCCTGAAAGATATTGGCACGAATGCTGGCATTATCGAGGGTGTTGTCGCTCATTCTGTGGCTGACGGCGAAGTTCAATCTGCCGTTGATGGTGAGAAGGCGTACAACGACGCCTTGAAAGCAAAGGGTGATATTGCCAAAACCTGGATTTCGGTCGGCATGACCTTCGTTCAGGTCCCCGAAGCATACGGAGGGGCAGCAATGGGGGCAGTGGTCGGAGGAGGGGTCGGGGCCGTCGCCGGAGCAGCCGTTGATCGGCTGCTGCAAGGTCAAGAGATGGACGGCGCACGCGACGAAGCTCTGTATCGCAGCGCTGGGGATCTGTATGACTCCCGCGATTCAGTCAGCCAGCAGACCCAGTGGGCGGCTGGAGAAACCATCGATCGGCACCACCTCCATCTCCCGAAGGACGGCACTAACAATCTGCTCCGCGACGCCGTGAATGAGGGCTGGGACGCTGGCAGTGAGTTCCTAAGTGGAACGAAGGAGCGTCCGAATGGCTGAGAATAGGGGACCGAAGGCAACTCGGCATGGCGCGAAAGGCCTTCTTTTCAGCCTGACAGCCCTCTCCCTTGCGGGCGTTGGCATCTGGTTCGGATACGTGCAGTTCTTCACTAAAGGGCTCGAGCATCTGCCCTCCAAGATATGTGGAGGCACTGTTGAACGGGGCATGGTCATCCAGGTGCTGCCGTCGGCGCGATCGGCGGAGGAAGGATCCAAGCGCCAGAATGCTGGGGATGATTTCACGTTCTACTGCCACGTTGTCACCAGCGGTGATTCTTCCCTCTGGGGCGAGGCGCGGGTCCGACCCGTCTCCAAGACGGACTGGATCAAAAGTTATCGGGGAAACGGCGGCGACAACCAGATCATCCGTACCTCGGTCGATGGCATAGAGGCTGTGGCGCAACTCGATACCGAGCACGCTGAGGTGTACGTGCCCTGCGTACCTCCCGCTGTACCTTCCTACAATGCCTCTGAGGACTACGCGGTCATCACCACGGTGGAGGCCGACGGAGACGTCAAAGCAACCGGCACAGCACTGCGACAGACCCTGACCGACATCGCCTACCAACTGACTAAGCACACCTATAAATTGGCCGAATGCCAGGACCCTCGCGATTTTCCCGAGGAATTGCCACGCTACGGGGACCGCTGATGAGGGACGACGAGATTCGGTCCCACTTCGACGGCCGAGGCCGGGTCGAAGTCCGGCTCAATGTGTCAGCGCTGCCTCGGGCCAAGGAGATCGCCCATGCGCTCGGGTACCAGTTGCTGTCGAGCGGGAGAATCGCCCGATGGGTTCACGTGCTCGTCTTCCAGCGCGACGACGACCCACTGGCACGCCGCCGAGCCGAGCAGACCGTTGAGCGGCTGCGGGCGGGCGGCCCGGTCCTGTCCGACGGCGAGCTGCCTGCGCCCCCGCCTCCACCTCCGGCACCAGCGCCGCCTCTGACGCCCCGGCCGCCAGAACCCCGCCCCCGCCGGTCGCTGGAACCCCAGCCACCGCCACCTGTAGGCCCGCCTGGGCTCCGGATCCCGCCCCGGCCGCCTTACCCGCCTCCACCACCGCCTCCGCCTGATGTCACACCGGACTCTTCGCCGGAATGACGTTCGAGCGTCCTCCTGTGGACATCCCGCGTCACTCTGGCCGGCCGAGGTGGTGCGGCGTCGCCCATGTACAAGACGGTGTGCCGGGCATGCGAGAGCTGGTGTCCCGGGTGTTTGGGGCACAGCTTCCGGACGGCTTTGCAGGTTGGAGGCCGATAGTGGGGGTGGAGCGGTCGCGGTCGGTGGGGACCTGGCTACTCCAAGGTGGCCTGGAGGGCGTGGATGTGGGGCTTCCAGAGCCAGGCTCCGGTGCTGTCTGGCAGACCGGATGCCAGGGTCAGCACTCGCTGGGCGTCCTCGGGGCGGTCCGCGCCGGCCAGGGCCCTGGCGTATTCGTACAGGTCGCGGGCCATCTCCTCGCGGTGGTCCGGGTCGCCGTTGAGGTCTTCGCCCAGGCGCTGCTCGAACAGGGGGATGGCCTGTGTCCAGTTCCGCCGGGCCAGCTCCGTTCTGGCTCGGGCGATGGTGATCAGGTCGTTCTTGGTGCGGTCGTCGGTGCGGCTGTAGTCACGTAGCCAGGCGTTGTCCTCGAGTGCCGCCAGTTGGGCATCGGCCAGGGCCGAGTCGTCTGTTGCGATGGCGAGTTCCAGGCGGTGAAAGGTCAGGGTCATGATCCAGCGCTCGCCCTGGGCGTCAGGTCCCAGACCGCTGAAGTAGGCCTCGGCCTCGTCCAGGAAGGCCCGGTACGCGTCAGGTGTCAGCTCGCCGAGGTGATACTCCAGGCGGCGCAGGGCGGACGTCGTGATGTAGCGGCCCTTGGTGTTGCCCCGGCGCTCGTCCACCGCGATGGAGCGGTGGAACCACGAGCGCGCCGCTTCGGCGTTGCCGAGGAGGAACTCGAGGTAGGCGAAGTCGTAGAAGATCGCCGAGAGGTTGCCCGGCTCCTCGTCGCCGGAGACGTCCACCGAGACGAGGCGGCGCAAGATTTCGCCCGCTCGCTCCAGGTTGGCCGCGCCGCCCAGGCGGCGGATCCGGGCCGACTCGCGATGCGCCGCAACCAGGGCCAGCGCCTGCTGGCGGTCCGGGGCTGCGTGTTCCCGCAGCATTTCCTCGTCGCTCAGCAGGGTCAGGACCTGTTCGTACAGCTCTTTGCCGTCGGCGCGGTAGCCGAGTGTGTCGCCGAGCTGGTCGTGTGCCTCGAGGCTGATGACGATGCGGGCGAGCCCGCGGGCCAGTTCGTCCCGCATGTCCGGCGCGACCGTCCAGGCGGCGATGTAGTCGGTGGTCAGGCTCCCGAAGCCGACCTCGGTGTGTTGTGCCTTCGCCCGGCCGAACGGCAGGTCGCCCAGCAGGCCCATGAGCGGATCAAGGGCCTCGGGAACGTCCTCCTCGAGCGCGGTGACCAGATGTCTGGCCGTGTAGGTCAACGCGTAGACGTCCTCGCAGGACGCCCAGTCGTGGCCGTACAGGCCGAGAAGGTTCTGTGCCAGTTGGAGGTGGTTCGTTGAGGGTTGCACGCTCCAATACTCATGCCTGGACGCGGTGGTGAGGAAGTCCGCCAGGCTCCCGTGGCAGAACCTGACCCGGTCGTGGTCGACGCGCAGGATCGGCCCGAGGTCGTCCAGGACGGCCGTGAGAAAGTCCGGAGAGCTCGTGGGGAACCCGAGATACCGCGCGAGGCTCTGCGGCGGCAGCGGGGTGAAAGCGATCGCGAGGGTGGCCAGCAGGGGCTGGTAGTAGGCCTTCCAGCGGCTGTCGCCCGCCCTCTTGCCGGGGACGCGGCGGCCCGAGGCCCGACGTGCCTGGCCGACCAGATACTCGTAGAGATCGTCGAGGCCGTCGGGGAGGCTCTGCGGGTCGAGCAGGTCGGGGACGGTCTTGGCCCAGAGTGCCGCGTAAAGGAAGACGTTGTCGGCCTTGCGCGCCACTTCGCGGTCGAGCCCGGGACGTCCGGTGATACCGGCCTGGGCAAGGACGGACTCGGCGTACTCGGTGATCTCGTCCTCGATCTGCCGGCGGTGCCCATCCAGGCTGATCCGCTCGTACCGGTTCTGCTGGCGCCGGTAGAACTGCCCCAGCGGCATTGGGCGGGTCGTCACCACCACCCGCAGGTTCTCCGGCAGCTCCGCGCAATCGGTGAGCCAGTCGATGATCGAGTCCTCGCCGCCGGTCCAGCCGGTGGCCGCGCCGATCTCGTCCAGTCCGTCGATCAGCAACACGATCGAGGCCGACCGATCGGCCGCGGCCAGCCGTGCCGCTGGTTCGATCAGTGCCTGCCTGGTCAGATCGGCCAGACTTGTCCGTGACAGGTCGTCGATCAGTTCCCCGATCCTGACCGCGATCACTTGTCCGGCCTTCGCCGCTGACTGCCTGACCTCGAAGGCCGTCCTGCGGAAGGACGACACGACCAGCCTGCCAATGTCGACGCCGATCAGGTCATCGGCCTGCTCGACCTCCATCGTCGCGCTCACGGCCAGGTCCAGATCCATCAACTCGGGACGCAGCACCGCGATCTGATGCCCCACGCGAACCAGGAACGCCCGCCCGTCTCCGGACGACAACGGCGCGATACTGTCACGCCGGATGAAATAGCGGGGATTGATCCCCGGCTCGCGGGCCAGCGACGCGAGAAACGTGCTCTTCCCGGTCCCCGCGACCCCTTCGAGCACGATGAACCGGATACGCGGCGTGTCGAGGAGATCCTTGACCTGGTCCAAGAGCCAGTCCCGCCGCCGGATGAGATCGCCGGTGAGGTGCTCGTCCAGAAGATCCTCGAAAAGCAGCTCGTCGCGCTGCATCAGTCGAGCGTGTCGATTTCAACGCCGACAACCGGTCCGCTCGCCGACTCGGACATGATCTGCGCATCAATGTTCGCCGACGCCCGCACCGTACCCAGCCGGACCGCCACAGCCCCGTCTTTGAGCTCCTCGACGTCGACGACAGCCCTGATCCGATACTTCGAAGGCGCCCGTCTCTCGCCCTCGAAGTCGATCTGCCGATCATGGAGATGCTCAAGCAACGTCCGCGCCCGATCCATCGCCGCCAGCGCGTCCGCGTCGTTCCTCACCTCATCGGCCGGCCGCGCAACTACCCCACTCAGGGTTCCCTGTAGCTCCTCAAGCTCGCCTCGCTGCTCCGGCGACGGCTCCCGCACAACTGGAAAGTTCCTGTCCTCACGCCGACGATCCAGTACAGATCCGACGCGATCGAGGAGAAACGTGGCAACGGACGGTATCCCCGCAAGTGAGATAGCGGCCAGCGAAATTGGCTCCATGCACCACTGATACCGAAGTATCCCATGCGCCGTGTGCGCTTCACGAGTTTTCCACCGGCCGGCACGCCCCGCAGCTCAGGGTGGGTACCTCCCGTGCGTACCCACCCTGAACGAAACAGGCCGCGTCAGTAGTTGGCCGCAGCCTTCCTGTCCGACGCGCTGTACGCCGCGCTCGCCTCACGGACCGCGTTCGCGATGGAGTTGAGGGCCTGGTGGATCTCCCGGGCCTTGATGTCCCATTCGCGGTGGAGGCCGTCTGCTGCGGTCTTGGCCTCGCCCTCGAAGAAGTCCGAGAGGCTCTTCATTCGCTGCTGGAGGGCTTCCAGGTCCGTGTCCAGCTTCTTGGCCTGGGCGGTGATGTCCGTTGCGGCCCTCTCAAGTTCCGCGTAGGTAACGAGCATTGTGCCGTTGTCTGCTGCCATGGCTTCTCCAACTACTTTTCATGTCTGCTGTGTTGAGGGTCTACGGCGACCCCGGATGGGCCCTGTGGCCTGGTCGCGCCCGAGCTACATGCCGGAGAAGGCCGAGGTTCCGGCCGGGGTGCTGCCGGCCGAGCCGGAGCCGCCCGCGTCGATGCCCTGGAGAGCCTGGTAGATCTCGTTGTCGGTGCTGCCAGCGATGCGGCGGTTGTCGTTGACCGCGCTCTGGAAACGGACGAGCAGACGGCCGATGTGGGCCATGCGCTCGTTGATTTCGGTCTGCTTGCGGTCGAAGGACACGGCGCCCTGGCCCTGCCACTTGCCTTCCACACCGTCGATCACAGCCTGGAGTTGCTGCAGTTGCTGCTTCACCGATCCGAAGCGTTCGTTGAGCTCCTGCTCGAACTGCCGCAGTACGTCGTCTGTGACCTTCTGGGTTCCTGCCATCTGTTCTTCCTTTCCGGTGCTTTCCGGTGCGTGGTGTGTTCGACGGCTGGGAGAGGCTCGGCGCGTGGCACGTCCGGTGCGATCCGCCGCGAGAGTGCCGTAGTGAGACGCTCGAATCGCTTCTCAGGCTGAAGAGTCGGCCCGCTCATGGGCAGTTGCAGCCTCGTGGAGATTCGCGGTGTGACGGCCCCGTACTCGGTCTCCAATGCCCCGGACATCGTCGGCACACGGCATGACGCTCACCCCTCCCCGTTTGCTACGACCGCAGGTCATTGCGATCGCGGCGACGCGAACGTCACCGATTGCATGCGTGTCACTCTAGCCACTACCAGTGACAGGGCCAACGGCCTTCTCGGCTATCCCGAGTGCGTCCTCCTCCGGCCATCCCGCATCGCCACCGCCCCGCCCGCGATGACCGCCACCAGCACCAAGCTGCCCACCACCACATAGGTCCCGAGGCGAACAGCCCGCTCCTGCGGGGTTTCTCCGAGCGGGAGTTGGGCCACGGTGGGACCCTCGGCCTGCCCTGCGCCTTCGTTGCTCGGCACAGGGTGGTCGATCGGTTTGTCGTCCTCCGTCAGGGCACGTACGGGGTCGACGACGCCCCAGCCGACCAGGCGGTCATGGCCGGGGATGGAGCGGTCCGCGGTCTGCATGATCTGGGCGGTGATCTGTTTCTGCGCCCAGCGTGGGTGCTTGGCCTTGATGAGGGCCGCGACCCCGGCGACGTAGGGGGCGGAGAAGCTCGTGCCGTTGTCGGCGCAGTGTCCGCCGCCGGGGACGGTGGAGACCATGTCGACCCCCGGGGCCGCAACGTCGACGAACTCGCCGGACTGGGAGAAGGCTGCACGTTCGTTGTTGCGGTCCGAGGCGGCCACCGCCAGGACACCGTCGTACGAGGCCGGATAGGTCTTCTTTACGTTGCCGTCGAGGCCGTCGTTGCCTGCCGAGGCCACGATGACGATGTTCCTGGCCAGGGCGTTGTCCACCGCATGTTTCAGTGTGGAGGTGGCTTTGATCGGGTTGACCGTGTCCTGGGAGATGTTGATGACGTTGGCCCGGGCCACGTTTGCGGCGTAGTCGATGGCGGCGGCCAGGGTCTCGGTGTCGCCGTGGCCCTCGGCGTCGTTCTGCTGGATCGGGATGATCGTCGCCTTGGGGGCCAGGCCGACGAAGCCCGTGCCCTTTGCCGGCCTGGCAGCGATGATTCCGGCGACCTTCGTGCCGTGGCCCACCGTGTCGGTGGTCCCCTGCTCGCTGCCGCGCTCGATCTTGTTGCCGTTGTCGTCCTTGAGGTCCTTCTGCAGGAAGTTACGGCCGCTCTTGACGTCCACGGCCGGGGCGAGTTGGCGGTTCTTGACGTCCACGCCTGTGTCGATGACCGCGACGCGTACGCCTTCGCCCGTGGACTGTTTCCACAGCTCGTCCAGCAGGACCCGTTGCAGCGCCCAAGGGCGCCCCTCGTAGGTCTTACCCGGGAAGGTGCACTGATCGGCCGTGTCGGCGGCTGGGACGGACGCGGTGGCGACGGGCGCCGAGGGCAACCCGAGGAACGCGAGGGTGACGGCGCCCGTTCCGGCGAAAAGGCGCAAGCGGCGATGCGTACGCATTACTCGGCCCGCCCGCTCACGAGCCCTGCGGCTGCCGTGCCGCGCCCGTCGACAGACGCGGTCCCGTCGGCAGGAACGCGGACCATGCCGCCGGGATCGGCGCCGGCGTCACGTCCTTGTAGCCGAGGCAGTTCTGCGCCTGCTGTGCCTCCTGCAGCTCCGCCGCACGCTGCTGCTTCCTCTCTGCCGCCGAGCCTGAGGAGCCGATGCCCGCGTCGTCCGTCGTGCTGTCGCCGTTGGACTGCATGGCGTAGCGCAGGCCGGTGTCGGTGACCAGGAAGAAGAACCCGGAGCTGGTCGACGAGCCGGTGAACTGGCGGAAGAACTGGCCCGAGCCGGGGGTGACGTACGCGCTGCTCGAACCGGTGGGAAGGGTGGCCGGGAAGTCCCTGCCCGCCCAGGTGCTGAGGGTCGTGGCGCCCTGGTGCTCGTCCACATCGCGCAGGACGTTGCACACCGTGTTGCGGCTGCCTTCCTCGGTGCTCGCCGAGTTGACCGGCTTGGGCTCCTGCTGAGGCCAGGTCTTGTCCGTGCCGAAGGGTGCCCCGGGTGTGAAGCTGCCGGCGCTGACCGGCAGCGCTCGGCTCGCCTGTCCGAGAACGGCCAGGTCCTTGCTGCTGAGCAGGAGCTTCGCCATGAAGTCGGAGACTGGCGCGACCCGCCCCCGCAGGACGACGTACTTCTGGATCTTGGTACCGGACGGCGCCTCCAGGACCATGCCCACCTTGTTCGCCCCGGCCGGCAACTGGCCCTGGACCCCGGCGGCGGTGCCGGGCGTGTCCGGGATCCCCGGGAAGGCGATGGTGTCGCCCTTGTGCAAGGTCTCCAGCCAGCCGGCGGACACCCGCTGGGGTGTGCGGCCCTCGCCGACGATCTGGCGCAGCAGCACTTCGTCGTTGGTCACGCGGTACGCCGTTCCCTTGGCGTCGATGACGTAGCGGGTACGGTCCGGGCCTTCCACGTACATCAGCTCGCCGCCGCGCAGCCGCTCCGCGCCTTCGGTCCGGTGCATGTCACGCCGGGCGAGGATGAACGCCGCCTTCTGGATGGCACGGCCACCTTCACCGGGGCGTTCGCAGACCACCCAGCGCTTCTTCGATCCGGCTTCGTCGGCGTCGGGCAGCCGGTCGGGGGCGTAGGGGATGCCGAGGGTGGGGCCGTGCGGGATCTTGCCGTTGTCGAGCACCGATTCGTCGACGTTGATGATCGTGCCCTTGTCGGGCTGGAGTAGAAGCTTCGCCGAGGACATGTTCAGCACCGGGTGCAACTGCGCCTTGCCGTCGGTCGTGAGGATCACGTACCGGGTGGTCGACTTGCTGGAGATGATGATGTTCTCTCCGGGCTTGTCCCAGCCCTGGGGCGCGGTGGGCTTGAACAGGCCCCAGGCTCCGAAGGCCGCGAGGATGACTGTAGTGACAATCGCACCCGGCACGATCGCGCGCAGTGGGCGTGGCCAGCCTTCCTCCGTGCCGTTCGGGTTGGGCTGCAGGAATTGGCCGACCAGGCGCCGGCGCGCGAAGGTGTAAGCGTTGAGCTCATCCCGCCGTGATGCCATCTGCCTGCTGCCTCTTTCCCCCGCTGGTTGATCTGGTTGTTCTGGTCTCGTACGAGGAACTCACGATGAGAGCGAGCGCATCTGCTGGTATGCGCCGAACACTGCAAGACACAGCGGCAGCAGCGTCAGAAGCACGAAACTCTCGGCGATCTCCAGGAATCGGCCCCAGAACGGGGTGACCCCTTTGCTCGGGACGACCAGCGCGATCGCGGCGATAGCCCCGGCGACGACGACAACCGCGACCGACAGCCAGACCAGCCTGGTGGCGAAGGCCGTGCTGTCACCCCGCAGCGCCTCCAGGACCATCCACCCAGGCGGGTTGAGGGAGAGGCCGAGTCCCAGGAGCACCAGCGAGGCAAGTCCCGCAGCGAGCGTGCAACCCACCTGTGCGGTGTGCCGGAACAGGTGGGCGCGCATCAGCAGGGCCAGGCCCGTCGCGAGCGCGAGGAATTGAGCCCACAGGTCGTCGGAGAACGCGAGCACTGCGGCCGCAGCCGTCGCGACCAGCGCACATCCGCCGACCAGGCCGAGCAACAGCTCATGGCCGCGTCGTGCCTGAGCGGCGATGCGGGCGGCGTCGATCGTGGCGGATGCCTCGGTGCCATGGCCATCGCCGTCGTCGCCGGGGTCGTCGTAGCCGCTGCCGACGGCGGTGCGCGGCGGGTCGAAGCCGATGGGAAGTCGGGCGAAACGTGTGGCGAGGCTTGGCAAGAAGGCGAGGGCGCCCACGGCGAGCGGGGAGCAGAGCGCTGCGGTCTCGACCGGCCTGATGTCGGCGAGGATCGACGCGAAAGTCAGCAGCAAGCCGAGGGCCGAGGCGAAGACGAAGGCGACGAAGGGGCCGTCACCGCTCGGTGTGAGGATCACCAGCAGGAACGATCCCACCAGCACGGCGGCGCAGGCGAGCAGGAACTGAAGCCTGCCGATACCTTCTCCGGCCGGCAACGCGAGCAGTCCGCTGCCGGCGACTCCCAGGTTCGCGAGGGCGCCTGTGCCGAAGGCCACGGACGAACCGCGGTCGCCGTACACACGTGCGCGTACTGCGGCGATCGCCAGGAGTACGACGCCCGAGATCGCGGCCACGATGCCCGGGAGCCCGTTCATGTCATGGCGGACGTCAGAGCTCCAGGCCACGAAGGCGAACAGCATCAACAGCACACAGCTACCGAAGAGACCCGCGCTGCGCAGGAGTTCGTCGTTCCACAGTGCGCGGTCGCGGGTGACGGCGCTGGCTGTGGCGTGCGAGACGTCGTCAAAGACCGCAGGCGGAAGGGATTCAGCGAAGGGGCGCAGCAACAGGAACTCACCG
Source organism: Streptomyces sp. NPDC001492 (assembly GCF_053597275.1). Lineage (NCBI taxonomy): Bacteria > Bacillati > Actinomycetota > Actinomycetes > Kitasatosporales > Streptomycetaceae > Streptomyces > Streptomyces sp. NPDC001492. The sequence continues at coordinate 84,153 of NZ_JBSFHW010000017.1, read as the reverse complement.
TCGACGATGCGCTGCGCGGCGAGTGAGCGTGCCTCATCGAGCACTGTCCCGTCGCGGCGTACCAGGTGATATCCGACCGGGGCGCCGGGTGCGGGGCTCTGCCCCGACAGGCGCAGGATCTCCGGGTAGAGGTGCGCGAGGGGAATGTCGTCGGGGAGCGCTACATCGATCCGGCTGTCGGGTGCCGCCACGATGATCCGGCGGAAGCCGGTGCTGCGAGTGGTCGGTGTCCCGGGTCCCTGATAGGGCCCCGGTCCCGGGTGACTGCCGGTGTTTCCCGCCGTTTGAACCGTCGTAGGCACCTACTGCTCCCCCTCGCGGTGCTTTTCAGATCGCGGGCCGCGCCCCTGTCCCGTTCATTTGCGTGTCCGCTCTCATTCCGAATGACCGTGAATGACCACGAATCCGCTGTATGTTCGCGGGTTTCGCGGGTGCGCACACACGTGGCGTTACCCTACCGCCCGCGATGTCAGTGCCCGCCAGTAGGATCTGCTCCAGATCCAATCCGGATGAAGTCGGCGCCACGGGGGTGCGGACAAGGGCTCTTCAGTCCGCGAGGGGGGACAGGGCAGCTTTGAGCCAGATCGTCGTCAAACGGCCGCCGAGGGCTTTGCCCGCCGAGGTGCCCGCCGATCCAGTGCAGTTGCAATCCCCACCTGAGTTGCCCAGAGGGCAACAGGAGGGCGCGCTGATGCAGCTGCTGCCCATGCTGGGCATGGGCGGTTCCGTCGTCTTCTTCTTCATGACGCCGAACCCGGTCATGCGCATCATGGGCATGGTGATGATCGCGTCGACGATCGCCATGGGCATCGCGATGCTTGTTCGCTACCGGCGCGGTACGCAGGGCCAGCTCGCCGATATGCGGCGGGACTACCTGAAGTACCTGGCCAAAACTCGTAGGTTGGTTCTTCGTACCGCTCGTCTGCAGCGCGACGCGCAGTTCTATCTGCATCCGGCGCCCGAGCAGTTGTGGGCCCTGGTCGCCGAAGGCAGCCGCGTCTGGGAGCGGCGCATCAGTGACGAAGACTTCGGGCAGGTTCGGATTGGTCTGGGCGGCCAGCAGCTCGCCACCCCCCTGGTCGCACCCGAGACCGCTCCGGTGGACGAGCTGGAACCGCTCACCGCCGGGGCCATGAAGCAGTTCCTCAACGCGCACAGCACAATCGAGGGCCTGCCCATGGCGATCTCGCTACGGGCCTTCTACCACCTCACCATCAGCGGGGACGAGAGCCACGTCCGCGCGTCGGTGCGTGCCCTGGTGGCCTCCCTCGCCTCGCTGCACTCACCGGACGACCTCGTCGTAGCCATCGCTGCAGGGCAAGACGCAGCTCCGCACTGGGAGTGGGCCAAGTGGCTGCCCCACGCCCAGGCCGAAGGAAGCGATGGAGCAGGCAGGCGCCGTCTGATCACGTCCAGTGCGCAGGATCTGGAGCTGCTACTCAAGGAGGAGCTCGAAGGCCGCCCGCGGTTCCAGGCCGGCGGCCAACCCTTGCTGGAACAGCCGCACATTGTCGTTGTGCTCGATCAAGAGGCCCTGTCGCCGTTGTCGGCGCTGGCAGCGGCCGAAGGACTGCAGGGTGTCACGATCATCGAGGTCGTGTCCGGCAGGCTCACCGGGGCACGCGGCGGCCTCTCGGTCGTGGTGCATCCCCATCTGCTGCGCCTGGAGTCCGGGGACGGTCTCGTCTACGAAGGGACACCGGACCGTCTCAGCCCCGAGGCCGCCGAGGCTCTCGCGCTCCAACTCGCGCCCCTGTACATGGCGTCCGGCGGCGACTCGGACGAACCGCTGCTCGCCAACCTGGAGTTCACCGATCTCCTCGACCTGGACGATGCGGAGTCCGTGGACGTCGGCCGCACCTGGCGCCCGCGCTCCCGCGCCGAACGCCTGCGGGTGCCGATCGGGGTCGGCGAGGACGGCTCCCCGGTGATGCTGGATCTGAAGGAAGCCGCGCAGGACGGCATGGGCCCGCACGGTCTGTGCGTCGGCGCCACCGGATCCGGCAAGTCCGAACTGTTGCGCACCCTCGTGCTGGGCCTTGCGGTGACTCATTCCTCGGAGACCCTCAACTTCGTCCTCGCGGACTTCAAGGGCGGTGCCACCTTCGCCGGCATGGCCGACCTGCCACATGTTGCCGCGGTGATCACCAACCTCGCGGACGACCTGACTCTCGTGGACCGCATGGGGGACTCGATCCGCGGCGAACTCAACCGCCGTCAGGAACTGCTCCGCAAGGCGGGCAACTACGCCAACATCCACGACTATGAGAAGGCTCGCTCGGCCGGCGCCGCCCTGGAGCCCATTCCCTCTCTCGTCCTGGTCATCGACGAGTTCAGCGAGCTCCTCTCCGCCAAGCCGGACTTCATCGACATGTTCGTCCAGATCGGCCGCATCGGCCGCTCCCTGGGCGTCCACCTGCTGCTTGCCTCACAGCGCCTGGAGGAAGGCCGCCTGCGTGGACTGGAGACCTACCTCTCCTACCGCGTCGGGCTGCGGACGTTCTCCGAGGCCGAGTCGCGCGCCGCCCTCGGCGTCCCCGACGCCTACCACCTGCCGAACCTCCCCGGTTCGGGCTATCTGAAGTACGGCACCGACGAAATGGTCCGCTTCAAGGCGGCCTACGTGTCGGGTACGCATCGGCCCGCCTCCGCCCGAGCCACCACAGGGGACAGTCCGCTACCGGTGGACCGCCGTCCCGCTCTCTTCACAGCGGCCCCCGTGCCGGTCCAGTACGTACAGCCCGACCCCCGGACCCAGGTGCCGGACCCGCGGGCGGGCGGGAACGACGCGCTGGCAGACACCGTGCTCGACGTCATCGTCCGGCGGCTCACCGGGCAGGGCCCTGCCGCACACAGGGTGTGGTTGCCGCCGCTGGACAATCCTCCTTCGCTGGACGCCCTGCTTCCGGGAATCGCTGGGGTCGAGGGCCGTGGCCTGACCAAGCCCGGTTACGAGGGCGCTGGCCGGCTCATCGTGCCGCTCGGTGTCGTCGACAAGCCCTTCGAGCAACGGCGCGACACCCTGTACCGGGACTTCTCCGGTGCCGCTGGCCACATGCAGATCATCGGCGGGCCGCAGTCGGGCAAATCGACACTGCTCCGGACGATCATTTCGGCTTTCGCGCTGACCCATACGCCGCACGAGGTGCAGTTCTACGGACTGGACTTCGGCGGGGGCGGCATGTCGGCCGTCTCCGGACTGCCACACGTCGGCGGCATCGCCTCACGCCTCGACCCGGAGCGGGTACGCCGCACGGTCGCCGAGGTGTACGGCATCCTGACACGCCGCGAGGAGTACTTCCGTAGCTCCGGCATCGACTCCATCGCCACCTTCCGTAAGCTGCGGGCTCGCGGTGACATCTCGGTAGCGGACCAGCCCTGGGGGGACGTCTTCCTGGTCATCGACGGCTGGGGCAACTTCCGCACCGAGTACGAAGCCCTGGAATCAGCAGTCCTCGACATCGCCGCGCGAGGCCTGGGCTACGGCATCCACCTGATCCTCACCGCCTCACGCGCCATGGAGGTCCGCGCCAACCTCAAGGACCTGCTGATGAACCGCCTCGAGCTGCGGCTCGGCGACCCCATGGACTCCGAGCTGGACCGCAAGGCAGCCGGAAACGTTCCCACGGGCGTGCCCGGCCGGGGCGTCATTCCGGAAGCACTGCACTTCATGGCAGCGGTACCCCGCATCGACGGCATCCACTCCGACGACAACCTGTCCGAGGCGACCGCGGCCATGAGCCGGGACGCGGACCGCCACTGGACCGGGCCCAGCGCGCCAGCGGTCCGCCTCCTGCCACGCCGCCTCCCCTTCGCAGACCTGCCTGCGGCCATGTCGGAACCGGCCCGGGGCGTTGCCTTCGCCCTCGACGAGAACAACCTGGAACCGGTCCACGTCAACTTCGAACAGGACCCCTTCTTCCTCGTCTTCGGCGAAAGCGAGTCCGGCAAGTCCAACTTGCTGCGCCTGCTCATCAAGCAGGTCACCGACCTGCACGACGCCGACTCGTGCAAGCTCTTCGTCATCGACAACCGCCGCTCGCTCCTCGATGCGACACCGGCATCCCACCTGGCCGAGTACGTCCCCATGTCCAACGCCATGGACCACCACGTGGAGGCCCTGGCCGACCTCATGCGGCGCCGCACACCTTCGCCCGAGGTCACAGCCGAGCAGCTGCGGGCACGCAGCTGGTGGAGCGGCCCGACGGTGTACGTGGTCGTCGACGACTACGACCTGGTGTCGACGTCCGGAGGCAACCCTCTCGCCCCGCTCACGGAGCTCCTCCCGTTCGCGCGCGACGTGGGGATCCGCTTCATCGTGGCCCGGAACACCGCTGGCGCCGGCCGCTCCTCGTACGAACCCTTCATGCAGCGCATCAAGGAACTGGGGGCACAGGGCGTCGTCCTCTCCGGCGACCCGAACGAGGGCGACATCCTCGGCAACGTACGCCCACGCTCGATGCCCACAGGGCGGGGGATCTTCGTCTCGCGGAAGCGGGGGAACTTGTTGGTGCAGACAGGACTCATCGGGGAAGACCATCGCTGATGGCCCGCTACGCCCTGCCGCCGGGCGTAGCGGGCCCCCGTGCCGACCGCTCGGAAATCATTGGCACGACCTCGAAGTGCTTGACCAAGAGCAGCCCCAAACACGGTCGCCGTTGGCCCAACGCCAACCTAGTCATCATCCAGCCGCCCGAGGTCGCGGCAGACGGAAACCACCAACCTGCACTTGTCGATCAGATCGAGAGCCTCCTCGGGAGGCATGGTCTCGCAGTACTCGCGGATCTCGGCAAGGATCTTCGCCAGCTCGGGATCGATCTCCTCCGAGAATGCGAGTTCTTCGTCGCCGATGGCCATGGTCATCACTTCTTCGCGCAGAGGACGCGGCGCTCAGTCCCGGAGATCGGGACGGTGCCAGTGGCGTTCGCCAAGGACTTTGGTCCACTCGGCGACGAGCCGCTCATGACTGTCCTCAGGAAGTTCGTCCAGGTTGGGGCGGAGTCCCTCGATGATCTTCGCGACCTCCTGCGGGTCGCGCCGGACGGGCAGACCGAGGTGGTGGGCTATCGTGCGTAGGGTCATGGTGGGTCATCTCAATCCAAGATATTTCACGCACAGCGCTCCCCACCCACCTGCATCTATGCAGGTCACGCACAGCGCTTACCAATCCATACTGCGCGACTACCTCGACTAGTCGACGACGTACGACACCGAAGGCCCGGTTCTCCCGCGTGGGGGACCGGGCCTTCTCGTGCTGTCGCGCAGGTGCGGGGTGTGACGGGCTGGATCACTCTGGGTCTCCCACGACCATCCCAGAGTGAGGAGCTCGTATGCGTCGTCCCTTTGTCCGGGCGCTGGCCCGGCCGCTGGCCCTTGTGGCCGCGGCGACCGCTATACCGTTGCTTTCCACTGCCCCAGTGGCCGCCGACAGCGTTGTCATAGGGAGTTTCCCGATCGACGTGTCAGAGAGTCCGTGGACGGTGGCGCTCTCCAGCCGTGACCGGTTCGGGGGTACGCGGGCGGGACAGTTCTGCGGCGGTGTGGCCATCGGCCGTACGACCGTACTCACCGCGGCCCACTGCATGGGTGAGGACGTCCTGGGAGCGCCGCCGGAGCGCGTCCACGACCTCAAGGTCATCGCGAACCGTACGGATCTGCTTTCGGATCGCGGCCGGGAGATCTCGGTACGCGACGTCCAGGTGAGTCCGACCTTCGACAGCGACAGCAATGCCGAGGACTTCGCCGTGCTCACCCTCGCCACACCGCTGCCGCGCAGGTCGGTCATCGCGATGGCGGCAGCCGGTGATCCTGCGTACAAGCCGGGCACGAGCGCGACCGTCTCCGGGTGGGGCGATCTCACCGGTGGCGGTGACTACGCACACAGTCTGCGGGCGACACGCGTGCATGTGCTGCCCGACGCCCGGTGCGAGGAGGCGTATCCGGGCAGCGCCGACGGCACGTACCAGGCCAAGAGCATGCTGTGCGCCGGGGAGGCGGGAGGGGGCCACGACGCCTGTCAGGGGGACAGCGGTGGGCCTCTTGTCGCCCAGGGCAAGCTCATCGGGCTCGTGTCCTGGGGGAGCGGCTGCGGTCGTGCGGGCAGCCCAGGCGTCTATACGCGCGTGTCCGAGGCTCTACGAGGGATGAGTCGGCACGGCGGAGGCAGGGCCCACTGACGGTGCCCGGCGGTATCCGGGGTACGAGCGCGGGCGGCGCGGTCCCTGAAGCAGGGGCCGCGCCGCCCGTACCGGCCTGTGCCGGAGCTGGCTCGTCGTATGTGCGAGGTATCAGCGCTCTTCTTCGGAGGCGGATGCCGGAACGGACGTCAGCCGCTCCGTCTCGTCCTGTATCTCAGCGGCGATCTTCTTGAGTTCCGGCTCGAACTTGCGGCCGTGGTGGGCGCAGAAGAGCAGTTCTCCGCCGCTGAGCAGGACAACGCGCACGTAGGCCTGCGCGCCACAGCGGTCGCAGCGATCGGCGGCCGTCAGTGGGCTCGCGGGGGTCAGAACAGTAGTCACGTCGCCTCTTCTCTAGCTCGACGAGCTGTCGTACCAGGGTCAACATCCAACCAGCCCTAAAACGTTCCCGCCCCGGGCTTTTCCTCGAAAAAATCTTTCGAGGCCGGCTGTCTGCTGCCGGTTGGCGGCGAATGTGCCGTATTGCGTGTCTGTGTGTCGTACGGGTTCGCGCAGTCTGTCAATGTCTGGTCCTCCCGGCTGGCTTGCCGGTTGTTCATGAGGACGTGCCCGGAGCCTAAATGGTTCATGCCTCGAAGGGAACGTGATATGTACTTCACTCCATCGAGGGATCGAACACGCATGCGACTCTGGACTAGTCTTAACTCAAGACGAGGGTGGCGTTACAACGGCTCTACCAGGCCTCGGTACCCTCTTGACGGCGACCGAAGCCGGGCCCTTACCCACCAGGGCCCCACCTGAAATTCAGCGAGGAGCGAACCGCGTGACCGCCGAGACGTCCGTGCCGTCCACAGCGCTGCTGGCAGGAGCAGACCGGGACGGTTCCAACTACACCGCGCGGCACCTGCTCGTCCTCGAGGGGCTCGAAGCCGTGCGCAAGCGCCCGGGCATGTACATCGGGTCCACCGACAGCCGCGGTCTGATGCACTGCCTGTGGGAAATCATCGACAACTCCGTCGACGAGGCCCTCGGGGGCTACTGCGACCACATCGAGGTGATCCTCCACGACGACGGCTCGGTGGAGGTCCGGGACAACGGCCGGGGCATCCCGGTCGACGTCGAGCCCAAGACCGGTCTCTCCGGCGTCGAGGTCGTCATGACCAAGCTGCACGCCGGCGGCAAGTTCGGCGGCGGCTCCTACGCCGCCTCCGGCGGTCTGCACGGTGTGGGCGCCTCCGTGGTGAACGCCCTGTCGGCCCGCCTGGACGTCGAGGTGGACCGCGGCGGCCACACCCATGCGATCAGCTTCCGCCGCGGCGTGCCGGGTGCCTTCGCGGCGAACGGCCCCGAGGCCAAGTTCGAGGCCACCAGCGGGCTGCGCAAGACCAAGCGGATCCCCAAGACCCGCAGCGGCACGCGCGTGCGTTACTGGGCCGACCGGCAGATCTTCCTCAAGGACGCCAAGCTCTCCCTGGAGAACCTGCACCAGCGTGCCCGGCAGACGGCGTTCCTGGTGCCCGGCCTGACCATCGTCGTCCGTGACGAGTTCGGGCTCGGCGAGGGCGGCAGCAAGGGCGAGGAGTCCTTCCGCTTCGACGGCGGCATCAGCGAGTTCTGCGAGTACCTGGCGAGCGACAAGCCGGTCAACGATGTCCTCCGCTTCTCCGGCCAGGGCACCTTCAAGGAGACGGTCCCGGTCCTGGACGACCACGGCCAGATGACGCCCACCGAGGTCACCCGTGAACTCGGCGTCGACGTCGCCATGCGCTGGGGCACCGGCTACGACACGACCCTCAAGTCGTTCGTCAACATCATCGCCACCCCCAAGGGAGGCACCCATGTCGCCGGCTTCGAGCAGGCGGTCACCAAGACGATGAACGAGGTGTTGCGCGCGAAGAAGCTGCTGCGCGTCGCCGAGGACGACATCGTCAAGGACGACGCCCTCGAGGGCCTCACCGCGGTCGTCACCGTCCGCCTCGCCGAGCCCCAGTTCGAGGGCCAGACCAAGGAGGTCCTCGGCACCTCGGCGGCCCGTCGCATCGTGAGCACCGTGATCTCCAAGGAACTCAAGGCGTTCCTGACCTCCACGAAGCGGGACGCCGCAGCGCAGGCCCGTGTGGTCATGGAGAAGGCCGTCGCCGCTGCCCGGACGCGCATCGCGGCCCGCCAGCACAAGGACGCCCAGCGCCGGAAGACGGCTCTGGAGTCCTCGTCGCTGCCCGCGAAGCTGGCCGACTGCCGCAGTGACGACGTGGACCGCAGCGAGCTGTTCATCGTCGAGGGGGACTCCGCGCTCGGCACCGCCAAGCTGGCGCGCAACTCCGAGTTCCAGGCGCTGCTGCCGATCCGCGGCAAGATCCTCAATGTCCAGAAGTCGTCCGTGACCGACATGCTCAAGAACGCCGAGTGCGGCGCGATCATCCAGGTCATAGGAGCCGGCTCGGGCCGGACGTTCGACATCGACGCGGCCCGCTACGGCAAGATCATCATGATGACCGACGCCGATGTGGACGGCTCGCACATCCGGACCCTGCTGCTGACGCTGTTCCACCGGTACATGCGGCCCATGGTCGAGGCGGGCCGGGTGTTCGCCGCCGTGCCGCCGCTGCACCGCATCGAGATCGTCCAGCCGAAGAAGGGCCAGGACAAGTACGTCTACACCTACTCGGACCGTGAACTGCGCGACAAGCTGCTGGAGTTCCAGAGCAAGGGCATCCGCTACAAGGACTCCATCCAGCGGTACAAGGGCCTCGGCGAGATGGACGCCGACCAGCTGGCCGAGACCACCATGGACCCGCGACACCGCACCCTGCGCCGGATCAACCTCTCCGACCTGGACTCCGCAGAGACGGTCTTCGATCTGCTGATGGGCAACGACGTGGCACCGCGCAAGGAGTTCATCTCCAGCTCGGCGGCGACGCTGGACCGGTCGCGCATCGACGCATAGCCGTTGGGCCCTGGCCGGAGGGCTCGGCCGGGGTGACCAAGGTCGTCGTACGTCGGCTCCACCCGTGGGTGGAGCCGACAGCCGTTTGCGGATCCACCCACGATCCACCCCTGCTCCGATCTGCTGACCTGCGGACTTCCGTAGCGTCGAAGGCGTCGACAGCACTCGCTGCCGACTCCCCTCTTCGCTCACGGAGGCTCTGATGTCCGGGCTCGTCAACGCGCTGGCGATCGCGGCTGTCGTCGTTCTCGTAGTCGTGCGGCAGTTCCGCGCACAGCAGATCGGGACGGGCCGGCGCTGGTGGCTGCTGCCTGTGATCCTCGCCGTCGTGGCGCTCCGCGAGCCCGGCATCCTCGACGCCCACCACCGCACGGAGTCGGTCGTCCTACTGGGCGCCGAGCTGCTCATCGGTCTTGCCACCGGGGCCGGATGGGCCTGGACGACCCGAATATGGGCGGACCCGGACGGAACCGTGTGGAGCAAGAGCACCAAGGCCAGCGTCACCGTCTGGATCGTCGGTATCGCCCTGCGTGTCGGCCTCTTCGCGCTCGGCGCGGTCTTCGGCGTCCATCAGGACAGCTCGGCCCTGCTCGTCGCCCTCGCGGCCACCCTCCTGGTCCGCTCCGGGATCCTGGTCTGGCGGGCGCAGTCCGTGGCTCCCGCGGACGGTGGGGGTTCGGCATACGGTGACTTCATGGTCCGCCCTGCGCGGAAGGAGTGCGTGTGACGCAGAACGCCTGGATGCGCTGGCCCTCGCGGGAGGCGCTCGGGCGGGCAGGTATCTCGCGACCTCGGCGTGTGCTCGCCTGGGTCGTGAGATTGTTCGCCCTCGCCATCCTGCTGTGGGGGGCTTTCCACAGCAGCCGGGTCCATGGCTGGGTGACGGTCGTGGGTGCCCTCGGTGTGGTCGTGGCCGGAGTACTCGCCTGGGCTCTGTACCGGACCACGTTCCAGCACAGGCTCTGGCCCTCCCTCGGCATCCTGCTTGCGCTCCTGGGACTGGCCGTCGGCGCCGAGGCCGTGGGCTTCCGGGCACCGGCACTCGTCCTCTGGTGCGGCTGCGCCGTCACCGCGCTGGAACGGCTGCCGCTGGCGGTCGCCTGGCCGACGGCCTCCGTGGCCCTCGCCTCCTACGCCGCGGTCAACAACGACGTGTGGCTGACCACGGCGGCCACGACGGCGGGCCTGGCCCTGGCCGGCTACGTCCTGCGCCTCGACGCCGAAGCCCGCGGCAGCGCCCAGCGCCTGCTCGCCCAGGAGCGTGCCGCCCGGGCAGCGGAGGCGGAGTCGGCGGCGCTCGCGGAGCGGGCCCGGATCGCACGGGAGATCCATGACGTGTTGGCGCACAGCCTGTCTGCCCAGCTCGTGCACCTGGAGGCAGCCCGGCTGCTCATCGAGCGGGGCGCAGGCCGGGACCAGATCCTGGAGCGGGTGGTGGCGGCAAGGGGGATGGCCCGTGACGGTCTCGACGAGACGCGGCAGGCGCTCTCGGCGCTGCGCGGAGAGCTGACTCCGCTGGAGGACTTCCTCTCGCAGCTCGTCGGTGCGTCGGCCGGTGCCGAGGTCACCATTACGGGTGAGCGCAGGCAGCTGCCCGCGGAGGCCTCGCAGGCCGTACGCAGAGTCGCGCAGGAAGCCCTGACGAACGTGCGCAAGCACGCGCCGGGCGCCAAGGTGCGGGTGCGGCTCGACTACAGCGACCATCAAGTGACGCTGGATGTACGGGACTCCGGCGGTACGCCGGGCGAACTCGCCGGGGCGGGCGCCGGGTACGGTCTGCTGGGCATGCGCGAGCGTGCCGAGCTGTTGGGCGGCTCGCTGGAGGCAGGGCCGGACGAGGAGGGGTTCGCGGTGACGCTGAAGGTGCCTGTATGACGGAAGGGACGGAGCCGCGGCCTGCGCGCGTAGTGGTCGCGGACGACCAGACCGTGGTGCGTGAAGGCATCGTGATGCTGCTGGGCCTGCTGCCCGGGATCGAGGTCGTCGGTGCCGCGGGGGACGGGGACGAGGCGGTGCAACTGGTGGCGGAACTCGCCCCGGACGTGGTGCTGATGGACCTGCGCATGCCGCGCTGCGACGGGGTGGAGGCGACCCGGCGCATTCGCACGGAGTACCCGGGGACGCAGGTCGTGGTGCTCACGACGTACGCGGATGACGAGTCCCTGTTCCCGGCGTTGCGGGCTGGGGCACGGGGCTATCTCACCAAGGACGCGGGCGGGGACGAGATCGTACGGGCCGTGCAGAGCGTGCTGTCCGGGGACGCCGGGCTGTCGCCGAGCATCCAGCGGCGGCTGCTGGAGCGGCTGTCCGGTCCGGAGCCGCAGCCGCCGGCTGCGACGGAGGCGCCGGACGGGCTCACCGCGCGCGAGACCGAGGTGCTGCTGCTGATCGCCGACGGCCTCAGCAACCAGGAGATCGCCCACAAGCTGCATGTCTCCACCGCGACCGTGAAGACCCACATCAACAATCTCTTCGCCAAGACGGGACTCAAGGACCGTGCCCAGGCGGTCCGTTACGCGTATGCAAAGGGGCTCGCGCGGCCACCAGCGGGATGAGTCACCTGATGGGGTGAAGAGCGCGGAGAAGAAGAGTCGGGGATCTCGCCGTTCTGTCCATCCTTGGGCATGCAGTCAAGCAACGACCGCCCCCGCGGAGGCGGTGGCGGCGCCGATGGTTCGGCCGAGCACCGCGATCATGCCCCGTCCACCGCAGAGGCATCCGGGGGTGCCAGGTACGACGACCCGTGGTACGACGCGCTCGCCTCCGGATGGGGCGAGTCGGACGGCGTCGGCAGCCCCGTGCCCGAGGCCGGGCCTGAGCGCCGGACGAGCGAGGACGAGACAGCCGCTGCGGCCGACGTGTATCTCGAGGTGCAGCGCAGCGCGGCGTTCCAGGAAGTGCGCAGCAGATACCTCAGGTTTGTCGTGCCGGGAGTCGTTGTCTTCCTCGTCTGGTACGTGGCGTATCTCGTGACCGCCACCACCGCGCCCGGGCTGATGGCGCATCCCGTGGCCGGCGCCCTGAACGTGGCGATGCTCGCCGGGCTCGGTCAGTTCCTCAGCACCTTCCTGTTCGCGTGGGCCTACGCCCGGCACGCGCGGCTGCGCCGGGACCGGGCCGCGCTGGAACTGCGGTGGAACACCCAGGAGTTGACGCGGGGAGTCCGGGGTGGTGCGTTGTGACGGGCGACCATCAGACGCTTGCGCTGTTTCTCTTCAGCGTGTTCGTCGCCATCACGCTGGCGATCACGACGTGGGTGAGCCGCAACCGACGGGGTTCGGCGGAGGAGTTCTACGCGGGCGGGCGTCTTTTCTCGCCCATGGAGAATGGTTTTGCCATCGCGGGGGACTACATGTCGGCCGCTTCCTTCCTGGGTGTCACGGGGCTCATCGCGCTGTTCGGATACGACGGACTGCTGTACGTGGTCGGCTTCCTCGTCGCCTGGCTGCTGGTCCTCTTCCTCGTCGCCGAACTGGTGCGCAACTGCGGGAGGTTCACGCTCGCCGACGTGGTTGCGGCACGGATGAGCGAGCGGCCGGTGCGGATCGCGGCGGGAACTTCCTCGGTCACCGTGTCCGTTCTGTATCTGGTGGCGCAGATGGTGGGGGCGGGCAGCCTGGTCGCGTTGCTGCTCGGGGGCACGAGCGCGGCGGCGCGGGCCTGGACCGTCATCGGTGTCGGCGCGCTCATGGTGATCTATGTGTCGCTGGGAGGGATGCGGGCCACCACGTGGATCCAGATCGTCAAGGCGGTACTGCTGCTCGCGGGGACGGTCGCGTTGACCGTGCTCGTCCTGCTGCGGTTCCACGGCGACTTCGACCGGCTGCTGCTGACGGCGGCCGCGCGCAGTGGCCACGGCGATGCGTTCCTGGCCCCGGGGCTGAAGTACGGCGGGGACTGGACCGCCCGCCTGGACTTCATCAGCCTGGGACTCGCCCTGGTGCTGGGCACGGCAGGGCTGCCGCACATCCTGTCCCGCTTCTACACGGTGCCCACCGCCCGGGCCGCGCGGTGCTCGGCGCTCTGGTCGATCGGGCTCATCGGCGGCTTCTACCTGATGACGATCATCCTCGGCTTCGGAGCGGCCGCGATCGTCGGGCCGGATGCGGTACGCGGGTCGAACGCGGCCGGGAACACGGCGGTCCCGCTCCTGGCGCTCGCCCTGGGCGGCGGCGCGAACTCCACCGCAGGAACGGTTCTCTTCGCGGTCGTCGCCGCCGTCGCCTTCGCCACGATCCTCGCGGTGGTCGCCGGAATCACGCTCGCCTCCTCTGCGTCCGTGGCCCACGATCTGTACGCGTCACTGCGGCGCAGCCGCGCCGAGCCGCGCAGCGAAGTGGCCGTGGCGCGCGTCGCCTCGGTCGGCATCGGCGTGGTCGCGATCGCCCTCGGCCTGCTGGCCCGCGACCTCAACGTCGCCTTCCTGGTGGGCCTCGCCTTCGCGGTCGCCGCGTCCGCGAACCTCCCGGTGCTGCTCTACTCGCTGTTCTGGCGCGGCTTCACCACCCGCGGTGCCGTGTGGGCCGTATACGGCGGGCTGGTCCCCGCGCTCGCCCTCGTTGTGCTGTCGCCCGTGGTCTCGGGCAGTCCGGAATCGCTGTTCCCGGCCGTCGACTTCCAGTACTTCCCGCTCCAGAACCCCGGCCTTGTGTCGATCCCGATGGGTTTTCTCGCGGGCTGGCTCGGCACGGTCACCTCCGACGAGGTCCCCGACGAGGCCAAGCACGCGGAGACCGAGGTGCGGGCGCTGACGGGAGCAGGGGCCGCCTAGGAAACTCCGCCGCCCTCATCGTCGTAGGACACACGCCTGATCGGCATACGCCTGATCGTCGTCGTACACCTGCAGCAGTTTCGTACGGCCTGCAGCGCAGGCTTGGGGCTACGGCGTCACCCATGCGTACCGGTGTTCCGGGCGCCCTGTGTCGCCGTACTTGAGGGAGAGGCGGAGGCGGCCGGCCTGCTCGAGGTGGCGGAGGTAGCGCTGGGCGGTGGAGCGGCTCAGGCCGGTCTCCGCGGCCACCTCGTGGGCCGAGAGCGGGTGTTCGGCGTGGTGCAGGACCCGGCAGATCAGGTCGGTCGTCGGTTCCGAGTGGCCGCTGGGCAGGCCTGGTGACGAGGGCGCCGGCGTGGTGCGCAGGGCTCCGAAGATCCGGTCCACCTGCTCCTGGCCTGCGATGCCGCGGCCGCCCACGCGGTCGACGGTGCGGCGCAGCGCGGCGTACGAGTCGAGACGGGTGCGCAGGGCGGCGAAAGTGAACGGCTTGACCAGATAGTGCAGCGCGCCCAGGCGCATCGCGGCCTGCACGGTCGCCACGTCGCCGGCCGCGGTGATCATGATGACGTCCGTGCCGAGGCCCTGTTCCCGCATGCGGTGGACGAGTTCGAGGCCCGTCTGGTCGGGCAGGTAGTGGTCGAGCAGGACCAGATCGATGGCCCCGCGCTGCACGCTGGCCAGCGCCTGGGCAGCGCTGTGCGCGCGGGTGGCGACCCGGAATCCGGGAACCTTTCCCACGTACTTGGCGTTGATCTCGGCAACGCGGAAGTCGTCGTCCACGACCAGGACGTCAATCATCGGGCCTCTTTCTGTCAAGGCCTGGCGAGCGTTAAGCCCGTGTTTCGGCTCCGCTGTTGTAGCGCGCGCAAAACGAGCACAACAGGCTGTTGCAAGCAAAAGAACGGCATGCGCTCACAAGGCTGCTGCTGTGGCCCGGGCCACATCTACCGTCCCCGGCCATGAGCGCAGACACCAGCCCCGCCATCCAGCTACGGGGCGCGAGCAAGATCTTCAGGACCCCGTCGGGGGGTCTGCACACGGCCGTCAGGGAGCTGGACCTCACGGTCGGGCGCGGTGAGTTCGTGGCGGTCGTCGGCCCCACGGGTTGCGGCAAGTCGACCACGTTGACCCTGGTCAGCGGGTTGGAGGAGCCCACCGAGGGTGAGGTCCTGGTCGCCGGGGAACCGGTTCGCGGCGTCGGCGACAAGGTCGGTTTCGTCTTCCAGCAGGACGCCACCTTCCCCTGGCGCACCGTGCTGTCGAACGTCATGGCGGGCCCGCGCTTTCGCGGTGTGCCCAAGCCGGAGGCCAAGGAGAAGGCCCGCGAGTGGCTGGCCCGGGTCGGGCTCGCCGCCTTCGAGGACCGCTACCCGCACCAGCTCTCCGGCGGCCAGCGCAAGCGCGTCGCGCTCGCCGCGACCTTCGTCAACGACCCCGAGATCCTGCTGATGGACGAGCCCTTCTCGGCGCTCGACGTGCAGACCAGGGCGCTGATGTCGGACGAGCTGCTCGAGCTGTGGGAGGGCACGGGTGCCTCGGTGGTCTTCGTCACACACGACCTGGAGGAGTCGATCGCACTGGCCGACAAGGTCGTCGTCATGACCGCCGGTCCGGCCACCGTGAAGCAGGTCTTCGACATCGACCTGCCGCGGCCGCGCAAGGTCGAGTCCGTGCGTCTGGAGCCGCGGTTCATCGAGATCTACCGCGAGATCTGGGAGTCCCTCGGCGAAGAGGTCCGCATCACCCGTGAGAGGGGTGCCGCCCATGTCGCCTGACGTCATGCCCGAGGCACAGGTCGCGCTGACCATGACCGAGCCCGGCAACAAGACGGACCGTGCGCAGTCACGCGCGCGTGCCGCCCGTAGACGCACGATTGTCGTTCTGGTCACCCGCGTGGTGCTTCTGGTCGCCGTCCTGGGGCTGTGGGAGATGCTCTCCAGGGCCAAGGTCATCGATCCGTTCAATTTCTCGATGCCCTCGAAGATCTGGGACCAGATCTACACCTGGGTGATGCACGGGACGGCGCAGGGGCCTCTGGGAGAGCAGATCTGGTACACGCTGTACGAGGCGCTGCTCGGTTGGGTGCTTGGCGTGATCGCGGGTGTCGTCCTTGGCATTGCGCTCGGGCGGATCGCCTTCCTCGCCGATGTCCTTGGTCCATACATCAAGGTGCTCAACTCGATGCCGAGGATCATCCTCGCCCCGATCTTCCTGATCTGGTTCGGTCTCGGTCCGGCCTCCAAGGTTGCCTCGGCTGTGGTCCTCGTCTTCTTCCCGGTCTTCTTCAACGCCTTCCAGGGTGCCCGTGAGGTGGATCGCAATCTGGTCGCCAATGCCCGCATCCTGGGCGCCAGTGACCGTCGGGTGACCCTTCAGGTCGTCATCCCGTCCGCCACCTCGTGGATCTTCACCAGCCTCCACGTCAGCTTCGGCTTCGCACTCATCGGAGCCATCGTCGGCGAGTACATCGGTGCCACCAAAGGCATCGGCCTGCTCGTATCGCAGTCCCAGAACACGTTCAACCCCGCCGGTGTATACGCCGCGATGGTCATCCTCGCCGTCGTCGCGCTGGCCGCCGAAGGGCTGCTCACCTTCATCGAACGCCGTGTCTTCCGCTGGAAGCCGACGAACTCGTAGCACCTGGCGCCCTCTTGGGGCCCGCCGTCTCCTCACCTCCCCGCACCGCCCTCTCACAAGGACGTGAATCATCATGCGCAAGTCCGTCAGGTATGGCACGCTCGCCGCCGCCGGCCTGCTCGCTCTCTCCTCCCTCACCGCCTGTGCCAACGACGCGGCCAGTACCGCCTCCACCAGCAAGGGCGACGGTAAGGGTACGAAGGTCAAGATCATGGTCGGTGGCCTGGACAAGGTCATCTACCTCCCCGCGATGCTCGCCCAGCGGCTCGGCTACTTCGACGCCGAAGGCCTCGATGTGGAGATGCTGAGCGAGCCCGCCGGTGTCCAGGCCGAGACCGCGCTCGTCTCCGGGCAGGTGCAGGGGGCGGTCGGCTTCTACGACCACACCCTCGACCTGCAGACCAAGGGCAAGGCCGTGGAGTCCGTGGTGCAGTTCTCGCACGCGCCCGGCGAGGTGGAGATCGTCTCCAGCAAGGCGGAGGGCGACATCAAGTCGCCCAAGGACTTCAAGGACAAGAAGCTCGGCATCACCAGTCTCGGCTCGTCGACCGACTTCCTCACCAAGTACCTTGCCGTCAAGAACGGGGTGAAGGTCAGCGACTTCACCCCGGTTGCCGTCGGCGCGGGACCGACGTTCATCGCGGCGCTCCAGAAGGGTGCCATCGACGGCGGTATGACGACCGACCCGACCGTCGCCAACATTCTGGACAAGAAGGCGGGCAAGGTTCTGCTCGACATGCGTACGCCCGAGGGCTCCCAGGAGGCGCTCGGCGGCCCGTACCCGTCGTCAAGCCTGTACATGCAGACGGACTGGGTCAACGGTCACAAGGACACCGTCCAGAAGTTGGCCAATGCATTCGTCAAGACGCTCAAGTGGATGTCCACCCACAGCTCGACGCAGATAGCCGACAAGATGCCCGCCGACTACTCGCAGGGCAACAAGGTCCTGTACGCGGCAGCCATCGAGAGCACACTGCCGATGTTCACCAAGGACGGTGTCATGCCCAAGGACGGCCCCGAGACGGTCGAGAAGGTCCTCAAGGCGTTCAACCCCAACATCAAGAACGCCAAGGTGGATCTGAGCAAGACGTTCACCACCGAGTTCGTGGAGAAGGCCGCGGGCTGAATCCGTATGTAAGTGGGGGCACGGCCCCTTCCCCCGCCCCCACCGGCCGTGCCCTCAGGCGCGGGCCGCCCACACGTAACGGTGTTCAGGGCGGCCCGCGTCGCCGTATTTCAGGGTGAGCCGGGCCCGTCCCGTGCGCTCCAGGAGCTTCAGATAGCGCTGGGCGGTCTGCCGGCTCACTCCGGTCCGGTCGGCGATCTCCTGGGCCGACAGGGGGCCTTCGGCGCTCATCAGGGACTGGCGTACGAGCTCCGCCGTGTTGGGGGAGTGGCCCTTGGGCAGCGCCGGCTCCGAAGAGGCCGACAGGGCACCGAAGATGCGGTCCACCTCGGCCTGCTCCGCCTCGCCGCCGCCGTCGAGGGTGCGGCGCAGTTCCGCGTACGCCTCCAGCTTGGCGCGCAGGCCCGCGAAGGCGAACGGCTTGACAAGGTACTGGAGCGCGCCGTGCCGCATCGCGGCCTGCACGGTCGACACGTCACGGGCCGCCGTCACCATGATCACGTCGGTCTGGTGGCCGCGCCGGCGCATCTCCTGGACGACCGCGAGACCCGTGTCGTCGGGCAGGTAGTGGTCCATGAGGACCAGGTCCAGACGGGGCAGTGTCTCCAGCCGGTGCAGCGCCTCGGCGGCGCTGTGCGCCTCGCCGGCCACGTGGAAGCCCGGCACCTTCTCGACGTAGGCGGCGTTGACCTGGGCAACCCTGGTGTCGTCGTCCACGACCAGGACCTCGATCATCGCGACTCCTCCTTGACGGTCGTGTCCGCGGTTGCCGTGAGGGCCGGCTCTTGTGCCGGGTCGGTCAGCGCTTCCGGCAGGACGACGGTGAACTCCGCGCCGCCACCCTCCGCTTCGCTCACTGTCGCGCTGCCGCCCTGCCGCTCCGCGAGCCTGCGCACCATGGACAGGCCGATACCGCGCTTGCGGTGTGCGGGCGGCTCCTTCGTGGACCACCCGTCAGTGAAGATCAACTCGTGTTGTTCCGCCGGGATCCCGGGCCCGGTGTCGCGCACCCTGAGGACGGCGGTACGCCCTTCTGCGCGCAGCTCGACCTCCACGCGCGCGTGGAGGGTGCCCGCGACCGCGTCGAGCGCGTTGTCCACCAGGTTCCCGACGATCGTGACGAGCCCCCTGGGGTCGATCAACCGGTCCGGGAGCCGTGTCCGGTCCGACACCCACAGGGCGACGCCGCGCTCGGCCGCGACGGTCGCCTTGCCGACCAGCAGAGCGGCGATGAGCGGGTCCTGGATCTTCTCCGTGACCTGTTCCGCCGTGACCCTGTGGTCACCGACCACCTCCCCGACGAACTCCACGGCATCGTCGTACATCTCCAGTTCGAGCAGCCCCAGGAGCGTGTGCATACGGTTGGCGTGCTCGTGGTCCTGGGCGCGCAGGGCGTCGATCAGGCCCCGCGTCGAGTCGAGTTCCCGGCCGAGCTGCTCCAGCTCGGTCCGGTCGCGCAGGGTCGCCACGGCGCCGCCGTCGTCGGTGGGCATGCGGTTGGCGACCAGGACGCGCTGGCCGCGCACGGTGAGCAGGTCGGTGCCCGTCACCCGGCCGGCCAGGATGTCGGCCGTACGTCCCTCGCCGAGCGCCTCGTCGGGGGACCGGCCGACGGCCTCGGCATCAATGCTCAGCAGCCGGTGCGCCTCGTCGTTCAGGAGGCGTATCCGACCGGCCCGGTCCAGGGCGACGACGCCCTCCCTGATGCCGTGCAGCATCGCCTCGCGCTCCGCGAGCAGCGCCGAGATGTCCGAGAAGGCCAGGTCACGCGTCTGCCGCTGGACGCGCCGTGAGATCAGCCAGGCGGCCAGCGCACCGACGGCCAGTGCACCGCCGGCGTAGGCGAGCAGTCCAGGGATCGCGCCGATGAGGTCGGCCCGCACGCTGTCGTACTTGATACCGACCGAGACCGCCCCGATGATCTTGCCGTGGGCGTCCCGCAGGGGCACTTTGCCGCGGGCCGAGCGGCCCAGGGTGCCGCTGTCGATCTCCATGACCTCTTTGCCCGCCAGGGCCTCGTGGGGGTCCGTGGAGACGATGTTGCCTATCTCCGACGGCGTGGGATGCGACCAGCGCACCTTGTGCCGGTCCAGCACCACGATGTACTCGGCGTGTGTGGCCCGCCGGATCCGCTCGGCCTCCTTCTGCACCGGGCCGTTCCTGGTCGGCGGGGTGTTGAGGACTCCCTCGGCGATATGCCGGTCCTGCGCGGTGGTCTCGGCGATGGCCAGCGCCCGGCGCATCGCCTCCTGGTCGAGCTGTTTGCTCAGCGGAGCCAGGAACAGTCCGGTCGCGAGCACCGCGACGCCCGCGGCGATCGCCACCTGCATCAGCAGCACCTGCGAGAACACCCGCTTCGGCAGACCGAGGCGCAGGCGGCGTGCGGGGGGAGTGGGGCTCATACCCACGACGGTACGTGGACGGCCCGGAGCTGCCGTAGAGGGTGTGGCATGCATCTCTTGATCAATGCTGAGCCGAGTGGTCGAAGCATTGATCGGCGCGGTCAACTCGCGAGCGCGGTCATGCTCAGCTCGTGCACCGCCAGGACCTCCATCCGCGCAGGCGAGCCGAGAATCGATGTCCCGCAGTTCTCCGGGCGGGGCGGCAGGGACGCACCCTGGGCGACCTCGACGCGCCACCGGCGTCCGTCCGCATGGGCGACGGTCACCTGCCAGTGCGGCGCGGCTCCGTCCGTTCGTACGACGGTCAGGGCGTCCGCCGCGTCCTCGCGTACGGCAGAGCGCACGGCCAGCTCGGCCGCCTGACCGGGCCGCTCCCATGCGGAGCGCCCGCGGCAGCCCTCCACGGCGATCCGTCCCTCCTGGACGCCGTGCAGGACCTCCCTGACGGCGTGGGCCTCGGCGCGGCCGTACGCGTACCCGTGGGGAAGGACGAGCAGCGTGGGCGAGAAGCGATGGCCACCCAGATGAGTGACCTCCCAGACGCCGTCCCCCTCGGAGGCGGCGAGCTCTGCCGCGAGCGGGCGGCCGAGCAGCGCGCAGCAGCGGTCCCGCTTGCCGTTGGTGCAGACGAGGGCGAGCGGACCGCCGGCGTGTGGTCGAGCACCGAGCGTCGAGTCGACGGTGTGGTGCGCGCCCCTGCCGAGCGCGGCGAAGTCGAGGGAGAGTAGAGCCCGTGGGTCGCGGACCGTGGCGGAGTGCAGCCATGCGTTGCCGGGCGCGGTGTGCGCCGCGTACACCTGTCGCGTGGTGGGAGTGCCGCAGTCGGCGTGCCGTCCCGGGCGCCGGATCAGCGCGATACGCACGCCCGTGCCCTTCGCGGACGCCTCCAGGGCGCGGCCGAGTGCCGGATCGAGGTGGCTCGAAGTGAGCGCCTTGGCGCCCCAGGGACCCGGCTGCTCCAGCAGCAGCCAGGTTCTCGCGGTGGCCGCGGTTCCCGGAAGGGGCTCGTCGAGCTCCCGGGAGACGGTCGAGCACGTACTCACAGAGGTGAGCCTAACCTGACTTGGCTCACCGTGACTTCCGGCCGCGTCCGTTTCCTGCGCCGGCCGGGGCCGATTCCTCCTACGGCAGCGGTTGGGGCGGCTTCGGACCGACGTAGTGTCCACTGGGCCGCATGCGCAGCGGGCGTTCCCCGTACTCCTCGAGCGCATGGGCGATCCAGCCCGCCGTGCGTGCCATGGCGAAGATCGTCTCGCCCGCGGTCGAGGGCATGCCCGAGGACGCCGTGAGCACGGCCAGGGCCAGGTCGACATTGGCGTGCAGCGGAGTGTGGCGGGCGGTGGTGGCCACGATGTCGCGGGCCGCTGCCAGGGCGGGGGCGGCTCGGGGGATCTCCTCCAGGAGGCCGAAAAGGACACGCGCGCGTGGGTCCTCGCCGGGATAGAGCCGGTGACCGAGCCCCGGGATGCGACGGCCTGCCCGCAGCTCCTGCGCGATGACGGGGGCTGCGTCGCCCTCGTCGAGCACGTCGAGCAGCAGGCGGTGGGCGAGGCCGCTGGCCGCTCCGTGCAGGGGGCCTTCCAGCACTCCGAGCCCTGCGGAGACGGCCGCGTAGGCGTGGGCGCGGGCCGAGGCGGCGACGCGCACGGCAAGCGTCGAGGCGGCGAGGTCATGGTCGACGAGCAGGGCGAGCGCGGTGTCCAGCACCCGCAGCGAGGCCTCGTCCGGGTCGAGCCCGCTCAGCCGCGCCCACAGGCGGTGCGCCAGCGGACCCTCGTCACGGTGGCCGCGCCGGGCCGGCGGCAGGGCCGCGACGAGGGTGGGGATGAGGGTGCGCGCGGTGCCGAGGACGGCGTCCTCGGAGAGGTCGAAGCGCAGCGGGTCCGCGACCGCGGCGGCGATCGCCGCAACCCGCAACCGGTCGGTCGGTCCGGTGTGTTCGGGCAGCGTGTCGACGGCACGGCGGGCCAGGGCGACGGGGGTCTCGGGTGCGGTGAACACCATGCCGGGACGCAGTCGGCCGGTCCACAGCCACTCGGCCACCTCTTCGTACGAGTGGCGCGTGGCCAGCTCGGTGGCGTCGACGCCGCGGAAGAAGTACCGGTCCTTCTCGATGAGGGTGATGCGGGTCCGCACTGAGAGCTCGCCGCCCGATGGTGAACTCCCGCTGCTCTCCCGTCTGTTGCGCCGGGCGAGCGCCTCCACCTCCTTGACGTCGAAGGTGCTGCCCCTGCCGCCGGGCACGCGTCGGCTGCTCAGCTGGCCGCGGCTCACGTAGGCGTACACGGTCTCGGGCTTCACGCCCAGCAGTTCGGCGGCTTCCTTGGTGGTCAGCCGGCGTTCGGCGTGACCGGCGGAGG
The DNA here is from genome assembly GCF_053597275.1 of Streptomyces sp. NPDC001492. Taxonomy (NCBI): domain Bacteria; kingdom Bacillati; phylum Actinomycetota; class Actinomycetes; order Kitasatosporales; family Streptomycetaceae; genus Streptomyces; species Streptomyces sp. NPDC001492. The sequence goes on along the minus strand of NZ_JBSFHW010000017.1, from coordinate 61,770 downwards.
GGTCTTGATCGCGCATGGGGTCACCGTATCCGTATCACGACGCATGGATCCAAAGCATTGATTCAATCAATATTGACAGAGGGTGAGTCAATCATCGACAGTTGAATCAAGTCCAGGGAGGAATGCATGTCCGTCAACAGGTCAGCCGCCGCCACCGTCGAGGTGCCGCGAGGGCTCGCCGGCGTCGTCGTCACCGACACCGAGATCGGGGACGTCCGGGGGCTCGAGGGCTTCTACCACTACCGCCAGTACTCGGCCGTCGAACTCGCGCAGACCCGCGGCTTCGAGGACGTCTGGTATCTCCTGGTCCACGGCGAACTGCCGGACGAGGCGCAACGTACGGGGTTCATCTCCGAAACGGCCGCACTGCGGCGGCTGCCCGACGAGGTGCGGGCGGCCCTGCCCGCCATTGCGGCGGCGAGCGGGCGGTCGGGCCCACTGGCCGGTATGCGCACCGCGCTGTCGCTGCTCGGCGCGGTGAAGGGCTTCCGGCCGGTATACGACATCGGCCCGGCCGACCGCCGTCAGGACACCCTCGTGGCGGCCGCGGCCGTGCCGACCCTGCTCACGGCGCTGTACCGACTCGGCCGAGGGTTCGAGCCGGTGGAGCCCCGCGAGGACCTCTCCTATGCGGCCAACTACCTCTATATGCTGACGGGTTCGGTGCCGGAGTCGAGGCGGGCCCGGGCGGTCGAGCAGTACTTGATCTCAACCATTGATCACGGCTTCAATGCATCAACCTTCACGGCCCGGGTCATCGCCTCGACGGGAGCGGACGTTGCCGCCTGCCTCGCCGGAGCCGTGGGGGCGCTCTCCGGTCCGCTGCACGGTGGTGCGCCCAGCCGGGCGCTGGACACGCTGGACGCGATCGGCACCCCGGACCGCATCGACCCCTGGATCCGTGAACGTGTCCTCGCCGGCGACCGCATCATGGGATTCGGTCACCCTGTGTACCGCACCGAGGACCCCCGTTCCCGGATGCTCCGAGAGGTGGCCCAGAGCTTCGGCGGCCCGCGCGTGGAGTTCGCCGTGGAGGTGGAGCGTCACGTCGAGAGCATTCTGGCGGAACTGAAGCCCGGCCGCGAACTCCACACGAACGTCGAGTTCTACGCGGGCGTGGTCATGGAACTGTGCGGTCTGCCCCGCGAGATGTTCACTCCGACGTTCGCGGCGGCGCGGGTGGTGGGCTGGAGCGCGAACATCCTCGAACAGGCGGAGGACTCGAAGATCATCCGGCCGGTGGCGCGGTATGTGGGGCCGGGGGCGCCGGTGACAGTTCCAGGCGCGGTCTGAGGTGTGCGTGAGGTCCGGTTCCGATCCGGAGCCGGACCTGACGAGGTCGTGGGCGAGCCTGTCTCTGCGGGGTAAGCGCTGTTCGGCTCGAAGCCGTCCTGTGGCGGCGGAGGTGTGGTGCGCCGGACGGGAGTGAAATGAGAGATCTGAAGGATGCGTCTTCCGGAGGTTGCCCCTCCATGGGGTCACCGAGTGCACCTCAACGGCCGACGGCGGAGTCCTTGCGGGGCCTGCAGCTCTCAGCTGTCGGGGATGTCCGCTTTCGCGCGGAGGAAGGTCTCTCTGCTCACGATCACAATGCGTTCGTAGCTGGCACGTGAGGCATCGGGAGGGAGTTCTTTCTCGAGCGCCGCGGTGGCCTCTGTCCCGATGACGGCGAAGTTTCCGTCACTAAGTTCGAAGATGTCCGGGCATGAATCGCCGGACAAACTGCCACGCTCACGTGGGGAGGCACCGATGCGGCGCACGATCTTCAACGGGATCCCTGTCTTTGGAAGCGGTGGATGATAGCCCTTGGGGCGGGGACAGGGTAGCGGCCCGCCGTACCGATCTTGACAGGGGACCGGCTATGGGCATGTCTTGATTGACGTCATGTCAACTTCCGTCACTCTTCGGTCGGTTCACCCACAACCCACCACTCTTCGGTGTCGGCTTCGTCCAAATCGCGGATGAGGCGGTCCACCATTCGGCCCACCCGCGCCTCGTCGGAGTCTGATTTGAGGCTTGCGCGATGAGGGCGGTGGGCGTCCCAGTAGTCGCGAAAGATGGAGTTCCGGCAGATCATCCGGAGGTGGCCGTGCAGTTCCTCCCAGTTGACCACGCCTACTCGATAGGCGAGCAGAGCATTGGTGTACAGGGCGTTCGCGAACAGGTATTGGCGGCGCTGGACAGGGGACTCCACCTGGATGTTGCTGTACACAGCGGCCAGGTCGGGATCCTCCATCGCTTTGCTCAGGAGGTAGAACTGCAGACGCTGCTGCTCCGTCAGCATGGCCTGTCGGTCGTCCTGCTCCATTTTTGCTACACGCTGTCGCAGTTCCTCGAACCGGCTTCGTTGTGCAGCCAGGGCAACGAGTACTCCCACGGTGAAGGCGAGCCCTGCGGCGGCGGCAGAACCCAGCCCCCGTGCATCCGTGTTCTGTGTGGCCATGTCAACCCCCGAGTCAGGCGGCCGTCCGCCGGTCGTCGGGATGCGGGTCGACTGATGGGGACCGGCGAGCGGTGGGCGGCGCTTGCCGTCTCCCAGGGTGCCGAGCGGCTCTGATCGGCAGGGAGGCGGAGAGGAGGCGCACGGAGGGAAGCGAGGGTCGCACGCTCCGGCGCCTTGCCCAACGTCTGCCCCGCAAGTGCTGCTAACAATCGTTCACTTCGCGGTGATTATTCCGGCTCGTATCCTGGTCCGGCATTCAATTCTCGTTTGTGCGCCGGGTGCGCGATCCGGTGCACGCGTCGGTGTCAGAGAGGTCGCACGTTGAGTCAGCCGAGCCACAGCCTCCGGCAGATCCCGGTCGTCGTACTCGCCGGATTCCTGGGCTCCGGCAAGACCACCCTCCTCAATCACCTCCTCCACCGCAGTGGTGGCAGCCGTATCGGTGCCGTCGTCAATGACTTCGGCGCCATCGAGATCGACGCGATGGCCGTGGCCGGAGCGCTCGGCGACTCCACCGTCTCGCTCGGAAACGGCTGCCTGTGCTGTGCGGTGGACGTCAGCGAGCTCGACCTCTATCTCGAGCGCCTCGCCCGGCCCTCCGCCGGCATCGACGTCATCGTGATCGAAGCCAGCGGCCTCGCCGAACCCCAGGAACTCGTGCGCATGGTGCTCGCCAGTGAGCAACCCGGGATCGTGTACGGCGGTCTCGTCGAGGTGGTCGACGCCGCCGAGTTCGACGACACGCGCGCGAAGCACCCCGAGATCGACCGGCATCTCGCCCTCGCCGACCTCGTCGTCGTCAACAAGCTGGACCGGGCGCCGGACGCGGAGCGCGTCCTCGGGCTCGTCCGCTCCCTCGTCGACCGCGCGGCCGTCGTCCCGGCCACCTACGGCCGCATCGATCCCGAGTTCCTCTTCGACTGCAGGCCGAGCGAGGAGCGCATCGGGCAGCTGTCCTTCGACGACCTGCACGAGTACGGCGAACACGGGGAACTCGGCGAGCACGGCCACGCCGATCATCTGCACGCGGCCTACGACAGCCTGTCCTTCAGCTCCGAAGTGCCCCTGGACCCGCGCCGGTTGATGGAGTTCCTCGACAGCAGGCCCGAGGGGCTGTACCGGATCAAGGGGTACGTCGACTTCGGGCCCTACGACGTCCACAACCGCTACGCCGTGCACGCGGTGGGGCGCTTCCTCCGGTTCTACCCGGAGCCCTGGGCGCCGGGCGATGCCCGCCTCACCCAGCTGGTTCTCATCGGCTCAGGCATCGACGCGCCCGCCCTCGGCAAGGAGCTGGCGGCGTGCAACAGCGACGCCCCGCACACCGCCGACGAGCACGGTATGTGGGGCGTCCTGCGCTATGCACAGGATCCGGAAGAGGATCTCGCCGAGCCGCCGGCCTAGACGGGACCCGCCACCACCGCCACCGTCTTGGCCAGGGACACGCCCGAGCCGTCGCGGCGCGGGTCGATCTCCGGGAGGTCGGCCGGGGTGCCGTTCTTCTGCGCCGCCTTGGCCGGGACGGCGCCCGCCCAGGCCAGGGACAGGCAGTCCTCGCCCTTCAGGAACCGCTGGCAGCGCACCCCGCCGGTGGCGCGGCCCTTGCGCGGGTACTGGTCGAACGGGGTCAGCTTGGCCGTCGTCTGGACCGAGTCGTCGAGCGTGCCGCGTGAGCCCGCGACCGTGAACACCACCGCGTCCGCCGCCGGGTCGACGGCCGTGAAGGAGATGACCTTCGCGCCCTCGGTGAGCTTGATGCCCGCCATACCGCCCGCCGGACGGCCCTGGGGACGGACCTGTGAGGCCTGGTAGCGCAGCAGCTGCGCGTCGTCCGTGATGAAGACCAGGTCCTCCTCGCCGGTGCGCAGCTCGACCGCGCCCACGATCCGGTCGCCGTCCTTGAGCGTGATGACCTCCAACTCCTCCTTGTTGGACGGGTAGTCGGGGACCACACGCTTGACGACGCCCTGCTCGGTGCCGAGGGCGAGACCGGGGGAGGACTCGTCCAGCGTGGTCAGGCAGACCACGGTCTCGTCGTCCTCCAGGGAGAGGAACTCCGACAGGGGCGCCCCACCCGACAGGTTCGGCGCCGACGCCGTGTCCGGCAGCTGGGGAAGGTCGACGACGTTGATCCGCAGGAGGCGGCCGGAGGAGGTCACCGCGCCGATCTCGCCGCGTGCCGTCGCCGGGACCGCCGAGACGATCACGTCGTGCTTCACGCGCCGGGCGTCGGCGTCCTCCGGGAAGGGCTCGCCGTTCGACGTGCGGGCCAGCAGGCCCGTGGAGGAGAGCAGCACCCGGCACGGATCGTCCGCGACCTGCAGCGGTACGGCGGCCGCCGGGGCACCCGAGGACTCCAGCAGGACCGTACGCCGCTCGGTGCCGAACTTCTTGGCCACCGCGGCCAGTTCGGAGGAGACCAGCTTGCGCAGCTCCGCGTCCGACTCCAGGATCCGGGTGAGCTCCGCGATCTCCGCGTTCAGCTTCTCCTTCTCCGACTCCAGCTCGATGCGGTCGTACTTGGTCAGGCGGCGCAGCGGTGTGTCGAGGATGTACTGGGTCTGGATCTCCGAGAGGGAGAAGCGCTCCATCAGGCGTTCCTTCGCCTGCGCGCTGTTCTCGCTGGAGCGGATCAGCCGGATGACCTCGTCGATGTCGACGAGGGCGGTCAGCAGGCCCTCCACCAGGTGCAGACGGTCGCGGCGCTTGGTGCGGCGGAACTCGCTGCGGCGGCGCACGACCTCGAAGCGGTGGTCGAGGTAGACCTCCAGGAGCTCCTTGAGCCCCAGGGTGAGCGGCTGGCCGTCCACCAGTGCGACGTTGTTGATGCCGAAGGACTCCTCCATCGGCGTCAGCTTGTACAGCTGCTCCAGGACGGCCTCCGGGACGAAGCCGTTCTTGATCTCGATGACCAGGCGCAAGCCGTGCGCGCGGTCGGTGAGGTCCTTGACGTCGGCGATGCCCTGGATCTTCTTCGAACCGACCAGGTCCTTGATCTTGGCGATCACCTTCTCCGGGCCGACCGTGAAGGGCAGTTCGGTGATGACCAGGCCCTTGCGGCGGGCGGTGACGGTCTCGATCTCGACCGTGGCGCGGATCTTGAAGGTGCCGCGGCCCGTCTCGTACGCGTCCCGGATGCCGGAGAGGCCGACGATCCGGCCGCCGGTGGGCAGGTCGGGGCCCGGGACGTGCTTCATCAAGGTGTCCAGATCCGCGTTCGGGTAGCGGATCAGGTGGCGGGCGGCCGCGATGACCTCGGAGAGGTTGTGCGGGGGCATGTTCGTCGCCATGCCGACCGCGATGCCCGAGGAGCCGTTCACCAGCAGGTTCGGGAAGGCGGCGGGCAGCGCCACCGGCTCCTGCTCCTGGCCGTCGTAGTTGGGCGTGAAGTCGACCGTGTCCTCGTCGATCGACTCCGTCATCAGGCTCGTCGCCTGGGCCTGACGGCACTCCGTGTACCGCATCGCGGCCGGCGGGTCGTCGTTGCCCAGCGAGCCGAAGTTGCCGTGGCCGTCGACGAGCGGAACGCGCATGGAGAAGGGCTGGGCCATGCGCACCAGGGCGTCGTAGATCGACGCGTCGCCGTGCGGGTGCAGCTTGCCCATGACCTCGCCGACCACGCGCGCGCACTTCACATAGCCGCGGTCGGGGCGCAGCCCCATCTCGTTCATCTGGTAGACGATGCGGCGGTGGACCGGCTTGAGGCCGTCGCGGGCGTCGGGCAGGGCTCGGGAGTAGATGACCGAGTACGCGTACTCGAGGAAGGAGCCCTGCATCTCGTCGACGACGTCGATGTCGAGGATGCGCTCCTCGAACGAGTCGTCGGGCGGCGGGGTCTTCGTGCTGCGGCGGGCCATCGCTGCCGGCTCCTCTTTTCTGGCTGCTCGCCTACGGGTCGCTCACGTCCCCTTCGGCTCGCTCATGCTGAAGCGTGAACGGTATCTGTCGCGGACCATTGTGGACCGCGGCACTGACAACGCGGGTCCAGGACCCTGTCTCGGCGGTCCCGGCCGGTGGGCGGGGCCTACCTCGCCGCGGCTGCCCGCAGGCTACGCGATCCGCTGTGGGCGTATGTGGTCCGGGAACTTCGCCGACGATCTGCGCGCTTGCATACAGTGGCAGGACCGGCAGGAAAACCGCGGTTAGAACCACCGCATCCGCGAGGCGAAGGGACGTACATGCCCATGGGTCACACGGCCACAGACCAGGCAGGCACCGGGGGCCTGACAGCGACCGAGCACCGCCTGGCCAACGGCCTGCGCGTGGTGCTCTCGGAGGATCACCTGACCCCGGTCGCGGCGGTGTGCCTCTGGTACGACGTCGGCTCGCGCCACGAAGTCAAGGGACGTACCGGCCTGGCTCACCTTTTCGAGCACCTGATGTTCCAGGGCTCCGGACAGGTCAAGGGCAACGGCCACTTCGAGCTCGTGCAGGGCGCCGGCGGCTCGTTGAACGGCACCACCAGCTTCGAGCGCACCAACTACTTCGAGACCATGCCCGCCCACCAGTTGGAGCTCGCCCTCTGGCTGGAGGCCGACCGGATGGGCTCCCTGCTCGCCGCCCTCGACGACGAGTCCATGGAGAACCAGCGGGACGTCGTCAAGAACGAGCGCAGGCAGCGCTACGACAACGTGCCGTACGGCACGGCCTTCGAGAGGCTGACCGCCCTCGCCTACCCGGAGGGCCACCCCTACCACCACACGCCGATCGGCTCGATGGCCGACCTGGACGCGGCGACCCTGGAGGACGCGCGCGCGTTCTTCCGCACGTACTACGCGCCCAACAACGCCGTCCTCTCGATCGTCGGCGACATCGACCCGGAGCAGACGCTCGCCTGGGTCGAGAAGTACTTCGGATCCATCGCCCCGCACGACGGGAAGCCGGAGCCCCGCGACGGCACGCTGCCCGAGATCATCGGTGAGGAGCTGCGCGAGGTCATCGAGGAGGAGGTCCCGGCGCGCGCCCTGATGGCGGCCTACCGGCTGCCGCAGGACGGCACGCGCGAGGCGGACGCCGCCGACCTGGCGCTCACCGTCCTCGGCGGCGGCGAGTCCTCCCGCCTCTACAACCGGCTGGTACGGCGCGACCGTACGGCCGTCGCGGCCGGATTCGGTCTGCTGCGGCTGGCCGGAGCGCCCTCCCTGGGCTGGCTGGACGTGAAGACCTCCGGTGACGTCGAGGTGCCGGTCATCGAGGCCGCCATCGACGAGGAACTCGCCCGGTTCGCCGCCGAGGGCCCCACGGCCGAGGAAATGGAGCGCGCCCAGGCCCAGCTGGAGCGCGAGTGGCTGGACCGGCTCGGCACGGTCGCGGGCCGCGCCGACGAACTGTGCCGGTTCGCCGTCCTGTTCGGCGACCCGCAGCTCGCCCTCACCGCCGTCCAGCGCGTCCTGGAGGTGACGGCCAAGGAGGTCCAGGAGGTCGCCAAGGCACGCCTGCGGCCCGACAACCGCGCGGTGCTCGTCTACGAGCCGCTCTCGCCCGAGTCCGCGGAGCACACCCAGGACGAGGACTTCCCCGAAGACCCCGAGTCCGAAGCCACGGTGGAAGCCACCGACCAGAACGAGGAGGCGGCCAAGTGACCGAGCTCGCCACGATGCAGTTCCACCCGCAGCCCCGGGCGGGCGAGGCCAAGCCGTGGGCGTTCCCGTCCCCCGAGCGCGGCGCGCTCGACAACGGCCTGACCGTCCTGCGCTGCCACCGCCCCGGCCAGCAGGTCGTCGCCGTCGAGGTGCTCCTCGAGGCGCCCCTGGAGGCCGAGCCGGCCGGTTTCGAAGGCGTCGCCACGATCATGGCGCGGGCCTTCTCCGAGGGCACCGACAAGCACTCCGCCGAGGAGTTCGCCGCCGAGCTGGAGCGCTGCGGAGCCACCCTCGACTCGCACGCCGACCACCCGGGCGTACGACTGAGCCTGGAGGTCCCGGCCTCCCGTCTCGCCAAGGCGCTCGGTCTGCTCGCCGACGCCCTCAGGGCGCCCGCGTTCGCCGACAGCGAGGTCGAGCGGCTGGTCCGCAACCGCCTGGACGAGATCCCGCACGAGCTGGCCAACCCCTCGCGCCGTGCCGCCAAGGAGCTCTCCAAGGAGCTGTTCCCGGCGACCTCGCGCATGTCGCGCCCGCGCCAGGGCACCGAGGAGACGGTCGAGAAGATCGACGCGGCGGCCGTACGCGCCTTCTACGACCGCCATGTCCGGCCCGCCACCGCCACCGCGGTGGTCGTCGGCGACCTCTCCGGCATCGAGCTGGACGCCCTGCTCGGCGACACCCTGGGAGCCTGGACGGGCACCAAGGCCGAACCCCGCCCCGTGCCGCCGGTGACCGCCGACGACACCGGGCGCGTGATCATCGTCGACCGTCCGGGCGCCGTACAGACGCAGTTGCTCATCGGCCGCGTCGGCGCCGACCGGCACGACCGCGTGTGGCCCGCCCAGGTGCTCGGCACGTACTGCCTCGGTGGCACCCTCACCTCCCGCCTGGACCGCGTCCTGCGCGAGGAGAAGGGCTACACCTACGGTGTGCGCGCGTTCAGCCAGGTCCTCAGGTCCGCCCCGGACGGCTCCGGTGCCGCGATGCTCGCCATCAGCGGCTCCGTCGACACCCCGAACACCGGCCCGGCGCTCCAGGACCTGTGGACGGTGCTGCGCACGCTCGCCGAGGGCGGGCTCACCGACGCCGAGCGAGACGTCGCCGTACAGAACCTCGTCGGTGTGGCTCCGCTGAAGTACGAGACCGCGGCGGCCGTGGCCAGCACGCTGGCCGACCAGGTCGAGCAGCACCTGCCCGACAACTACCAGGCGACGCTGTACCGGCAGCTCGCCGAGACCGGCACCGTGGAGGCCACCGCGGCGGCCGTGAACGCCTTCCCGGTGGACCGTCTGGTGACGGTTCTCGTCGGTGACGCGGCCCAGATCAAGGAGCCCGTCGAGGCCCTCGGGATCGGCGAAGTCACCGTCGTGACAGCCGAGTAGAGGCTGCCTCAGCGGCACGCGCGCGTAGGGGCCCTGGTGACTGATGCGTCACCAGGGCCCCCTAATGTCCGGATTGCGGGAGAGGTTGCCTGTCTGCCCTGTGGCATGCGCTACAAAAGGCGTGATCCGTTTGGGGATTGAAAGTGCTCCCGCTTAGCGTCTTCCGGGCTGTCCGTCAGGCACCGCGCCGCACCCGCGGCACCGGACAGCCATCGCCGAGTCCCCGTACGGCGCGAGCCAGGGGAGCCGGGGACCCACCGCAGTCCCTGGGGTGAATCGGACGCCCGCGCGTGCAGCGAGGGGGTCCGTAGGAGACCTTCCTGCTCCGAACCCGTCAGCTAACCCGGTAGGCGAGAGGGAAGGAAAGGACCAGCCACCACATGGCGTTCACGCGCGCCACCGGGAAGCACCGTCGCCCCACACGGATGCACCGCACCACCACCCGCGCCGCCGGGGTCGCGGCCCTCGCCACCACCGGCGTCATCGGCACCCTGGCAGCCCCCGCGCTCGCCGCCGACACCTCCGTCGAGCAGACCGGCCTCACCCCCGTCATCGCCATCGGCGACACGATCGCCGACAGGATCGACGCCCAGGCCGACGCCCAGAAGCAGGCCGCCGAGGAGGCCGCGCTCAAGAAGGCGGCCCAGGAGGCGGCACGCCAGAAGGCCGCCGCCAAGGCCAAGCAGGAGCGCGAGGCCAAGGAGCGCGCCGCGCGCGAGGCCGAGCGCAAGCGCCTCAACACCTTCGTGGCGCCGATCTCGAACTCGTACGTCTCCACCGGCTACCGGGCCAGCAGCTCCCTGTGGTCCTCCGGCAGCCACACCGGCATCGACTTCCACGCCGCGAGCGGCACGGCCGTCCACGCGGTCGGCTCCGGCACCGTCGTCCAGACGGGCTGGGGCGGCGCCTACGGCAACCAGATCGTGATCAAGATGCAGGACGGCACGTACACCCAGTACGGCCATCTGTCGTCCATAGGCGTCTCGGTGGGCCAGACGGTCACCCCGGGCCAGCAGATAGGCCTCTCCGGCGCGACCGGCAACACCACCGGACCGCATCTGCACTTCGAGGCCCGTACGACCCCCGAGTACGGCTCGGACATCGACCCCGTCGCCTACCTGCGCTCGCACGGCGTGAACGTCTGACGACAGGTCGCAAGACCCCTCTTGAGGCCCCGGCTCCCGAGCCGGGGCTTTCGGTGTTTCTGCCGCCCCGCTGTCCAAAAAATATCCATGGATTCCGGCCCGCCGTCGGAAATTCCGGCTCCGTGCAATAGAGTCACCGATACACGTCAATCATCGACGTTTCACGGGGATTAAGTCGGAGGTCGGTCATGCGTATTCCGGCGCACTCGGTGTGCACGGCGATCCGGGACGACATCGTCGCCGGTGTCTACGAGCGTGGCAGCCGGCTCACCGAGGAACTCCTCGCGCGCCGCTACGGAGTCTCGCGTGTCCCCGTGCGCGAGGCCCTGCGCACCCTGGAGGCCGAGGGCTTCGTGGTGACCCGGCGGCACGCGGGCGCGTGCGTCGCGGAACCGACCGAGCAGGAGGCCGCCGACCTGCTGGAGATGCGCATGCTCCTGGAGCCGCTCGGCGCCTCCCGGGCCGCCCAGCGGCGCACCGACGCCCATCTCAAGGTGCTGCGCGGCCTGGTCAGACTGGGCCAGGAGCGGGCCAGGAGGGGCAACAGTGAGGATCTGCGCTCCCTGGGAGGCTGGTTCCACGAGACGCTCGCCCAGGCCTCCGGCAGCCCCGCGCTGGCGTCGATGCTGACCCAGCTGCGCCACAAGATCGCCTGGATGTACGCCGTGGAGGCACCCGCCAACCCCGTGGAGTCCTGGGCGGAGCACGGCGCGATCGTCGACGCCGTGGCCCGTGGCGACAGCGAGCGCGCGCGGGCGGTGACCACCCTGCATACCGAGCGCTCGAGCGCGGTGCACCGGCTGCGGTTCGGCGGCCCGGAGCGGGCGAACGGTGTGAGGAACTCGCAACATGCCGTAAACATGTCGGGCCTGCGGCATTAACACGGGCGCCGTATACAAAGAGAGAACAATTCGCGGGGCATTATTTCTGCTGCCCGCGACCGGAAATTGCACCACCTAGGTGCGGGAAATGCGAAGGGCTCGCCCGGCAATTCGGACGAGCCCTTCTGTGGTGCCGTGATCAGACGGTCTCGGGGAGTTCCTCGAGACCCTCGGAGACCAGCTTCGCCAGCCGGTCGAGGGCGACGTCGGCACCCTCGGCCTCGGAGGCGAGGACGATCTCCTCGCCGCCCTGGGCGCCCAGGCCGAGAACGGCCAGCATGGAGGCCGCGTTGACGGGGTTGCCGTCGGCCTTGGCGATCGTCACCGGGATACCTGCGGCCGTGGCGGCCCGGACGAAGATGGAAGCGGGGCGGGCGTGAAGGCCCTCGGCCCAGCCGACGTTGACGCGGCGCTCAGCCATGTGATGCTGCCCTTCAGTGTCTCAGGGTTGTCTAGACCAGTTTCCCACACGTGAAGCGTCTCCGGAGCGGTTCTGTGTTCCGTCCGGGGTGGGCGGTCGGGCCGCGGCCTCGGCCCGACTTCCGTCCTTGTTCTCTTCTCTGCGGACTGCCGTGTTCTCCACAGACTGCCTCGCGCCGTTGTCGGACGCGAGCCGTACTCTGGGGCCCATGCAGACCTCGCCGGACCGGCACGAGTACCCCGCCCACTGGGAGGCCGACGTGGTGCTGCGCGACGGCGGCACCGCGCGCATCCGCCCCATCACCGTTGATGACGCCGAGCGCCTGGTCAGCTTCTACGAGCAGGTTTCGGACGAGTCGAAGTACTACCGCTTCTTCGCGCCCTACCCTCGTCTGTCCGCCAAGGACGTCCACCGCTTCACGCACCACGACTTTGTGGACCGGGTGGGACTCGCGGCCACGGTCGGCGGCGAGTTCATCGCCACCGTACGCTATGACCGCATTGGTGCCGACGGCATGCCCGCGTCGGCTCCGGCCGACGAGGCCGAGGTCGCCTTCCTCGTCCAGGACGCCCACCAGGGGCGCGGGGTCGCCTCCGCCCTCCTCGAACACATCGGCGCGGTCGCCCGGGAGCGCGGCATCCGCCGCTTCGCCGCCGAGGTGCTGCCCGCCAACAACAAGATGATCAAGGTGTTCACGGACGCCGGGTACACCCAGAAGCGCAGCTTCGAGGACGGCGTCGTACGCCTGGGGTTCGACCTCGAACCCACCGACCGCTCCCTCGCCGTCCAGCGCGCGCGTGAGCAGCGTGCCGAGGCGCGGTCGGTACGGCGGCTGCTCGTGCCCGGCTCCGTCGCCGTCGTCGGCGCGGGCCGCAGCCCCGGAGGTGTGGGCCGCAGCATCCTCGACAACATCCGGGACGCCGGCTTCACCGGGTCGCTGTACGCCGTGAACAAGGCGCTCCCCGAAGACGTCAAGGAACTCGACGGCGTCCCCGCCCACCGCACTGTCCGCGACATCGACGGACCCGTCGACCTCGCGGTCGTCGCCGTGCCGGCCGAGCACGTCCCCGAGGCCGTCACCGAGTGCGGCGAGCACGGTGTGCAGGGACTCGTCGTCGTCTCGGCCGGGTACGCCGAGAGCGGGCCCGAAGGGCGCGAGCGCCAGCGCGAACTCGTGCGGCACGCGCGCACGTACGGCATGCGGATCATCGGGCCGAACGCCTTCGGGATCATCAACACGTCCTCCGAGGTACGGCTGAACGCCTCCCTCGCCCCCGAGATGCCCCGCCCCGGCCGGATCGGCCTGTTCGCCCAGTCCGGCGCCATCGGCATCGCGCTGCTGTCCCGGCTGCAGCGCCGCGGCGGCGGCGTCACCGGGGTCACGGGTGTGTCCACCTTCGTGTCGTCCGGCAACCGCGCGGACGTCTCCGGAAACGACCTGATCCAGTACTGGTACGACGACCCGGACACCGATGTCGTGCTCATGTATCTGGAGTCCATCGGCAACCCCCGCAAGTTCACCCGTCTCGCCCGCCGCACGGCCGCCGCCAAGCCCCTGGTCGTGGTCCAAAGCGCCGGATCCGCCCCCCAGGGACACGCCGTACGGGCCACACGGCTGCCGCACGCGACGGTGTCCGCCCTGCTCAGACAGGCCGGCCTGATCCGCGTGGACACGATCACCGAGCTGGTCGACGCGGGCCTGCTGCTCGCACGGCAGCCCCTGCCGGCCGGCCCGAGGGTGGCGATCCTGGGGAACTCCGAGTCCCTGGGGCTGCTCACGTACGACGCATGCGTCTCCGAGGGGCTCAGGCCGCTGAGGCCGCTGGACCTCACCACCGGGGCCTCGGCGGAGGACTTCCACCAGGCTCTGCTGCGGGCCCTGGGGGACGACTCGTGCGATGCGGTCGTGGTGACCGCGATCCCGGCGATCGGCGAGGAGTCACCGGGGGATGCCGAGCTGGCGGAGGCGCTGCGATCGGCCGCCGAGTCCGTTCCGGGCAAGCCGGTACTGGTGGTGCACGTGGAGCTCGGCGGCCTCGCGGAGGCCCTGTCGGCCGCGACCAGCACCGCACCGCAGCCGGACACCGCGGCGACCGCCACCCGCCGGTTGCGCCCCTCACAGCAACTCCCCCCTCCGGTACGGGCCCAGGAACCCGCGGCCCCCGCCACCTGCTCCCGCCTCATCCCCGCCTACCCCGCCGCCGAGCGCGCCGTCCGCGCCCTCGGGGAAGCCGTGAAGTACGCCCAGTGGCGCCGCGACAGCACCGACCCCGGCAAGGTGCCCGAGTTCGAAAACATCGACGAGAAGGGGGCCGCCCGGCTCATCGGCGGGATGCTGGCGCGCGGGCAGGGGCTCACGCTCGGCACCGAGGAGACCTGCGAGCTGCTCGGGCAGTACGGCATCCCCGTGCGCAGGGCGGTGCCCGCCTTCACCCCGGACGACGCCGTCCGGGCCGCCGAGACCCTCGGCTACCCCGTCGCCCTCAAGGCCACCGCCCCGCACCTGCGCCACCGCGCCGACCTGGGCGGTGTACGCCTGGATCTCGCGGACGAGGAGCAACTGCGCCGGGCGTACGCCGAGTTGACGGAGCTGTTCGGAAAGCCGGAGGAGCTCAGGCCGGTCGTGCAGGCGATGGCGCCACGCGGCGTGGACACGGTGGTACGGGCCGTCATCGACCCGGCGGCCGGGGCCGTCCTGTCCTTCGGGCTCGCCGGAGCCGCCTCCCAGCTGCTCGGCGACATGGAGCACCGTCTGGTCCCGGTCACCGACCGGGAGGCGGCCTCGCTGGTCCGGTCGATCCGGACGGCGCCGCTCCTGTTCGGCTGGCGTGGCTCGACCCCGGTCGACACCCCCGCACTGGAAGAGCTGCTGCTGAGGGTGTCCCGGCTGGTCGACGACCACCCCGAGGTCGTCGCCGTGACCCTGGAGCCGGTCGTCGTCGCCCCCCGTGGTCTGACCGTCCTCGGCGCCTCCGTCCGCCTCGCGCCGCCACCGGCCCGCGACGACCTCGGGCCGCGCACCCTTCCCGTCTACTGAGACGTCCGCCGGGACAGCGCTGACCGGTGCCTCGCAGTCAGTGCACCCCCGTAGGATGGACGTCATGGCCAAGACCAGTACGACGACCCAGGGGCTGCGCGCGGCGATCGAGCGCAGCGGCTACTACCCGGCCCTCGTGGCCGAGGCGGTGGAGGCCGCCGTGGGCGGCGAGCCCATCCGGTCGTTCCTGGTCCACCAGGAGACCACGTTCGACGCGAACGAGGTGCGCAGGCACGTCACGGTGCTCGTCCTCACCGGCAACCGCTTCATCGTCAGCCACACCGACGAGCAGGCCGCGGACACCACCTCACCGACGCCCTACGCCACGACGTCGACGGAGTCCGTGAAGCTCGGCCGGATCTCCTCGGTCGTGGTCAGCCGGGTGGTCGCCAATCCGGAGCAGTACCAGCCGGGCACCCTGCCCCGCGAGGTCGTCCTCACCATCGGCTGGGGCGCGGTCTCCCGCATCGACCTCGAACCCGCGGCCTGCGGCGACCCCAACTGCGAGGCCGACCACGGGTACACGGGCAACTCGACGGCGGACGACCTCAGCCTGCGCGTCAGCGAGGCCGGCGACGGGCCGGAGACCGTCCGCCAGGCGCTCGCCTTCGCCCAGGCGCTCTCCGAGGCCACCGCGGACCCCACCCGCTGATGTCGCAGTCCGCTCCCTGGGACACCCACCCGGAACCCCTCGCCGTCGACTCCGCGCCGCCGCCGGAGTACGGCAGCGGCTCCCTCGCCGACCTGCTGCCCACACTGGCCGCCGGCATGGCCGTACCGGG
This sequence comes from Streptomyces sp. NPDC001492, assembly GCF_053597275.1. NCBI lineage: Bacteria > Bacillati > Actinomycetota > Actinomycetes > Kitasatosporales > Streptomycetaceae > Streptomyces > Streptomyces sp. NPDC001492. Next base: position 46,094 of record NZ_JBSFHW010000017.1, on the reverse strand, counting down.
CATGACCGCCGCGATCACCGAGCTGACCCCCGCCGACCGGAACTGCGTGTTCCTGATCGACGGACTCGGCTGGGAGCAGCTGCAGGCGCACCCGGACGAGGCCCCCTTCATGACCTCGCTCCTCGGCAGCTCGCGCGGTGGCACCGGTCGCCCCCTGACCGCCGGTTATCCGGCGACCACCGCGACCTCCCTCGCCTCCGTCGGTACCGGTCTGCCGCCCGGTGCGCACGGCCTGCCCGGCTACACCGTGCGCAACCCGGAGACCGGTGAGCTGATGAACCAGCTGCGCTGGCGGCCGTGGACGTCGCCGCGCGCCTGGCAGCCGTATCCCACGGTCTTCCAGCTGGCCGAGCAGGCCGGGGTGCACGCGGCACAGGTGACGTCACCGACGTTCCAGAACACCCCGCTGACCCAGGTCGCCCTCAGTGGCGGAACGTTCCACGGACGGCTGTCCGGCGAGGACCGCATGGACCTCGCGGCCGGGCAACTGGCCGCCGGAGACCGCTCCCTGGTCTACACGTACTACGCCGAGCTGGACGGCGCGGGCCACCGCTACGGCGTCGCGTCGGACACCTGGCGCGGCCAGCTCATGCACGTCGACCGCCTCGTCCAGCGCCTCGCCGAGCAACTGCCGCCGCGCACCGCGCTGTACGTCACCGCCGACCACGGCATGGTCGACGTCCCCTTCGACGAAGAGCACCGCATCGACTTCGACGAGGACTGGGAACTGCGCGCCGGTGTCGCCCTGCTGGGCGGCGAGGGCCGCGCCCGGCACGTGTACGCGGTCCCGGGCGCCGAGAACGACGTACTCACCGTCTGGCGCGAGGTGCTCGGCGAGCAGTTCTGGGTGGCCTCGCGGGACGAGGCGATCGCGGCGGGCTGGTTCGGCCCGCACATCGACGAGCGTGTGTACGCGCGCATCGGCGACGTGGTCGCGGCCGCCCGTGACGACGTCCTGATCATCGCCTCCGAGCGGGAGTCCAAGGAGTCGGCGATGGTCGGCAACCACGGCTCGATGACCCCTGCCGAGCAGCTGGTCCCCCTGCTCGAAGTACGCTCCTGAGGCCCACCCTCCGATCCCCTCCACCGAAAGGTGCTCAACTCCCCATGCCCGAGCTGGTGTTCTTCTCCGGAACCATGGACTGCGGGAAGTCCACGCTGGCTCTGCAGATCGAGCACAACCGCTCGGCACGCGGCCTGGCAGGGATGATCTTCACCCGTGACGACCGCGCGGGCGAGGGCAAGCTCTCCTCCCGCCTCGGCCTGGTCACGGACGCGGTGGAGGTCGAGGACGGACAGGACCTGTACGCCTACCTCGTCGACCACCTCTCGCAGGGCGGCCGCGCGGACTACGTCATCGCGGACGAGGCGCAGTTCCTGGCACCGGAGCAGATAGACCAACTCGCGCGCGTGGTCGACGACCTGGGCCTCGACGTCTACGCCTTCGGCATCACGACCGACTTCCGCACCAAGCTGTTCCCCGGCTCCCAGCGCCTGGTCGAGCTGGCCGACCGCGTCGAGGTCCTGCAGGTGGAGGCCCTGTGCTGGTGCGGCGCTCGCGCCACGCACAACGCCAGGACGGTGGGCGGCGCCATGGTCGTCGAGGGCGCACAGGTCGTCGTCGGCGACGTCAACCAGCCGGAGGCCGTCGGCTACGAGGTCCTGTGCCGCCGCCACCACCGCCGCCGTATGACGGCGACGACGTCCGGCTCGGCGGCGCTGTCCCCGGACGTGCTGCCGGTGTCGCAGACCTAGACGGACTGCCCGGTGCTCACTGAGGGCTCTCGATCAGGGAGAAGCGGGCGCCCTCGGGGTCGGCGACCGTGGCCACGCGCCCGTGGGCGCTGTCCCTGGGGGACTTGAGGACATGGCCGCCCAGGTCCACGAGGCGGACGACGGCCTCGTCCGTGTCGGCGACTTCGAAGTACGTGATCCAGTGCGGGCCCCGGTCGCGCGGCAGGGCGGTGCCCACGCCGTGGATGCCGGCGACCGGACGGCCCTCGATGTGCAGGCTCACGTAGTCGAAGTCGGCGGAGACGACCGGCTCCTCCTCGTAGCCGAAGACCGTCTCGTAGAACTTGGCCACGCTCGCCGACTCGAAGGTCAGCAGCTCGTTCCAGGCCGGGGTGCCGGGCACGCCCGTGAGTGCCGTGCCGAGGTGCCCGGCCGCCTGCCAGATGCCGAAGACGGCACCGGCGGGGTCCGAGCCGATCGCGAGACGGCCGGCCTCGGCGGCGTCCAGGGGCCCCACCCCGATCGTGCCGCCGCACAGCCGTACCGTCTCCGCGGTCAGGTCCACGTCGTCCGAGGCGAGGTAGGGCGTCCAGGCGATCGGCAGATGGCGGTCCGGCGGCAGCTGGCCGATGCCGGCCACCTCGTAGCCGTCGAGCAGGGCGCGCGCGTACGGGCCGAGCTGCTGCGGGCCCGGCTGGAACTCCCAGCCGAACAGCGCGCCGTAGAAGTCCTGGGTCGCGGCCAGACCGTGCACCATCAGGCTCACCCAGCAGGGCGTGCCGGGCGCGTGCCGAGCGTGCGTCTCGCTGTTCGGGCCGGCCGACCCCCGTGCCTCCGTCATCGTCACTCTCTCCTCGACCCCTCGCGGTCGCCGTGTCGCTACCGCACTCCGGATCTCCGTGCAGATGCTCGCACCACAGATGCGACCGCGCGCTCCGGGCGCGCCGCATGCCTGGAGGATGCCCGGTGTGCGGTTTGTCGTCCGTTTCTGTGCGATTGCCGACGCGTGTCGATCAGCTGTACAGCATGTGCCCGAACCCGTACGCCTCGTGATCGGGCCTGTCCGGCCGAGCAGAGTAGCCGGACGTGGACGATGAGGCCACCCTGTGCGCGAGGATGGGGGCCATGAACGCCATCATCTCCGCGTCCGAACTCGCGAGCGAACTGGCGGGGCCGCGCCCGCCCGTACTGCTCGATGTCCGCTGGCAGCTCAGTGTGGCCAAGGCGGCCGGCGAGCCGCCCTTCGACGGTCGGGCCGCCTATGCGGCCGGGCACATCCCCGGTGCCGTCTACGTCGACCTGGACTCGGAGCTCGCCTCCGCGCCCGGCGAACGCGGCCGCCACCCGCTGCCCGACCTCGGGGTCTTCGGCGTCGCGATGCGCCGCGCGGGCGTCTCGGCCGGGACGCCGGTGATCGTGTACGACGGCGGGCAGGGCTGGGCGGCGGCCCGTGCATGGTGGCTGCTGCGCTGGACGGGTCACCCGGACGTGCGGGTCCTCGACGGCGGGTTGCCGTCGTGGGAGGGGCCGCTGGAGACGTCGGCACCGGCGCCGGCGGAGGGTGACTTCGAGCCGGTTGCGGGCGGTGCGGGGCTGCTGGACGCCGATGGCGCGGCGGCGCTCGCGCGGGCCGGGGTGCTGTTCGACGCGCGGGCGGGGGAGCGGTATCGCGGGGAGGTGGAGCCGATCGACCGGGTCGGCGGGCACATTCCCGGGGCGGTGTCGGCGCCGACGAACGAGAACGTGGGGGTGGACGGGCGGTTCCTGCCCGCGGAGGAGTTGGCCGAGCGGTTCAAGGCGCTGGGCGCGGCCGACGGTTCGCCGGTCGGCGTGTACTGCGGTTCGGGTGTCTCCGGGGCCCACGAGGTGCTGGCGCTGGCGGTCGCGGGGATCGACGCGGCGCTGTACGTGGGCTCGTGGTCGGAGTGGTCGTCGGACCCGACTCGCCCTGTTGCTGTGGGTGCCGACCCCCAGTAGACCTGGGGCGCGGGGGAGCGGGTCCGCTCGCCGGCACTGGCCGGGCGCCGCCCTGGGTGGCACGAATGCCCGCAGGCTGCTCAGGTGGCGGACCGAGTGGCGCCCCGGGCTGCTCCCAGGCTGCTCGGGTGGCGGGCCGGGTGGCGCCCCCGGGCGGCCCGCTGGCTCGGCAGGTGGCGGGCCAGGCGTTGCCCCGAATGGGCACGGCTGCTCGGGTGGCGGGTTGGGCGTCGCCCGAGTTGCACACATCCCCGTAGGCCACGCAGGTGGTCGGCCGGGGGGCCGACCTTCGGTGGGGCGAGGTCACCCCCGTGCGGTACGACCGCTCGCAGTCCGTGCATGAGTGAGGGCCGCGCCGACCAGGCGCGGCCCTCGTTCTCGTGCGGTTGTCCGTGCGGTCGGCTACTCCTGTTTCTTGCGTCGCGTGCCGAACACGATCTCGTCCCAGCTGGGGACCGCCGCACGGCGGCCGGGGCGGACGCCGTCGGCCTCGGCCTGGCGGTCGGTGGCGCCGACGAGGCGGTCGCGGTGGCTGGTGACGGAGCGGGGCATGAGGACGTCCGCGTAGGCGGAACCGGCAGAGGCGGCGGGGGCCGGGGGCTCCTCCTCCTCGGCTTCGGCGGCGGCGGGCTCCTCCGGCGGTGGCGGCGGAGGAGACGCTTCTGCGGGGCGCTCCGGGACCACCAGGTCGCCGCGGAAGCTCGGTACCGCTTCCAGCAGGCTGGTCAGCGAGTCCCGTTCACCCGAGCTCTCCTCGGCGGGCTCGGAGGCCTGCGCCGGCAGGCTCGGCCGGTCGAGGGAACGGTCCAGCGGACGGTCACGCGGCAGCCGTGCGATGCGCGGTACGAACGGAAAGCTGGGCTCCGGCGCGGCGAGGTCCTCGGACTCGCCGATCAGTGAGCGCGCCTCCTCGTCGACGGCCTGGACGAGCCGCCGGGGCGGATCGTACGTCCAGCTCGCCGAGTGCGGTTCGCCCGCGACCCGGTAGACCAGCAGGACCTCCCAGGTGCCGTCGTCGCGGCGCCACGAGTCCCACTGCACGGTGTCCTTCTCGACGCCGCGCAGCAGCAACCGCTCCTGCACGGCCTCGCCGAGCTGGGGCCCGGCGTTCTCACCGGGCCGCCGGACGGGCGTCTTGCGGGCCCGCTCGGCCATGAACGCGCGCTCCGCGAGCACCGGGCCCTCGAAGCGCCGTACGCGGTCGACGGGGATGCCGGCGAGCTGGGCGACTTCTTCCGCGGAGGCACCGGCGCGTATACGCGCCTGGATGTCACGGGGGCGGAGATGGCTCTCCACCTCGATCTCGATCTGGCCGAGGCGGGGCCGGTCGCCGCGGACGGCGGCGCGCAGCCGTTCGTCGATCGGAAGCGTGTACTCCGTTGCGTCGGCAGCCTTCAGCACCAGCCGTGTGCCGTCATTCGAGACGGCCACGACACGCAGTTCGGGCATGGGGACCTCCCGGGTGGTGCCTGCCGACGTCACGTGCGTCGCTGCTTCCGCTAGTCGAGTGTGGCCTGCCCGGGTGCAGCCTGCCACAACCTTGCCGAGTTGCCCGGCGTGTCGGGCCAGGGCCCTGGATCGCCGTTATGGCACGGTTACCTATTCGCAACGCTAAGTGACCAACTCCGTCACCCTGTGCAACTAGCCCCCTCCCGGCGGTCCTTGAAGGTCGCGGACGCCCTGGCGGGAGACCGGACCCAGGGCTCGCAACAGTACTCCATTCGGGCCATGTGCGTGGATCGGCGCGCCGCCCAACTTCTGGCAACGGACCGGACCCGGCCGCCCGTTGCCGGTTTTCGGGATCTTGAACGTGGCGTACTTCACGGAATCGGCAGAAACGGAACCAATGGCTACGGCCCCAACACCCGCCGCAGGTAGTCGTTCTGGAAGCGCCGGTCCGGATCCAGCCGGTCCCGCAGCGCGGTGAACTCGCCGAAGCGCGGATAGACCTCGGAGAAGTACTCGGCGTCCCGTGTGTGCACCTTGCCCCAGTGCGGCCGGCCCTCGTGCGCGGTGAAGATGCGCTCGGCGGCGGTGAAGTACGCCTGATAGGGCGTCCCCCGGAACATGTGGACGGCGATGTACGCGCTGTCGCGGCCCGATGCCGTGGACAGGGTGATGTCGTCGGCGGGCGCCGTGCGCACCTCGACGGGGAAGCTGATCCGCAGACCGGAGCGCTCCACCATCGTCTTCAGTTCGCGCAGTGTCTCGGTGAGGGCCTCGCGCGGGACGGCGTACTCCATCTCCATGAAGCGCACCCGGCGCGGCGAGGTGAAGACCTTGTACGGAATGTCGGTGTACGTGCGCGCGGACAGGGCCTTGCTGGAGATCTGGGCGATCGTCGGGACGGTCGCGGGTGCCGCGCGGCCGACCCACTGGGCGACCTGGAAGACGCCGTTGGAGAGGAACTCGTCCTCGAACCAGCCCGCGATCCGGCTCACCGGCTTCTCGGGGCCCGCGCTGCGGTTGTTGCGCTTGGTGTTGGTGGAGCCGGTGTGCGGGAACCAGTAGAACTCGAAGTGCTCGTTCTCGGCCCACAGTTGGTCGAACTCGGCGAGCACCCTGTCGAACGGCATCGGTTCCTCGCGCGCGGTGAGCAGGAAGACCGGCTCCACGGCGAAGGTGATCGCGGTGACGATGCCGAGGGCGCCGAGGCCGATCCGGGCGGCCGCGAAGACGTCCGAGTTCTCCTTCTCGGAGCAGGTGAGCACCGAACCGTCGGCTGTGACCAGCTCAAGTCCCTTGATCTGGGCGGCTATCGAGGCCGACTCGCGGCCGGTGCCGTGCGTGCCGGTGCTGGTCGCGCCGGAGACCGTCTGCTCCATGATGTCGCCCATGTTGGTCAGCGACAGACCCTCGCGGGCCAGCGCCATGTTGAGCCTCTTGAGCGGGGTGCCGGCCTCCACGGTGACCGTCATGGCGTCGCGATCAATCTTGCGAATGCCGGTCAACAGTTGAGGGCGGATCAACACACCGTCGGTGGCCGCGATGGACGTGAAGGAGTGTCCGGTGCCGACGGCCTTCACCGTCAGCCCGTCCTGAGCGGCCTGCCGTACGGCCTCCGACAGTTCCTCCACGGAGGCCGGCTCGACCTCCCGTGCGGGACGGGCCGTGACGCTGCCGCCCCAGTTACGCCACGTGCCGTTCTTCCCGCTCGCTGTGCTGCTCAACGGTGCCTCCCCGACGCGGAGCCGGCCTGCTGAGCCGGCGGTACCCCAGGAAACCGACCGTGACCGCGACGGCCCCGGACACCGCCGGAACCCCGTACCCGGCACGTGCGCCGGCCGCGTCGATGACCCAGCCGGCGATCGAGGAACCGAGTGCGACGCCGACCGCGAGGCCGGTGCTCACCCAGGTCATGCCCTCGGTCAACTGTGCGCGTGGTACGTGCTCTTCGATCAGGGACATGGTGGTGATCATCGTGGGAGCGACGGCCATGCCCGCAACGAACAGCGCCACGGCCAGAAACGGCAAGTTTCCGACCAGTAGGAGGGGGATCATACTCACGGCCATCGCGCATATGCCCAGCAGCCAGCGGCGTGCGGGCGCCCCCTTGAAATGCAGCAGCCCGAACACCACACCTGCCGCACAGGAGCCCGCCGCGTACAGCGCGAGCACGACGCTCGCGGCGGCCTTGTGCCCCCGCTCGTCGGCGAAAGCCACGGTGACCACGTCGACGGAACCGAAGATCGTCCCGGTCGCCACGAAGGTGGCCACCAGGACCTGAAGGCCACGCGCGCGCAGTGCCGTACCGCCGCCCTGCTTCTCCCGGGGGTGCGGCTCCGGCTCGGTGGCACGCTGGGCGGTCAGCCAGAAGACGCCGGTCGCCAGGAAGCAGGCGGCGAGCAGCGGCCCCGCCTCCGGGAACCAGGCCGTGGACAGACCGATGGAGATGATCGGCCCGAAGATGAAGCACACCTCGTCCACGACCGACTCGAAGGAGTACGCCGTGTGCAGCTGCGGAGTGCCCCGGTACAGGGCCGCCCAGCGGGCGCGGATCATCGCGCCGAGGCTCGGCACCGAGCCGATGCCGGCGGCGCACACGAACAGCACCCGGTCCGGCCACCGGAAGTGCGCGGCGAGCAGCAGCCCTGCCGCCGAGACGAGCGCGACGAGCGTCGCGGGCCGCAGCACCCTGCGCTGCCCGTACTGGTCCACCAGCCGGGAGATCTGCGGCCCGATCGCCGCGGCCGCGAGCGCGATGGTCGCCGACAGGCCGCCCGCCAGCCCGTAGCGCCCGGTGAGCTGGGAGATCATCGTGACCACGCCGATGCCCATCATCGACAGCGGCATCCGGCCGAGAAGACCCGCGGCGGAGAAGCCCTTGGTGCCGGGAGCGGCGAACAGGGCACGGTAGGGGCTGGGCACGGGGTCTCCGATGGCTACGGCTCAGAAAGGTGCTGACGACGGAAAAGTGCTGGCTGGAGCTCAGTAAGGTGCGAATGCGGCTGATACAGCTTACGAGTGGGGTCACCCTAATGCACCCGGCAATTCGGCCGGTGAACGCGTCCGGAATACGGCCCGCCCCCGCTCGTCACCCCGCCGTTTCCCGGCCGTCAGTGCCGGGTGGCAGGATCGACCCATGTCAGACGCGCTCGATGCCACCCCCTATGACGCCCTGCTCCTGCTCTCGTTCGGCGGCCCGGAGGGCCCGGACGACGTGGTCCCGTTTCTGGAGAACGTCACGCGCGGGCGGGGCATCCCCAAGGAACGCCTGAAGGAAGTCGGGCAGCACTACTTCCTGTTCGGCGGGGTCAGCCCCATCAACGACCAGAACCGCGACCTGCTGGACGCCCTCCGCAAGGACTTCGCGGACCACGGCCTGGACCTTCCGATCCACTGGGGCAACCGCAACTGGGCGCCCTATCTGACGGACACCCTGCGCGAGATGGTCGCCGCCGGCCACCGCCGCATCCTGGTCCTCACCACCAGCGCCTACGCCTCGTACTCGGGCTGCCGCCAGTACCGCGAGAACCTCGCGGACTCGCTCGCCGAGCTGGCCGCCGAGGGCCTGGAGCTGCCGAAGATCGACAAGCTCCGGCACTACTTCAACCACGAGGGCTTCCTTGAGCCCATGATCGAGGGCGTCCTGCACTCCCTGGCCGACCTCCCCGAGGACGTCCGGGACGGCGCGCACCTCGCGTTCTCGACGCACTCGATCCCCACCGCGTCCGCGGACACCTCCGGCCCGGTCGAGGCCCACGGCGAGGGCGGCGCGTACGTCGAGCAGCACCTGGAGGTCGCTCAGCTGATCGCCGACGCGGTCCGCGAGCGCACCGGCATCGACCACCCCTGGCAGCTCGTCTACCAGTCACGCTCCGGCGCCCCGCACATCCCGTGGCTCGAGCCCGACATCTGCGACCACCTGGAGGAGCGGCACGCGGCCGGAGTCCCGGCGGTCGTCATCGCGCCCATCGGCTTCGTCTCCGACCACATGGAGGTCCTCTACGACCTCGACACCGAGGCCAAGGCCAAGGCCGAGGAGCTGGGCCTGCCGATGCGCCGCTCGGCCACCGTCGGAGCCGACCCGCGCTTCGCCGCCGCGATCCGCGACCTCGTCCTGGAGCGGGCGTCCGTGGAGCGCGGCGAGGAGGTCACGCCCTGCGCCCTGGGCGCCCTGGGCGCGAGCCACAACCTCTGCCCGGTCGGCTGCTGCCCGGCCCGTGCCGCCCGCCCGGCCGCCGCGGGCGCCGACAGCCCCTACGCGTGAGGAGTGCCGTGACCGAGCCCCTGCACCAGGAACTGCTCGCACTGGCCCAGGAGGCCGCCCGCCGCGCCGGGGCGCTGCTGCGCGACGGCCGCCCGGCCGACCTGGCGGTCGCCGCGACCAAGTCGAGCCCGATCGACGTGGTCACCGAGATGGACATCGCGGCGGAGAAGCTGATCACCGACCTGATCTCCGAGCACCGCCCGGACGACGGCTTCCTCGGCGAGGAGGGCGCCTCCACCGAGGGCACCAGCGGGATCCGCTGGGTGATCGACCCGCTCGACGGCACGGTCAACTACCTGTACGGGCTGCCCACTTGGGCCGTCTCCATCGCGGCCGAGCAGGACGGCGAGACCGTCGTCGGGGTCGTCGCCATCCCGATGCGCGGTGAGACGTTCCACGCGGTGCGCGGCGGCGGAGCGCGCGCCACGGGCGCCTGGGAGGGCGAGCGCGAGCTGGTCTGCCGCCCGGCGCCGCCCCTCGACCAGGCCCTGGTCTCCACGGGCTTCAACTACGTCACCGAGGTCCGCACCCACCAGGCCGAGGTCGCGCGGAAGCTGATCCCCCTGCTGCGCGACATCCGGCGCGGCGGCTCGGCCGCCGTCGACCTGTGCGACCTCGCGGCCGGCCGCCTCGACGGCTACTACGAGCGCGGGCTGCACCCCTGGGACCTCGCGGCCGGCGACCTCATCGCCCGGGAAGCGGGCGCCCTGACCGGTGGACGCCCCGGAGAGCGCCCCGCACACGCTCTGACGATCGCCGGCACCCCGGGCGTCTTCGAGCCCCTCCAGCGCCTCCTGGAGGACTTCGGCGCCTGGCACGACTGAGGGCCGTACCGCAGGGTGACATCGTGACCAACGGGCGGTGAACGCCGTCGTACGACAACGCAGCGGGCCCCCGGCGCTGGATTCGCCGGGGGCCCGCTGTCGTACGTACGCGCTGATCAGACGCAGACGCTAGGCGCCGACCTCCACACCGTGCTCGGCGGCGAGGCGGCGCAGGTCGTCGAGCTCGCTCTGCTCCACCTCGACGAGGAAGTCGTCGCCCTCGTCGCGAGCCCGCGTCAGGTCGGACTCGGTCGTCCTTATGCGCTGCAGAAGTCCTGCGGTGAATGCGTCCATGCTGCGCCCCCTCGTCCTGGGTCGTGGGTCGGTGGCACGGGGGTGTGCCGTTCGGAAGGGGCGATCACGTCTCCATCAGGTGCCAGGCACACGCGCGCCTGGGGTGGCGACGGTGCCGGACACCCACGCCCACTCTGCGGAAAGCGGATTGCGCCGTACCGCATGGTGCTGCGGCACTAGCAGAGCGTGATCGCGGGGTATGAACCGTCCTCCCCCCGCTCCCTTCCACGGAAACCTCAACCCGGCGAGAAAATCTCGCATTCCCGGGTCTCATACCTGTCCTTCATCCTGCCCTCATGGTCCGTCCCCCGGCTTACCGCCGACTTATGACCGAAAAGGGCAGGATGGAGGCACACACTCATGAAGGCCCCTGCCCGCGTGTGCCCTTGTCGGCGCTACGCGGGTGGACACAGGAAGGACAAGCGACGTGCGCGTACTCGTCGTCGAGGACGAGCAGCTGCTCGCCGATGCGGTGGCCACCGGACTGCGCCGGGAGGCCATGGCCGTCGACGTCGTGTACGACGGTGCGGCCGCCCTGGAGCGCATCGGCGTCAACGACTACGACGTGGTCGTCCTCGACCGCGACCTCCCGCTCGTCCACGGCGACGACGTCTGCCGCAAGATCGTGGAACTCGGCATGCCCACGCGCGTGCTGATGCTCACCGCCTCCGGCGACGTCAGCGACCGCGTCGAGGGCCTGGAGATCGGCGCCGACGACTATCTCCCCAAGCCCTTCGCGTTCAGCGAGCTCATCGCACGCGTGCGTGCCCTCGGCCGGCGCACCAGTGTGCCGCTGCCGCCGGTGCTGGAGCGCGCGGGCATCAAGCTGGACCCCAACCGCCGCGAGGTCTTCCGCGACGGCAAGGAGGTCCAGCTCGCGCCCAAGGAGTTCGCCGTCCTGGAGGTGCTGATGCGCTCCGAGGGCGCCGTCGTCTCCGCCGAGCAGCTCCTGGAGAAGGCCTGGGACGAGAACACCGACCCGTTCACGAACGTCGTGCGCGTGACCGTCATGACCTTGCGCCGCAAGCTGGGCGAGCCGCCCGTGATCGTCACCGTGCCCGGCTCCGGCTACCGGATCTGATGCGCGATGGCCGCAACACCCGCTCTCCCCACGGCACCCCCGAAGCCCACCTGGGACCCCCGGAAACCCGAGCCGCCCTTCCCCTGGCTGCGCCCGACCATCCGCATACGCCTCACCCTGCTGTACGGCGGCATGTTCCTGATCGCCGGCATCCTGCTGCTGTCGATCATCTATCTGCTGGCCGCCCAGGCCCTCCATGAGGGCAGTGGCCAGGCGTTCTCGGTGACCGGCAACTTCGACATCACCAGCACCACCTGCCCCGCGGTGAACTCGGCACCGAAGAGCGCGGTCAGCGCGATCCTCGAGAACTGCGACGCCATCCAGCGCCAGCACGCCCTCGACGACCTGCTCAGCCGTTCCCTGCTCGCCCTCCTCGGCCTCGCGATCATCGCCTTCGCCTTCGGCTACGCCATGGCCGGCCGGGTGCTCTCCCCGCTCGGCAGGATTCTGCGCACCGCGCGCGCGGTGGCCGGCTCGGACCTGTCCCGCCGGATCGAGCTGGACGGCCCGGACGACGAGATCAAGGAACTGGCCGACACCTTCGACGACATGCTGGAGCGCCTGCAGCGTGCCTTCACCGCCCAGCAGCGCTTCGTCGGCAACGCCTCGCACGAGCTGCGCACACCCCTCGCGATCAATCGCACGCTCCTCGAGGTGCACCTGTCCGACCCGAACGCGCCGGCGGAGCTGCACCAGCTCGGCAAGACGCTGCTGGCCACCAACGAGCGCAGCGAGCAGCTCGTCGAGGGCCTGCTGCTGCTCGCCCGCAGCGACAACCAGATCGTCGAGCGCAAGCCGGTGGACCTCGCCGAGGTCGCCGAGCAGGCCGTCGACCAGGTGCGCTCGGAGGCGGACGCCAAGGGCGTGGTGATCCGCGGCGAGCAGAAGCCCGCGGTCGTGCAGGGCAACGGCGTGCTCCTGGAGCGGATCGCGCTGAACCTGGTCCAGAACGCCGTGCGGTACAACGTGCCGGAGGACGGCTGGGTCGAGGTCACCACCGAGGTCCGGCACGGCCAGGCGGTCCTGGTCGTGTCGAACACCGGCCCGGTGGTACCGGCGTACGAGATCGACAATCTCTTCGAGCCCTTCCGGCGGCTGCGCACGGAGCGCACGGGCAGCGACAAGGGCGTCGGTCTCGGTCTTTCCATCGTCCGGTCGGTGGCCCGCGCCCATGGCGGGCACATTTCCGCCCAGCCCCGTGAGGGGGGTGGCCTCGTGATGCGCGTCGCGCTGCCGATCTGAGATCATGTCGCCGACACACGGGGATGTTCGCTTTGCGCGGAATTTTCCGGCCGCCGAACGGAGCATCCCATGTGTGATCGATCACAAGGGCGATTTTCCGGCCATCTACTCTCCGTGATCATGAGGACTGCCGTAAAGCCGGGAAAATCCGGGTTTTCGGGTGTCCTGATCACGGGAAGTACAGGGTGAGGCGCCTTTGAAGAGCGGTAGGGGGACCGTGTACGGTCCCGTTCGCCATCCAAGCCGATCACTCTTGAGGAGTCCGGTTGGGTGTCGATTGAGTAACAGACCTTGATGTGAGGCAAAATCTCCGCCTCGGGTCGGGCACAAGTCCGGCCTCTCACGCGTTACGTGCGCTGGAGACACCGCAGACACCCAGAGGGGGAGAGCGACATGGCAACGGATTACGACACCCCACGCAAGACCGACGACGACGTCGACTCGGACAGCCTTGAAGAGCTCAAGGCCAGGCGTAACGACAAGTCGACCTCCGCAGTGGACGTCGACGAGTTCGAGGCCGCAGAAGGCCTGGAGCTGCCCGGCGCGGACCTCTCGAACGAGGAGCTGGCCGTCCGGGTGCTGCCCAAGCAGCAGGACGAGTTCACTTGCATGAGCTGCTTCCTGGTGCACCACCGCAGCCAGCTGGCCCGGGAGAAGAACGGTCAGCCGATCTGCCGCGACTGCGACTGAGGCCGGGTCGGCCGTGATCGGCTCGACCCCTCCTTGGAAGCGCCGCTCCCCCCTGGCGGGAGCGGACGAAGGGCCGCCCGGCGGCCCTCATGGCGCGCGTGACGACGAGCGGGGCCCATCCGGTGCTACACCGGGTACGAAAGGGCCCACAGGATCGGCCTCGCTCGAACCGGCGGCCGGCCGGGGTGACCTTCCGGCCCCGCCGCAGACACCCGTGCCCGTCGCGAGACGGGCCGGGGTGATCCGCGACAAGGCCAGGGCAGGCGTCCGCAAGGGCGGCAGCGCCGCCAGGGCGGGCCTGGCGTATGTCGCCGACCGGATCATCGAGAACGCCCCGCGGATCCCCGTACGGGACCTCGCGGCGCTCCGCAGGCAGTTCCCGGGCCTGGGACCCGAGCAGCTCGCGGACAAGCTGGTGGCGGGCGCCGCGGCCGCCACCTCGACGGTCGGCGCCGGGATCGGAGCGGCGGCGATGCTGCCCGTACCGCTCGCGATGCCGACGGAGCTGGCCGCCGAGATCACCGGCGTCGCGACGATCGAGCTGAAACTGATAGCCGAACTCCACGAGGTCTACGGCGTACGCCCGCCCGGCAACCTCAAGCAGCGCAGCACCGCGTATCTCAACTCCTGGTCGGGAGAGCGCGGGATCGACGTGACCAAGCCGTCGACCGTGAGTTCCGCGCTGAACGGCCCCATGAAGCGCGAACTGCGCCAGCAGATCATGAAACGCATGGTCCGCGACCTGCCGAACCTCATGCCGTTCATGGTGGGAGCCGCCGTGGGGGCGGTCATGAACCGCCGGGACACCAAGAAGCTCGCGGCCCGGATCCGGAGGGACCTGAGAAAGGTCCAGGTGCCCTGGGACGCGCTCCCCGAGCTCCCGCCCCTGGAGGCCCCGGAGCGGCCGCTGGAACTGGAGGACGGCTCGGCGGCGGGCTGAGCGGGGTTACGCCACGGCCTCCCTGGCCGTCCTCAGCGCCTCGGCCAGACGCTCCGGCTCCCGCGTCGACAGGTACAGATACGGCGTCGGGTCCTCGGGGTCGGTGACCTGCACGCGCAGGGCCGTGGGGATGTAGGCGCGCAGCAGCAGGAAGGCGCGGGTGTCGGCCTTGTAGGTGCGCCAGGCGCGCGCCTCCTCCGGATCCAGGACCTCGGCCTCGCCCAGCGCCGTGACAGGGATCTTCGCCTCGCCCGCGATCAGTGAGCCGCCCACCACCCGGATGCGGACCGAGCCGTACGCGCTCGCCGCGACCGCCATCGCCGCCGTGCCGCCGACCAGGCCGCCGAGCAGCGGCAGGGTGCCGAAGGGCAGCAGGATCAGGGCGAAGGAGACGCCCACCAGGAAGGAGATCAGCCACCACGAGCGGGGGGCGGTGAGGCGTTCTTCGTAAGGGGTGGCGGAGAGCTGCATGGACCCCAGCTTGGCACGGTGTCCGGATTTGGTGGACGCGCGGGTAAGGTCTGCGGCTGTGAGTGGTACTTCCCCAGCTCTTCAGCCTCCCGCCGACGCGGTGAAACCGGTGCGGCACCCCGATGCTCCCGCACCCGGTGAGCTGCTCGGTGCCCACTACGAACAGTGTTTCGGATGCGGCGGCGGGCAGCCCCATGGACTGCACCTGGAGGCACGGGCCGGCGAAGGCGTCACGATCACCGCGGAGTTCACCGTGCAGCCCGCTCACCAGGGGGCGCCCGGACTGGCCCACGGCGGGGTGCTGGCCACCGCCCTGGACGAGACCCTCGGCTCGCTGAACTGGCTGCTCAGGACGATCGCCGTGACCGGACGGCTGGAGACCGACTTCGTGCGGCCCGTTCCGGTCGGCACGGTGCTGTATCTGGAGGCCGAGGTCACGGCGGTGGCGGGCCGCAAGATCTACTCGTCCGCCACCGGGCGCATCGGCGGCCCGGACGGGCCGGTGGCCGTGCGCGCCGACGCGCTGTTCATCGAGGTGAAGGTCGACCACTTCATCGACAACGGCCGCCCGGAGGAGATCCGGGCCGCCATGGACGACCCGGACCAGAGGCGGCGTGCCCGCGCCTTCGAGGTGAACCCGTGAGCCGTGACCCCGTGAACGTACTGATCCGGCGCGTCGACCCGGACGTACCGCTTCCGTCGTACGCACATCCCGGTGACGCGGGCGCCGATCTGCGTACCGCCGAGGCGTGTGAACTGAAGCCGGGGGAGCGGGCCGTGCTGCCCACGGGGGTGTCGATCGCCCTCCCTGAGGGGTACGCGGCCTTCGTGCACCCGCGGTCCGGGCTCGCCGCCCGCTGCGGTGTCGCCCTGGTGAATGCCCCGGGGACGGTTGATGCCGGGTACCGTGGGGAGATCAAGGTGATCGTGGTGAATCTCGACCCGCGCGAGGCCGTGCGGTTCGAGCGCTTCGACCGGATTGCCCAACTGGTCGTCCAGCAGGTCGAGAGGGTCCGCTTCCAGGAGGTCGCGGAGCTTCCCGGCTCGGCGCGGGCCGAAGGGGGCTTCGGGTCCACCGGAGGTCATGCCGCGGTGGCCGGGACGAGCAGCACAATCGGTCAGGCCGCCGAAGGCGGCACTACGGGTGGGAATCGATACGCTTCGGTCGTATCCGACCGGGAAGGACAGTGACGTGTTCGGACGTCGCAACAAGAAGGGTGCCGCCGAGGACGCGGCCGGCGAGGCCGAGCAGGTCGTCGACAGTGTCGACACTGAGGCGGACGACGAAGAGCGCGAGCGCGTGAGGCTCGAGCCCGAGCCGCGGCCGGACGGGCCCTGGGACGACTCCGAGGTGCGCGACCCCGCGGAGGGTCGCGTGGACCTGGGCGGTCTCTTCGTGCCCGGGGTCGACGGCATGGAGCTGCGGGTCGAGGTCGCGGGTGACGCGATCGTCGCGGCGACCGTCGTGCTGCGCGACAGCGCCATCCAGCTGCAGGCCTTCGCCGCACCCAAGCGCGAGGGCATCTGGGGCGAGGTGCGCGAGGAGATCGGCGCCGGCATCACCCAGCAGGGTGGCATCGTCGACGAGGTCGAGGGCCCGCTCGGCTGGGAGCTGCGCGCCCAGGTGCCGGTCCAGCTGCCGGACGGCACGGGCGGCTTCCAGGTCGTGCGGTTCGTCGGTGTGGACGGTCCCCGCTGGTTCCTGCGCGGCGTGATCTCCGGCCAGGGCGCGGTGCAGCCGCAGGCGGCCGGCCTGCTCGAGCAGATCTTCCGGGACACGGTCGTGGTCCGCGGCGAGGGCCCGATGGCGCCCCGCGACCCGATCGTCCTGAAGCTGCCGAACGACGCCCAGATGGTTCCCGAGGGCATTCAGCAGGAGGAGGGCTCGCGCTTCTCCGGTGGCATGGGGCAGCTGCAGCGCGGACCGGAGATCACCGAGGTCCGCTAGGCGCTCCGCCGGGCACGACGTCCGAGAGCCGCACCCTCCGGGGTGCGGCTCTTTCGCGTGCGCGACCCCTTGACGGCGCATTGGTCTGTACCTACGGTCTCCGCTCAACGCGCCTGTTCATAAAGGCGCTTCACGTTCACATACGAGAACGGATGCCCCCCCCATGCGCCGTACCGCACTCCTCGCGACCGCCTCCTCGCTTGTTGTGTGCATGATCGCGTGGCCCGCCGCCCGCCATGCCGACGCCGCCCCCTCCGCCTTCGTGCACCCCGGAGTCACCGTCTCCACGGCGCAGCTGGACTTCACCCGCAGCAAGGTCAATGCCGGCGCCCAGCCCTGGAAGGGCGCCTTCGACCAGATGCGGGCGAGCAAGTACGCCGACCTGAACCGCACCCCGAAACCGCGGGCGACCGTCGAGTGCGGCTCCTACTCCAACCCCGACCACGGCTGCACCGACGAGCGCCAGGACGCGATAGCCGCGTACACCGACGCACTCGCCTGGTACGTCACCCGCGACGACCGGTACGCGAAGAAGTCGATCGAGCTGATGGACGCCTGGTCCGCCGTGATCAAGGAGCACACCAACAGCAACGCACCCCTGCAGACCGGCTGGGCGGGCTCCTCCTGGCCGAAGGCCGCCGAGATCATCAAGTACACGTACACCGGCGGCTGGCCGAACTCCGGCCGCTTCGCGACCATGCTCCGCAACGTCTACCTCCCCGAGGTCATCAACGGCTCCCACTCCAACGGCAATTGGGAGCTGTCGATGATGGAGGCCGCGGTCGGCATCTCCGTCTTCCTCGAGGACAAGGCGTCGTACGACAAGGCCATGGCGAAGTTCCGGACCCGTACGGCCGCGTACGTCTATCTCTCCTCGGACGGCGATCTGCCGAAGACGGTGCCCGGCCAGCACCTCGACACCAAGGCGAAGATCGTCGGCTACTGGCAGGGGCAGTCCACCTTCGTCACCGGGCTCACCCAGGAGACCTGCCGCGACTTCACCCACACGGGGTACGGCATCTCCGCGATCTCGCACGTGGCCGAGACCAGCCGGATCCAGGGCCAGGACCTGTACGGCACCGACGTCGGCGAACGGCTGCGGCAGGCGCTCGGGTTCCAGGCCAAGTACCAGCTGGGTGCCGCCGTGCCGAGCTGGCTGTGCGGCGGGTCGCTGAAGCTGGGGCTCGGGCCCGTCACCGAGGTCGGCTACAACGCCCTGCACAACCGCCTCGGCATCGCGATGGCCAACACCCAGGCACTGACCGAGCAGCAACGCCCGGCCGGCACCAACAGCCTCTTCGTCGCCTGGGAGACCCTCACCCACGGGGACAACCCGAGCTGACGGACGTGGTCCCCGGGAGCGCGGTGCCGATACGGCTGCGCCGGAGCTGCGTGACGCGGAGGTCGGCGAGCGCTGATCGGTACGGCGTCAGAGTTCCGTCAAAGACGGCACCGAGGCCGCTCCCGGG
This sequence comes from Streptomyces sp. NPDC001492, assembly GCF_053597275.1. NCBI lineage: Bacteria > Bacillati > Actinomycetota > Actinomycetes > Kitasatosporales > Streptomycetaceae > Streptomyces > Streptomyces sp. NPDC001492. The sequence continues at coordinate 27,714 of NZ_JBSFHW010000017.1, read as the reverse complement.
AACTTTTGTCGCGATTGCTGGCCGTAAGGTCGACGCTGCGTGGGCAGCAGTGACCGGAAGACAATGAGGCCATGGGACGCGGCAAGCTTCGGATCTACCTCGGTGCGGCACCGGGCGTCGGCAAGACGTACGCGATGCTTTCCGAGGCGCACCGGCGGGTGGAGCGGGGCACCGACTGCGTGGTGGCCTTCGTGGAGCACCATGGCCGGCCGCGCACCGAGGTGATGCTGCACGGCCTGGAGCACGTGGCGCGCCAGGAGCTGGAGTACCGCGGCACGGCCTTCACCGAGATGGACGTCGACGCCGTCCTCACCCGCGGCCCCCAGGTGGCCCTGGTGGACGAACTCGCCCACACCAACGTCCCCGGCTCACGCAACGCCAAGCGCTGGCAGGACGTCGAGGAACTGCTCGCGGCCGGCATCGACGTCGTCTCGACCGTCAACATCCAGCACCTGGAGTCGCTGGGCGACGTGGTCGAGTCGATCACCGGGGTACGGCAACGGGAGACCGTGCCGGACGAGGTCGTGCGGCGCGCGGACCAGATAGAACTCGTCGACATGTCGCCCCAGGCCCTGCGCCGGCGGATGGCGCACGGCAACATCTACCAGCCCGACAAGGTCGACGCGGCCCTGTCGAACTACTTCCGGCCCGGCAACCTGACCGCCCTGCGGGAGCTGGCCCTGCTGTGGGTGGCGGACCGGGTCGACGAGTATCTGAAGCAGTACCGCAGCGACCACCGGGTGTCGAAGATATGGGGCTCGCGGGAGCGGATCGTGGTCGGTCTGACCGGCGGACCCGAGGGCCGCACCCTCATCCGGCGGGCCGCGCGCCTCGCGGAGAAGGGCGCGGGCGGCGAGGTCCTGGCCGTCTACATAGCCAGCAGCGACGGACTGACGGCCGCCTCCCCGAAGGAACTGGCCGTGCAGCGCACCCTCGTGGAGGACCTCGGCGGCACCTTCCACCACGTGGTCGGCGACGACGTACCGGCGGCGCTGCTCGCCTTCGCACGCGGGGTCAACGCCACCCAGATAGTGCTCGGGGTCTCACGGCGCAAGAGCTGGCAGTACGTCTTCGGGCCGGGCGTCGGCGCGACGGTCGCCCGCGACTCGGGGCCCGACCTCGACGTCCACCTGATCACGCACGCCGAGGCCGGCAAGGGGCGCGGGCTGCCGGTGGCCCGGGGCGCGCGGCTGGGCCGGTCGCGGATCATCGGGGGCTGGCTGGCCGGCGTGCTCGGCCCCGCGGTCCTCGCGGTGCTCCTGAACACCGTCCATCTCGGACTCGCCAACGACATGCTGCTGTTCCTGGCGGTGACGGTCGCGGCGGCGCTGCTCGGCGGCCTGCTGCCCGCACTGGCCTCGGCCGCGCTGGGCTCGCTGCTGCTGAACTACTTCTACACACCGCCCCTGCACCGCTGGACCATCGCCGACCCGAAGAACATCGTCGCCATCGTGATCTTCGTGGGCGTCGGCGTCTCGGTGGCCTCCGTGGTCGACCTGGCCGCCCGGCGCACCCACCAGGCGGCCCGGCTGCGCGCCGAGTCGGAGATCCTGTCGTTCCTCGCGGGCAATGTGCTGCGCGGCGAGACCGGTCTGGAGGAGCTGCTCGAACGGGTCCGTGAGACCTTCGGCATGGAGTCGGCGGCCCTGCTGGAGCGGGCCGACGACCACGCCCCGTGGACCTGCGCGGGCCGCGCGGGCCTCGGCCCCGCGGTACAGCGGCCGGAAGAGGCGGACGTCGACGTGCCGGCCGGTGACCACATGGCGCTGGCGCTGACCGGGCGGGTGCTGCCCGCCGAGGACCGCCGGGTGCTGGCCGCGTTCGCCGCCCAGGCGGCCGTCGTGCTGGACCGCCGACGCCTCCAGGAGGAGGCCGAACAGGCCCGGACGCTGGCTGAGGGCAACCGCATCCGTACGGCGCTGCTGGCCGCCGTGAGCCATGACCTCCGTACCCCGCTGGCCGGGATCAAGGCGGCCGTGTCGTCCTTGCGCTCGGACGACGTGGCGTGGTCCGAGGAGGACCAGGCGGAGCTGCTGGAGGGCATCGAGGAGGGCGCCGACCGGCTCGACCACCTGGTGGGCAACCTGCTCGACATGTCCCGCCTGCAGACCGGCACGGTCACCCCGCTGATCCGCGAGGTCGACCTCGACGAGGTCGTCCCGATGGCGCTGGTCGGAGTGCCCGAGGACAGCGTCGAGCTGGACGTGCCGGAGACCCTGCCCATGGTCGACGTGGACCCGGGCCTCCTTGAGCGGTCGGTGGCCAACCTGGTCGAGAACGCCGTCAAGTACAGCCCGCCGGGCCGGGCGGTACTGGTCGCCGCCAGCGCCATCGCCGACCGCGTCGAGGTGCGCGTGGTCGACCGCGGACCCGGCGTCCCCGACGACGCCAAGGAGCGCATCTTCGAGCCCTTCCAGCGCTACGGCGACGCCCCGCGCGGAGCCGGCGTGGGCCTCGGCCTCGCCGTGGCGCGCGGCTTCGCCGAGGCCATGGGCGGCACCCTGAACGCCGAGGACACACCCGGCGGCGGCCTCAGCATGGTCCTCACCCTGCGCGCGGCAGGACCGCGCGCCCAGGAGCCTCTTCACCCGGCGGAACCCGAAAGGCAGGCCACATGACCCGTGTGCTGGTCATCGATGACGAGCCGCAGATCGTGCGCGCCCTCGTGATCAACCTCAGGGCGCGCAAGTACGAGGTCGACGCGGCCCACGACGGCGCCACCGCCCTCCAGCTCGCCGCCGCCCGCCACCCCGACGTGGTCGTCCTGGACCTGGGCCTGCCCGACATGGACGGCGTCGAGGTGATCCGCGGACTGCGCGGCTGGACCCGGGTGCCGATCCTGGTGCTGTCCGCCCGGCACACCTCCGACGAGAAGGTCGAGGCCCTCGACGCCGGCGCCGACGACTACGTCACCAAGCCCTTCGGCATGGACGAACTGCTCGCCCGGCTGCGGGCCGCCGTCCGCCGCGCCGAGCCGGTCGGCGCCGGCGAGGACGACGTGACCACCGTGGAGACCCGGGAGTTCACCGTCGACCTGGCCGCGAAGAAGGTCAACCGGGGCGGGAAGGACGTACGGCTGACGCCCACGGAGTGGCATCTCCTGGAGGTGCTGGTGCGCAACACGGGCCGGCTGGTGAGCCAGAAGCAGCTCCTCCAGGAAGTGTGGGGTCCGTCATACGGGACCGAGACGAACTACCTGAGGGTGTACATGGCCCAGCTGCGCAGGAAGCTGGAAGCCGACCCCTCGCACCCCGAGCACTTCATCACTGAGCCGGGGATGGGGTACCGGTTCGAGACGTGAGCGGCGTCGGTTCGGGCGCCGGGGCCGCGGGTACGTAGCTGTCAGAGCACCCCGGTACGCTTCAGATATGAGTGCTGTTCCTCGTTCCGAAAAGCCGGTGGGCCGGTTCCGGCGCATGCTCGACCGGCTCTCCTCTTCGCAGGAGGACCTGGAGTCCGAGGAGCTGCGGGAGGACACCGCGACCGCCGGATGTACCCGGATCGGTGACTGTCACGACCGACAGATCGTCACGGTTACTGGTACCTTGCGCACGGTCACCCTGCGGCCGCGCGCGGGTGTCCCGGCCCTGGAGGCCGAGCTGTTCGACGGCTCCGCCGCCCTGGACGTGGTGTGGCTCGGCAGACGCTCCATCGTGGGCATAGAGCCGGGGCGCAGGCTGATCGCATCGGGCCGCGTCTCGCTCAGCCGGGGCCGCCGGGTGCTGTTCAATCCGAAATACGAACTGAGACCCCTCGGACGGGAGTAGCCGGTGACGTCGCTCGACAAGCCGACCGAAGACACTCAAGCCGACGACGCGCGGGCGGTGACCGAGGCCGCCCTGTTCGAGGCGTTCGGCGGAGTGCGGGGCATGGTCGAGACGGTGCTGCCCGGCCTCCTCTTCGTCACCATCTTCACGATCAACAAGGACCTGCACTGGTCGGCCATCGCCGCCCTCGCGGTGTCCCTGCTGCTCGTGGTGGTCCGCCTGGTCATGCGGGACACCGTCAAGCACGCGTTCAGCGGTGTCTTCGGCGTCGCCTTCGGTGTCGTCTTCGCGATGATGACGGGCAACGCCAAGGACTTCTACCTCCCCGGCATGCTCTACACGCTGGGCCTGGCGCTGGCGTACATCGTCACGACCCTGTGCGGGGTCCCGCTGCTGGGGCTGATCCTCGGGCCGGTGTTCAAGGAGAACCTCTCCTGGCGGACGCGCAATCCGGGGCGCAAGAAGGCGTATGCCAAGGCCAGTTGGGCCTGGGGGCTGATTCTGCTCGCCAAGTGCGCGATTCTCTTCCCGCTGTACTGGTGGGCGAACACGGCGCAGTTGGGCTGGGTGCTGGTCGCGCTGAAGATTCCGCCGTTCCTGCTGGCTGTGTGGCTCACCTGGGTGTTCCTGGCGAAGGCGCCCGCGCCGATCGACGTGTTTGCGGAGATGGAGGCGGAGGAGAAGGCCGAGAAGGAGCGGGCCGCCGCGGCGGGGGCCGACGCCAGTGGCGGTCGGCACCGGCGCGAGGCGTAGGGTTTCGCCCCCGCCGCCCCTTCCCGTCCCGACTCTGGGGGCTCTGCCCCCAGACCCCCGCGTTCGGCCTGACGGCCTCGTCCTCAAACGCCGGACGGGCTGAAAGAACAACAACAGGGCGCCCCCGGGTTCAGGGGCGCCCTTCGTCGTACCGGACGAGCGATCAGCTCGCCGTGTCCTCGCGCCGCACCGACAGCAGATCCTCCAGCTGTTCCTCGCGGGCCTGGGCGGCGACGAACAGGAGTTCGTCGCCGGGCTCCAGGGAGTCGTCGCGGGACGGGGTGAGGACTCGGGTGCCGCGGATGATGGTGACCAGGGACGTGTCCTCGGGCCATTCGACGTCGCCCACCTGGGTGCCGGCCAGGGCCGACTCCTCCGGCAGCGTCAGCTCCACCAGGTTCGCGTCGCCGTGGCTGAAGCGCAGCAGCCGGACCAGGTCGCCGACCGAGACCGCCTCCTCGACCAGGGCCGACATCAGACGCGGGGTCGAGACCGCCACGTCGACGCCCCAGGACTCGTTGAAGAGCCACTCGTTCTTGGGGTTGTTGACGCGGGCCACGACGCGCGGGACGCCGTACTCCGTCTTCGCGAGGAGCGAGACGACCAGGTTCACCTTGTCGTCGCCCGTCGCGGCGATCACCACGTTGCAGCGCTGGAGCGCCGCCTCGTCCAGGGACGTGATCTCGCAGGCGTCGGCCAGCAGCCACTCCGCCTGCGGGACGCGCTCGACCGAGATGGCCGTCGGCGCCTTGTCGACGAGCAGGACCTCGTGGCCGTTCTCCAGCAGCTCGCCCGCGATCGAGCGGCCGACCGCGCCGGCACCGGCAATGGCGACCCTCATCAGTGACCGCCCTCCTCTTCGGGACCCTTGGCGAAGGACGCCTCGACCTTGTCGACCTCGTCGGTGCGCATCATCACATGCACCAGGTCGCCCTCCTGCAGCACCGTCTGCGAGCTCGGCAGGATCGCCTCGCCGAGCCGGGTCAGGAACGCCACGCGGACGCCCGTCTCCTCCTGCAACTTGCTGATCTTGTGGCCGACCCAGGCCGCCGAGGCATGCACCTCGGCGAGCTGGACACCGCCGGTGGGATCGCGCCACAACGGCTCGGCGCCCGAGGGCAGCAGCCGGCGCAGCATCTGGTCGGCCGTCCAGCGGACCGTCGCGACGGTGGGGATGCCGAGGCGCTGGTAGACCTCGGCACGACGCGGGTCGTAGATGCGGGCCGCGACGTTCTCCACACCGAACATCTCGCGGGCCACCCGGGCCGAGATGATGTTCGAGTTGTCTCCGCTGGACACGGCGGCGAAGGCGCCGGCCTCTTCGATGCCGGCCTCGCGCAGGGTGTCCTGGTCGAAGCCGATCCCCGTGACGCGGCGGCCGCCGAATCCGGGGCCGAGGCGGCGGAAGGCCGTGGGGTCCTGGTCGATCACTGCGACCGTGTGCCCCTGTTGCTCCAGGGTCTGGGCCAGCGCGGAACCCACTCTTCCGCAGCCCATGATGACGATGTGCACGACCGTCCTTCCGGTGTCAAGAGTTACTGCTCAGCCACATCAGGGTCTCAGACAGACGCCCAAGCTACACACGCGCGGTAGGACGTCGGCACCCCTGTGCACGGTTGCCGTACGCCGTGTGACCTCAGCGACGGCTGATGCTGCGGACGCTGGCAAGAGTCAGGATTCCGAGGCCGACGAGGGCCGCCGCGGCGCCGATCAGCTCTGCGGTGGCATGCATGGAACCTCCAAGGGGCGGCAACTGGGGCGGTGATTGTCATATAGGCATGAGGGCGCGGCGACCTGCGGAATCCGTCGCCGGAGCCCCCTTTGTTTTCACCCGGAGGGCAGATGGGTGGGGGAGGGTGGTTGGGTGCCCGTTCGAACGCCTACGATTACCTGTTGTGTCCAAACTGACCGACGTGCCCAAACGGATCCTGATCGGGCGCGCACTGCGCAGTGACCGGCTGGGCGAAACGCTCCTGCCGAAGCGCATCGCCCTCCCCGTCTTCGCCTCCGACCCGCTGTCCTCCGTGGCCTACGCCCCGGGAGAGGTGCTGCTGGTCCTGTCCATCGCGGGCGTGTCGGCGTACCACTTCAGCCCCTGGATCGCCCTCGCGGTCGTCGTGCTGATGTTCACCGTGGTCGCTTCCTACCGGCAGAACGTGCATGCCTACCCCAGCGGCGGCGGCGACTACGAGGTCGCGACCACCAACCTGGGCGCCAAGGCGGGCCTGACCGTGGCCAGCGCCCTGCTCGTCGACTACGTGCTCACCGTCGCCGTGTCGATCGCGTCCGGCATCGAGAACCTCGGCTCCGCGATCCCGTTCGTGGTCGAGCACAAGGTGCTGTGCGCCGTCTCCGTGATCGTGCTGCTGACGCTGATGAACCTGCGTGGCGTGAAGGAGTCCGGCAAGCTCTTCGCGATCCCGACGTATGTGTTCGTCGGCGGCGTGTTCATCATGATCGCGTGGGGTGCGTTCCGCGGGCTGGTGCTCGACGACACCATGCGGGCGCCGACGGCGCAGTACACGATCAAGGCCGAGCACCAGGGGCTGGCCGGTTTCGCGCTGGTCTTCCTGATGCTGCGCGCCTTCTCCTCCGGCTGTGCGGCACTGACCGGTGTCGAGGCGATCTCCAACGGCGTCCCCGCCTTCCGCAAGCCCAAGTCGAAGAACGCGGCGACCACGCTCGCCGCGATGGGCCTGCTCGCCGTCACCATGTTCTGCGGGATCATCGTCCTCGCCCTGACGACCAAGGTCCGTATGGCCGAGAACCCGGCCACCGACCTGCTCAAGCACGGCGTCGGGGTCGGCGCCGGCTACGTGCAGAACCCGGTGATCACCCAGGTCGCCGAGGCGGTCTTCGGCAAGGGCAGCTTCCTGTTCCTCGTGCTCGCCGCCGCCACCGCCCTGGTGCTGTTCCTGGCCGCCAACACCGCCTACAACGGCTTCCCGGTCCTCGGCTCGATCCTCGCCCAGGACCGCTACCTGCCCCGCCAGCTGCACACCCGAGGCGACCGCCTCGCCTTCTCGAACGGCATCGTGCTCCTCGCGGGCGCGGCCACCTTCCTGACCGTGATCTACGGCGCCGACTCGACCCGGCTGATCCAGCTGTACATCGTCGGCGTGTTCGTGTCCTTCACGCTCAGCCAGACCGGCATGGTGCGGCACTGGAACCGCCATCTGGCCGTCGAGAAGGACGTCGCCACCCGCCGCCACATGGTGCGCTCCCGCGCGATCAACGCCTTCGGCGCCTTCTTCACCGGCCTCGTGCTGGTCGTCGTCCTGGTCACCAAGTTCACGCACGGCGCCTGGGTCGCCCTGCTCGGCATGGTGATCTTCTACGCGACGATGACCGCGATCCGTAAGCACTACGACGGCGTGGCCGCGGAGATCGCGGCGCCCGAAGGCCCGAGCGACGACAGCGTACGGCCCTCCCGCGTCCACTCGGTCGTCCTGATCTCGAAGATCCACCGTCCCACGCTGCGCGCCCTCGCCTACGCCAAGCTGATGCGCTCCGACAGCCTGGAGGCGCTCACCGTCAACGTCGACGCGGCGGAGACGAAGGCGCTGAAGGAGGAGTGGGAGCGGCGCGGCATCGACGTACCGCTGAAGGTGCTCGACTCGCCGTACCGCGAGATCACGCGGCCGATCATCGAGTACGTCAGGGGCCTGCGCAAGGAGTCGCCGCGCGACGCCGTGTCCGTGATCATCCCCGAGTACGTGGTCGGTCACTGGTACGAGCATCTGCTGCACAACCAGAGCGCGCTCAGGCTCAAGGGCCGGCTGCTGTTCACGCCGGGCATCATGGTGACGTCCGTGCCCTACCAGCTGCAGTCCTCGGAGGCGGCGAAGAGCAGGGCCCGCAAGCGGCAGGAGTGGAACGCACCGGGCTCCGTGCGGCGCGGTCCGGCCCAGGAGGGCCGGCCGAAGCAGCCCTCGGGCTCCCAGAACTGACACACGTCGGTCAACGGCCGGACGGCACCCACGTAGACTGGTGGGCTGTTGTCCGGCTGTTGCCTTTCGCCAATTCCCTCTCGATGTTGTGGAGTCACCCCGCCATGCAGGCAGAACCGAAGAAGTCGCTGGTCGGGGAGGAGTACGAGGTCGAGATCGGCCCCGTCGCCCACGGCGGGCACTGCATCGCCCGTACCGCCGAGGGCCAGGTGCTGTTCGTCCGGCACACGCTGCCCGGTGAGCGGGTCGTGGCGCGGGTCACGGAGGGCGAGGAGGGGGCCCGTTTCCTGCGCGCGGACGCGGTCGAGATCCTCTCGGCCTCGAAGGACCGCATCGAGGCGCCCTGCCCCTACGCCGGCCCCGGCCGCTGCGGCGGCTGCGACTGGCAGCACGCCAAGCCGGGGGCGCAGCGCCGGCTGAAGGGCGAGGTGCTCGCCGAGCAGCTGCAGCGGCTCGCGGGCCTGACGCCCGAGGAGACCGGCTGGGACGGCACGGTGATGCCGGCCGAGGGCGACAAGCTGCCCGCGGGCGAGGTGCCTGCCTGGCGGACGCGTGTGCAGTACGCGGTGGACGCCGACGGCCGTGCCGGTCTGCGCCGGCACCGCTCGCACGAGGTCGAGGCGATCGACCACTGCATGATCGCGGCCGAGGGCGTCAGCGAGCTGGGCATCGAGAAGCGCGACTGGGCGGGCATGGCGTCGGTCGACGCCATCGCGGCGACGGGATCGCAGGACCGCCAGGTGATCCTCACGCCGAAGCCGGGCGCCCGGCTGCCGATCGTCGAGCTGGACAAGCCGGTGTCCGTGATGCGGGTGGAGGAGAAGGACGGCGGGGTGCACCGCGTCCACGGCCGTCCCTTCGTCCGAGAGCGCGCGGACGGCCGTACGTACCGGGTCGGCAGCGGAGGCTTCTGGCAGGTCCACCCGAAGGCCGCCGACACCCTGGTGACCGCGGTCATGCAGGGCCTGCTGCCGCGCAAGGGCGAGATGGCGCTCGACCTGTACTGCGGCGTGGGCCTGTTCGCGGGAGCCCTGGCCGACCGGCTCGGCGACAAGGGCGCGGTCCTCGGCATCGAGTCCGGCAAGCGGGCCGTCGAGGACGCCCGGCACAACCTCGCCGACTTCGAGCGGGTGCGGATCGAACAGGGCAAGGTCGAGGCCGTACTGCCGCGCACCGGAATCACCGAGGTCGACCTCATCGTCCTGGACCCCCCGCGGGCGGGCGCCGGCCGCCAGACGGTCGCCCACCTGTCCTCCCTGGGCGCCCGCCGGATCGCCTACGTCGCTTGCGACCCGGCAGCGCTGGCGCGGGACCTGGGGTACTTCCGGGACGGGGGGTACCGGGTGCGGACGTTGCGGGCGTTCGATCTGTTTCCGATGACGCATCACCTGGAGTGCGTTGCCATCCTTGAGCCGGTGGCTAAGGGCTCCTGACCTGCGGTTTTGTACGTGCGCGTTATGTGCGGTGGGCGTTACGGGCGATGTCTTGACGCTCATGACGCTCATTTGACGCTCGTTCTGATGGAGTGTCAGGTGACCGGAAGCGCAGGTGATGAGCGCTGCCTCAGTCGCCTGTACGTTGACCGGCCGGAGGCTTCATCATCCAGCGCGGGCCGCCACGCGGGAGCGGAGCGGGCAGCTGACCCGCTCCTGAGTGCGGCGTTCCCGGCTGGGAGTTCCCCCGTCGGGATGGTGGGATGTGAATCCCTGTAGGTTCGCCATGGGAATGTCCCGTTCCATAGCGACGACCTGCGTGTTCTCGCGTCGTCTCGCTCGGTTGGCCCGGCATTCCGTCTCACGATCTTGTTCCTTACGGTCGGCCGAGGGTGGTTCCAGCTCCATCGCGGCGCGGCGTTCATCGATGTCGAGAATCGAGCCGGTCGAGGTCGGCAACGGGCTGCGGGCGCAGAGTCGAGCCGTCTGGCTCGTTGCGGTCTGCGCATACCCCTGGCTTCGCCAGCTGTTGGGCAAGACGCCAAGTCTTTCTTGTTCGCCGCGGCGCTGGTGCCCAGCGACTCCGGGCATGTGGTCTGTGTCCGAGAAGTGATCCTTGACTCTTGGCGACCTTGCGGGTGTGATCACTCGCATGTGGCCGCTGAGGAGAAATCTGCCCCACGAATCTGAAGGACGGGCGCTGCGCGTGGCTGACGGCCTCAGGCACGGGTTCATGCCGAAGGTCCTGATGCCCTCCTTCGGTTAGGTCACATAGGACCGTATCCGAGGGCAAGTGATCGACCCGATCAACCCCAGGTCTCCGGAGTTCTGCCCGCCTACGGTCCTGTCAGCAGCTTGGAGCGCGGTGAGGTCATCCGTAGCGACTCCCGACCTCAACGCCCGCGGCTCCGACACCATCGGAACAACCGAGACGAGGTTCCGTGAACATCAAGTATGAAGACTGGGACATAAGTGTCACTGTCGGACTGACCGCGTTGGCCGCCTGTTCGGCACGCGCCGTCGAAAGTGACCGGCCCGATCGGCTCATCGAAGACCCGTACGCGAAGGACTTAGTGCTGGCCGCACGGGCGCCCAAGCCGCTGCCGACGACGGTCGCAGAAGCAGACGGCGCATCCACGTCCATGATGTCCTCGCGGTTCACGGGCGTCCGCTCCAGGGTCTTCGACGACTTCTTCGCCCAGTCGGCGCGGGAGGGAATCGACCAGGCCGTCGTACTTGCGGCCGGACTCGACGTCCGCGGGTACCGGCTGCCCTGGTCATCCGGCACCGTTGTGTACGAGATCGACCAGCCAGGAGTCTTGCGGTACAAGGAAGAGGTCATGGCGCATCTGGGTGTGACGCCCGGTTGCGACCGGCGTGCGGTGGGCGTTGACCTCCGCAAGGACTGGGTGAGCGCTCTGCGGTCGGAGGGTTTCGATCCCGAGCGACCGACGGCGTGGATCGGCGAAGGGCTGCTGCCGTATCTGCCGGCGCGGGCGGAAGCTGACATGTTCAGCGCGATCGCAGCGCTGTCCGCCCCCGGTAGTCAGGTCTGTGTGGAGTTCATGCCGACAGGCGTCGTGGAGCGTTTCGCCGCCCACCCGACGATGCAGGGGACCAGCGACTCGCTGGGCGTCGACATTGGCGACATGTGGAATGCCGAGCCGCGGCAGGCCGTCGCTGACCGTCTGCGCGAGATCGGCTGGAACGTGACCGTCGATACCGTGCTCGACCGTGCCCGTCGACTCGGTGTGCCGCTCGATGAAGAGTTCGCCGGCATCGTCGAAATGCTGGGCGTTCCCCAGGACAGCCCCCTCGCGGCGACCTTCGGCGAGTGCGCGTTCGTGACGGCTCAACTGCCGCGCTGAGACCGGTTCGTTCTGGCCACAGTGACCCGCGTGAAGCGGGGCAGGTCGCGCCCATCAGTAGGGCGGGACCTGCCCCGTGCGGCCAGGCTGTGATACGTTTTCAACATGGTTGCTCCTGCACATGCGCTCTACGCCCGCTAGGCGATCCCGCCTCACCGCCTTCCGTTAGTCGAAGGCGGGCGTGACATTTCTCCGTAGCCGCTGTTCAACTCCGACACACCGTTTGGATATGTGTGCTCTCGGATCCGCAGCGCACGGAGGGTCTTCTTTCCCGCGGTGCCCACGGAGTCTGACCCATGTCGGCTCCCCCACCCCGGGTTCACGCGCATTCCCGGCAAGGGATGTCCAAGCAGGAGTTCTCTCGCACATGGCGTCAGCCGAATCACACGTGGGCTCTGCCCATGTCACCGACCACACCCCACAATCCTCAAAGCTCGACGGCGCGTTGCTCAAGGTGGCCGCCGCAGTGATTGCTGGATCGATCATGGCGATCCTCGACACCACCGTGGTGACGATCGCGCTGCAGAGTCTGATCGTCCAGTTCCACACCTCCTTCGACACCATCCAGTGGGTCACCACCGCCTACATGCTTGCGTTGGCCACAGTGATTCCCGCGACCGGCTGGGCGGCCGAACGCTTCGGCACGAAAAGGCTGTACGCCTTCGCGCTCACCGTGTTCCTTGTCGGCTCGGTCCTGGCCGGGCTCGCCTGGGACATCGGCTCGATGATCGTCTTCCGGGTGCTGCAAGGACTCGGGGGAGGCATTCTGACGCCCGCCGGCATGACCATCCTGACCAGGGAGGCGGGACCCGCGAGGGTCGGTCGGGTCATGTCCCTGCTCGGCGTGCCGATGCTTCTTGGGCCCTTGGCTGGGCCGATCATCGGTGGCTGGCTGGTCGAATCGGTCAGTTGGCGCTGGATCTTCTACCTCAACGTGCCCATCGGACTGCTCGCGTTGGTGCTGACCCTGCGCTACCTGCCCCGTGACAGCAAGCCGGCGAAGGGGACGTTCGATCTCCCCGGGATGCTCATGCTCTCACCCGGGGTGGCCCTGCTGCTCTACGGCATCTCCAACATCCCTCGGTCCGACGGCATCACAGCAGGCATTTGGGCACCGGTCGTCCTCGGGGTTCTTCTCGTCCTGTGCTTTGTCGTGCGGGCCAACCGGATTGAGCACCCCTTGCTGGATCTGAGGCTGTTCCGCAACAGGGGCTTCTGTGTCGCCATCGCCACGATGGCACTCTTCGCCATCGCTTTCTTCGGCGTGATGATCGTGCTTCCCACCTATTTCCTGATGGTACGTCAGCTCGGGGCCCTGGAAGCGGGCGTGCAGTTGCTGCCACTCGGCCTTGGCGCCGTGGTGACGATGCCGGTGGCGGGGCGACTGGCCGACCGGATCGGTCCAGGCAAGGTGGTCGTCCCCGGCCTGCTGCTGATCTCGGCCGGACTTGCGATCTTCACCCAGGTGGATCCCTCCAGTGCGTACTGGACCATGCTCGCTCCCGGGCTCTTCGTCACCGGTCTCGGTGTGGGTGCGACGATGATGCCGATCATCTCTTCGGCGCTGCAGCTCCTGAACGGACCTGCGGTGGCACGCGGTTCGACCACAGCCAACATCATCCAGCAGGCATTCGGCGCCGTCGGCTCCGCCGTCATGGCGATCGTGCTGGCAACGGGTCTTGCCCGCCGGTTCGGTGTGCCCGTCAGCCAAGGCCAGTTGGCGGCGACCACGGCCTTGGCTGATCCGAAGCAACGGTCCGGTGCGCTCGACATGGTTTCAGGCACTTTCACGATGACCTTCGGTTGTTCCCTGGCGCTCATGGTGGTGTGCCTCATTCCTGCCTTCTTCCTGTGGAGGCAGCCGCCGGCAGCGGGCAACGGGCCGGTGGACCATTGAGGTCGACTCGCCTCTGCCGCCCCCCAACTACCTACCCCCAGTCGCCTTTGTGCTGGTCAGACGCAGTAGGCGGCCCGTCAAAAAGGAGGATGGAGAAACATCTTGATGACCGAGATGGAGCAGCAGATCACCTGGACCGACAGGGAAGGCCATACCCAGACCGCCTTATGGCACTCCGAGAACGCCGCCGTCCCACCGCGGCGCGTCGTCCTCGCCGACGACCGGACGAAGGCGGATGACGCCTACCGCATGGCGGCCGAAGGTACAGCGATGCTCTGGTGTGGGGACTTCCACAACGCGCGTCAGCTGCTCTCCGCCATGAAGCGGCGGATCGATCGCCGGCGACGACGTCCCGCGGACGATGCAGCGATCGCATTCAATCAGCACCGCCAAGCTCAGACCTTTCGAGCCAAGGTGCTTGGTAGCCTCCTTGTCCTGGTGGAAGAGGGCGCCGTGCTGCCGTTACGTCGTTCCCCCGACATACGAGCGGCCTGCGCGGAGGCGGGATGTCCTCTGGATCGGCCCTTCGTATGTTCCCTCACTGCTCTGCTGGGAATGACCGGATCTCACGAATGGCGCCGTAAAGGCGTCGAGGTGCCGGCCTTGGGTGGCGCGCGAATCCATCCGCACTACGGTGTTTTCTCTCCCGTTCGCGGGGAGTATGTCGACCTCGTGGCGAGGGCGCCGCTCCCTGATGCCTGCTCAGTACGGCCGACGGCTTTCGATATCGGTACGGGGACCGGAGTCCTGGCCGCAGTACTGGCGCGGCGCGGCGTGGCCGAGGTCATCGCCACCGATCTCAATCCGCGGGCTCTGGCCTGTGCCCTGGAGAATGTCGAGAGATTGGGGCTGGCGGCGCAGGTGCGGGTGACGGAAGCTGACCTCTTTCCCGCACGACGCCGCGCCGCACTTGTTGTCTGCAATCCCCCATGGCTGCCCGCGAAACCTACCTCCATGCTGGAGTCGGCGGTTTACGATCCTGGCAGCCGAATGCTGCGTGAATATCTCCGTCGGTTGCCCGATCATCTCGAACCAGGAGGCGAGGGGTGGCTGATCCTGTCTGATCTCGCTGAGCATCTCGGGTTGCGCACCCGTGATGACCTGCTGGTCCTGTTCAGGGAAGCGGGACTTGACGTGGTGGATCGACTGGACACCAGACCTCGTCATCAGAAGGCAGATGACACAAGCGATCCGCTTCATGCCGCCCGATCACGTGAAGTCACGTCTCTCTGGCGGCTGACTGTCAGATCGCCCTGAGGAATCCAATGATCGCGTCTCCGTCACCGAGGAAATATTCACCACTCCTTGGGGCTCGTAAGCCGTGATACGTGCCGCATAAAGCAGGTTGCGTGTCCTGTTCGGATGAAACGGGTTACGCAACCTGTTCGGCTAAAGCGGGTTGAATGACCCGCTGGAAGCGTCAACCTCTTCGAGCATATCCAGGGTTGGTCATGCAATAAACTATCGGAATCCCTTCTGGCTGGAATCTTTAGGCACCAGAACTGGTCCGCACGCTTGGTGGACCAGGCGTGCAGCGGGTCTGGTGCCGTCTTCAGAACCCAATGGAATCGAGCCATCTCCCCCGCCCGTCATTGACTGGGGTGGCGGCACCAGTGATACCAAGGTGCTGTCATCAGTGATCTACGGTGACGGCAACGGGGGCGTTGTGCTGCAATCTCATGCGGGCTGCGACCTCCGTCTTCTCCATTCTGTCGTTGTAGCAGACATTGTCACATGCATTGATGTGACGAGTTGGGCGGAGAGTGATGGAACAGCTAGACATTCCCGTGCTCATAGTCGGCGGTGGGCTGACCGGCCTCTCAGCGGCGGTCTTCCTGCGCCAACAGGGCGTCGACTGCCTGCTGGTGGAGCGTCACCGCAGCACCACCTTCCTGACCCGTGCGTCGGGCATCAACGCGCGCACGATGGAGCTGTTACGCAACGCCGGCTTGGAGGAGGCGGTCGTCGACCGTAGCCTCCAGCTCATAGAGGGCAAGCGGTGGCGCGAACTCGGCCAGCCGGCCGATCAGATTCCGTGGGTCGTTCTGCGAGCACGTGACCTCGCCGACATCGAGAAAGCCGTGATCGTTGAGGAACCCTCGCTCGACGTGGCGGATGTCAGTCCAGCGCGTTCCCAGTGGTGCGGGCAGGACAAGCTTGAGCCCATCCTGCGCGACGAGGCCGTCCGGCGTGGCGCGGACGTCCGCTTCCACACGCAGCTGGAGTCGTTCGAACAGGACGCTGACGGCGTGAGCGCGGTGATCAGTCATCGCGACACCGGGGCTCGTACCGCTGTTCGGGCCCAGTACGTCATCGCCGCGGACGGCGTGCGTAGCGGCGTCCGACAGCAGCTGGGCATTACGAGCACCGGTCAGGGATCGCTGGGCAAGGCGATGAGTGTGCTGTTCAAGGCCGACTTCGATTCGGTCCTGCACGGCCGCCGCTTCGTCATCAGCTACATCGCCAATCCGCAGGCTCCAGGCGTGCTGCAGACCTTCGATGAGAACAGGTGGATCTTCGGGTTCTTCTGTGACGCCTACCGGGCGGGTGGTGGCGACTTCGATGAAGAGCGCTGCGAGGAGATCGTCCGGACTGCTCTGGGCGTAGAGAACATCCCGCTCGACGTGCAGCTCACTCAGCCCTGGGAGATGTCACACAACGTCGCTGACGCCTACCGCGGCGGACGGGTGTTCCTCGCCGGCGACGCGGCGCACGTGCATCCGCCAGCCGGCGCTTTCGGCGCCAACGGCGGGATCCAGGACAGCCACAATCTGGCATGGAAGCTCGCTGCGGTCCTGCAGGGCCGCGCCGGCGACGCCCTGCTGGACACCTATCACAAGGAGCGGCACCCGGTCGGGGCGGAGATCGCCGACCAGGCATGGATGCGCCACACTTACCGGCTCGACGGCGACAGCGGCCTGGGGGCCAGGCTCATCGACACCAAGGTGGTGGCGGCCGGTTACCGCTACACCTCCTCGGCCGTGGCAGGTCCTGCGTTCGACACGGCGATCCCCCAGCAACTCGACCTGACCGGCAGGCCGGGGCAGCGCGTCCCCCATGTGTGGCTCGACCACGGCGGTCGCCGGGTCTCAACGGTTGACCTCGCCATCGACGAGTTCCTCCTTTTGGCGTCCTCCGCAGGGACGCCCTGGGCCGACGCGGCACGGCGCATCGCCGCGGCCGCAGGTGTCCCGCTGACCTCCCACGTACTCGGGACGGCGCTGAAGGACCCCGACGGCGCTTTCTCCGAGGTCACAGGGATCGGGGACACCGGTGCCCTGCTCCTTCGTCCGGACGGCTTCGTCGCTTGGCGCGCTGAAAGGGCGGCGGATGACCCGGAGGCCGTACTGAAGAAGGTCTTCGACCAGATCCTGGCCCGTACCTAACCCCGTCCCGTCGCCAAGGAGTTCCCCCACGATGACGCGACTCTCTCTCAACGACCAGCACTACACGCTCGTCAACACCTTCACGGTCTCCCCGGACGACCAGGAGAAGCTGTACCGGCACCTGGTCGACATCACCGAGCGGACCATTCGTCACCTTCCCGGCTTCATCTCCGCCAACTTCCACCTCAGCCATGACGGCAACCAGGTCCTCAACTACGCCCAGTGGGAGAGCGAGGAGAGCTTCCGAGCCATGCACGCTCTCCCCGAGCTGCGGGAGCACTTCACGTTCTGCCGCAGCATCTCCACCCCCACGTCGATCCCTTGCGCTTTGGTCCACGTCGCCGAGGGGGCCCGCTGATGGCGTTCCGGACACTCATGGTGTTGCGCATGGATCCGGGCGACGCCGAGCGCGTGGCCGCCGCCTTCGCGGAGCACGACATGACCGGGCTGCCCGAAGAGATCGGACTGACCCGCCGCACCCTGTTCCGCTTCCACGACCTCTACATGCATCTCATCGAGTCCGACGCCGACGTGCTGCCCGAACTCCTCAAAGCACGCGACGATCCGCGCTTCCAGACGGTCAACGCGGAGGTCGGCAAGTACCTCACGCCGTACTCGTCCGACTGGCATCAACTCACCGACTCCAAGGCCGAAGTCATCTACACCTGGGAAGGGGGCAGTTCGTGATCGCGCAGATACCACCTCCCATCATAGGCGTCGACGACGTGACTCCGTCGACGAGGCAGGGGGGCCGGACCAGGGCCCTGCTCACCCCGAAGTCGGCAGGGGCGACCGATGGTTTCCTCGGCACCCTCGATCTCGAACCGGGTGAGCGGGTCACCGAGCACTACCACCCCTACTCCGACAAGTATCTGTACGTCGTGACGGGCCATGTGATCGTCCAGGTCGACGGAGAGGAGGTCAGCCTCGACACTCATCAGGCGCTGCTGGTCACACGCGGTCGGCGGCACAGCTTCGAAAACCGGGGCGGGACGGCCGTCCGTCTCGTCTTCCAGATCAGCCCGCTCGCACCCCGTCCCGAACTGGGCCACGTCGACACCGAATCGGTGCCCCATCCCGATGAGGCACCGCCCGCGGTAGGGGGCGTGCAGTGACCGGCCGCCAGGTCGTGATCACCGGCCTCGGTGTCCGGGCACCTGGTGGAAAGGGCGTCAAGGAGTTCTGGGATTTGCTGAGTTCGGGCCGGACGGCCACACGACGCATTACATCCTTCGACCCTTCGCCATACCGGTCGCAGATCGCGGCGGAGATCGACTTCGACCCACAGCAGGAAGGTTTCACCACGGAACAGATCGCCCACTGGGACCGAGCCGTGCTGCTGGCTGTGGCCTGTGTCCGCGAGGCGGTGGTGAACAGCGGGCTCGAACTGGCGGGCCTGCGCCCTGAAACGGTCGGCGTCAGTATCGGCAGCGCCGTCGGCTGCACGACCAGTCTCGACACTGAGTACGCCAGGGTCAGCCGGCGCGGTGAGGGCTGGCTGGTCGATCACACGCTCGCCGTGGAACAGCTTTTCGACTACTTCGTCCCCACCTCCATCCCCCGCGAAGTGGCGTGGGAGGTCGGAGCCGAGGGGCCGGTGACACTCGTCTCCACCGGATGCACTTCGGGACTCGATGCGGTCGGGCGTGGAGCGGAGCTGATCCAGGACGGACAGGCTGATCTGGTGCTGGCCGGTGCAACGGATGCTCCGATCTCACCCATCACGGTCGCGTGCTTCGACGCGATCAAGGCGACGTCTCCGAACAACGACGATCCCGAACACGCCTCCCGTCCCTTCGACCGGCGCCGGGACGGATTCGTGCTCGGTGAGGGCGCGGCGGTGTTCGTCCTTGAGGAGAGGGAAGCCGCGCTGCAGCGCGGGGCGCGCATCCTCGCCGAAGTGGCGGGGTTCGCGACCCGCAGCAACGCCTTCCACATGACCGGGTTGCGGCCTGACGGCCGGGAGATGGCTGCGGCGATCGACGCCGCACTCGGCCAGGCACGCCGCGGCCCCACCGACGTGGACTACATCAACGCCCACGGATCGGGAACCCGGCAGAACGACCGGCACGAGACCGCAGCGTTCAAGCGCAGCTTCGCGGGCCATGCCCACGGGATACCGGTGAGCTCCATCAAGTCGATGATCGGGCACTCCCTCGGCGCCATCGGCTCCCTTGAACTCGCCGCCTGTGTCCTGGCCATGGAGCACGGCGTGATCCCGCCCACGGCCAACTACGCGGAGCCGGACCCCGAGTGCGACCTCGACTACGTGCCGAACGTGGCCCGCGAGGCGGCCTTGGACACCGTTCTCAGCGTGGGCAGCGGCTTCGGTGGCTTCCAGAGCGCCGCCGTACTCACCCGGCCCGAAAGGGGCCGGAGGTGAACGCATCCATGTCAGGCTGGATCACGGGAATCGGAGTCGTCGCACCCAACGGCGAAGGTGCGACCGACTACTGGACGGCGACCTTGGAGGGCCGCAGCGGTCTGCGTCCGATCACAGCGTTCGACGCCGAGCAGTACCCCGTGCATGTCGCAGGCGAGGTCGGTGCCTTCGACGACGCGCGCTACCTGTCGTCCCGGCTGCTCCCGCAGACCGACCGGATGACCCGTTACGCACTGGTCGCCAGCGACTGGGCACTGGAGGATTCCGGCGTCCGTCCGACGGAGCAGGACGAGTTCGCCACCGGGGTGATCACGGCCAGCGCAGCCGGCGGGTTCGAGTTCGGCCAGCGAGAACTGCAGAAGCTGTGGGGCACCGGGCCGGGCAAGGTGAGTGCCTATCAGTCCTTCGCCTGGTTCTATGCCGTCAACACCGGCCAGATCTCCATCCGGCACGGCTCGCGCGGCCACAGTTCGGTCACCGTTGCCGAGCAGGCGGGGGGTCTGGACGCCGCGGCCCAGGCGACCCGTCTCGTGGACAAAGGCACCCTGCGCACCGCGATCACCGGCGGATTCGAGGCGTCCGTGTGCCCCTGGGGTCTCGTCGCACAGATCCCCAGCGGACTGCTCAGCAGCGAGCGCGATCCCGAGCGGGCATACGTGCCCTTCGACCGGGACGCCACCGGGTGGGTGCCGGGCGAGGGCGGCGCCGCGCTCATAGTCGAACGGGCGGCCGACGCCCGCGCTCGCGGCGCGGGCCACGTGTACGGCCGCATCGCCGGACACGCCTCGACGTTCGACCCACGACCGGGCCTCGGACGTCCGTCCGCGTTCGCGCGGGCCATCCGCCTGGCCCTCGACAAGGCTCGGCTCACGGCGGCGGACATTGATGTCGTCTTCGCCGACGCCTCCGGAGTCCCTGAGCGGGATCGTGCCGAAGCCGCTGTGCTCGCCGAGGTGTTCGGTCCCCGGAGCGTCCCGGTCACGGCCCCGAAAACCATGACCGGACGGCTCTACTCGGGCGGCGGAGCCCTCGACATGGCCACCGCCCTGCTGGCGCTCCGTGACGGCGTCGTCCCCCCGACCGTCGGCACCCGCGAAGCACCTCCGGAGATCGACCTGGTGCTCCGCCAGCCTCGTGAACTCCCCTTGAAAAGCGCCGTTGTCGTCGCGCGCGGAACGGGCGGCTTCAACTCCGCGGTCGTCCTCACCCGCGTCTGACCAATCCCCTGGAGGTGCACCACCTTGCTGTCACTCGAAGAACTCGTCTCCACCATCCGCCGATGCGCCGGAGACTCCGATGTCGCGGCTCTGGACGACGGCATCCTCGACCTCTCCTACCAGGACCTCGGGTACGACTCGGTCGCGATCCTGGAGATCTTCGCCGAGTTGGGAAGCGAGCACGGAATCGCGATCAGCGACGAGGAGGTCTTCGAGACCAGGACCCCGCGCGAGACCCTCGCCCTCGTCAACAGCAGGACGGAGGCCGCCTGATGGCCGCCACCGACAACACGATCGTCGTCCAGGCACCCTTCGAGGTCGTCTGGACCATGACCAACGACGTCGAATCCTGGCCGGCGCTGTTCGCCGAATACGCCGACGTGGAGATCCTCCGGCGCGAGGGCGACGCCATCGAATTCCGTCTCACCACACGCCCCGACGCCGACGGCCATGTCTGGTCGTGGGTCTCCCGCCGTACCCCCGACAAGGACGCCCGTACCGTCCTCGCGCACCGCATCGAGACCGGCCCCTTCCGCTTCATGCGCCTCAAGTGGACCTACCGCGAGACACCAGACGGTGTGGAAATGCGCTGGATGCAGGAGTTCGAGGTCAAGGACGAGGCGCCGTTCGACGACGCCGCGATGGCCGAGCGACTCGACCGCAACACCCGTCTCAACATGACCCGGATCAAGCAGTTGATCGAAGAGCGCGTCGCCAAGGAGGCGGTATGACCACGACACACGAGGAACAGACGACGGCTGGCGGACTGCCGACGGAACTGCACGCCCAACGCCTGCTGCTCCTCGCCGGGGCCGGACGTCTCGCCCGGGTCGTCCACGTCCTCGTGGAACTGGACATCGCGGAACGCATCGGAGACGCCTCCCTCACAGTCGACGAACTCGCCGCCGCCACAGGGACACACGCGCTGTCCCTCTACCGCATTCTGCGTGTCGCGGCTTCCGTCGGCATCTTCCAGGAGGGGCCGGAGAAAGTCTTCTCGGCGACGCCGCTGTCCGACGGGCTGCGCCCCGGACATCCAGGGAGCGTGCTGCCTCTGGTCAGGTACAACTCGATGGATCTGACGCTGCGTCCCTTCGACCAGATCCTGCACAGCGTCCGCACGGGTTCACCCGCGTTCGACGAGGTGTTCGGGCAGTCCTTCTACGGCTACCTGGAGAGCCACCCAGAGGCGGGCGAGTTCTTCGAGCGGTTCATGCTGCACTGGAGCCGCCGACTGGTCTCCGAGGAGTTGCCGAAACTCGGGCTGGAGCGCTTCAGCCGCATCGCCGACCTCGGCGGCGGGGACGGCGGGTTCCTCGCCGAAGTCCTGCGCAGGCAGCCGGAGACCACAGCCGTCCTGATGGATCTGCCCAGGGTCGCGGCTTCCGCCACAGCGCGTCTGGCCGACGCCGGAGTCGCCGACCGCGTCACCGTCGTTCCGGGAGACTTCTTCCGTGAACAGATCCCCGCCAACTGCGATGCCTACCTCCTCAAGGGCGTGCTGCACAACTGGTCCGACGACAAGGTGCTGGAACTGCTGCGCCGTCTGCGCACAGCCATCGGGACCAGTGCGGCGACGCTGCTCGTCTTCGACGTCGTCATGTCCCCGGACAACCGCTGGGACCACGGCAAGTTCCTCGACGCCGACATGCTCGTCCTGTTCGGCGGCAGGGAGCGCACGCTCCCCGAGTGGCACCAACTGTTCACCGCGAGCGGGTTCGAGCTGACCAACGAGCCCGAGTACCGGTGGTCGATGCTCGAATGCAGGCCGATATGAGCCTGGACCGGACGCGGCACACACCTGCTCGGGTGCAGCTGACCGGCGTGCAGGAAACCCTGCTCGCTCCGCTCTACGTCCGGGCACTGGACAACCGGGCCCCGAGACCGGTGCTCGGGGACACCCTCGCCGAGGAGCTGATGCTCCGTCTCGACTACGACTTCCGCAAAATGAAGTTCGCCGGCCGCGACCGCCGTACGGTCCCCTTCAGAGCCAAGCGGCTCGACGAGTGGACGGCGGCCTTTCTCCGCGCCCACCCCGATGCCGTGGTGGTGCACCTGGCCTGCGGCCTGGACAGCCGGGCACAGCGCATCCACGTACCGGACACCGCACTCTGGTTCGACGTGGACCTCCCCGCCGTGATGGATCTGCGGCGCGAACTGTTCCAGGAGTCCACCGGCTATCGCATGGTCGCCGCGTCGGTGATCGACGGGGACTGGCTGGCCCAAGTGCCCGATGACCGGCCGGCCCTGGTCGTCGCCGAGGGTCTTGCCCCATATCTCGCCGAGGCCGACGGGCTGGCGATGCTGCGGAACCTCACCGGCCGTCTGCAGGGCGGGGAGATCCTTTTCGACGCGGTGCTCCCGTGGACCCGACACATCGCCCGGTACGCCCGGCTCGTCAGGCAGACCGGTGCATCGTTCGGCTGGGCCGTCGACGACCCCCGTGACCTGGAGCGAGCTGTGCCCGGCCTGCGGGTGCTCGACGAGTGGTCCATGTGCGACTCGCCGTATGCCGACCGGCTCCCGTCACGCGACCGTGTCGTCCTGGGCGCGATGCGCTTGGTGCGGCCCCTGCGCTACGCCTACCGGTTGCTGCGCTACCAATTCTGACCGTCCAGGAGGGCAGAGAGCATGGACTCCGCACATCTGGCGCGAGCCCTCATCAACAGTGCCGGAGGCACGCCGTCACACACCCGGGAGGAGATCGAACGGATCGGCATCGACGAGACCGCCGCGTTCGTCGTGGCTGAACTTGCCAGCCGGGTCGAGACCGGAGCATTCGGTGGATCCGCCCACATTCAGCTGGTGTTCGACGGGGCCCGGACCGTGCCGTGGGTGCTCGACGTGAGCGGCTCCGGCGTCTCCCACCGGGCCGCAGAGCTGCAAGATCCCGAAGTCGTGGTGACTCAGGACCTCACCGAGGTCGCACGGTCCCTGTTCGGGCCGTCGGGAGAACAGTCGGACGCGACCCGCACCGTGTTCTGGCGCGACCACGACGACCCGCGCGTCTATTTCGACCCGCCGCCTGCGTTCCCCGCGGTCGAGCGGATCCTGGCGGCTCTCGACGGGCGCGGCACACCACGGCTGGCTGAACTCGCCCTGCGGCACGGCTCGGACAAATGGGGCGTACACGAGTACACGCCCCCCTACGAACACCACTTCGCGCCGTATCGGGACCGCGCCGTCACGGTCGTCGAGATCGGAGTCGGCGGATACGACGACCCCGCGGCAGGCGGTGGCTCCCTGCGCATGTGGAAAAGGTACTTCCGGCGCGGGCTCATCTACGGCGTGGACGTCACGGACAAGAGTGCCCATCAGGAGCCGCGCGTCGAGACAGTCGTGGCCGACCAGGCCGACCCGAACTCGCTGAGCGACCTCGCCGACCGGATAGGGCCCATCGACATCGTCATCGACGACGGCAGCCACGTCAGCGCGGACGTGGTGACAGCCTTCGGTGCCTTGTTCCCCCGGCTGCAGCCTGGCGGACTGTACGTGGTCGAAGACCTGCAGACGTCGTACTGGCCGAGCTTTCACGGCTCCTACGACGATGACGCGGGCACGAGTGTCGGATTCCTGAAGGGGCTTGTGGACGGGCTGCACCACGCCGAGTATCCGGCGCGGGCGGGCCGCAGGCCACAGCCAACCGACCGCACAGTGGGTGGCCTGCACCTTTACCACAACCTGGCGTTCGTCGAGAGACGCGCCAACGCCGGTCACGGCGGCATCAGCCGGTTGCGGGAGGCAGACTGACATGCGTGTGATGGCGGTGGCGACTCCCGCATTGGGCCACCTGTTTCCGTCCGTACCTCTGCTGTGGGCACTGCGCGCGCTCGGGGACGAGGTACTCGTCGTCACCGGGGGTGACGCCACACGGGTCTCCGAGGCCGGGCTGCCCGTCGTCGACGCGCTACCCGGCGAGACCTTGGCCACCTTGTTCGACGACTTCCAGGCCGGCGATGCCACGTTCTTCGCGGGACTGAACCGCAGGCCGATGGAGTCGATGGCCGACCTCACGCCCGTCTTCGCACATGTCGCAGCACGTCTGCTGGAGCCGACGCGCGCCGTCGCACGACGCTGGCGGCCCGATGTCGTCCTGACGACCCATGGGCAAGGAGCAGGACCCATAGTGGCGGCGGAGCTGGACATTCCCCTGGTCGAGCACGGCTTCGGATTCGCCCGTAGCAATGGCGTACAGGAAGCCGTACGCACCGCCCTGGCCGAGCAGTTCGGCCAGGCAGACGTTCCCCCCACCTCCCTGTTCATCGACATTGCCGTACCCAGCATGACGAAGGTCCCCGAAGGGATGACGATGCGAGGCGTCCCCTACAACGGGGGAGCGCTGGTGCCCGAAGCGGTGCTCGCCACGACCGATCGGCCACGGGTCCTGGTGACGGCGGGCACACAGTTGTTGCGGTCCCACGGAGCCGACGCCCTTGCCTGGCTACCCGCAGTCGCGGCAGCGTCCGACATGGACTTCCTGCTCGCGGTAGGGAACGCCGACCTCTCGACGCTCGGCGTGCTCCCGCCCAACGTCCGGACCCTGGAATGGACACCGTTGTCCACTCTGCTCCCTACATGCTCGGCCATCGTGCACCACGGCGGCTCGGGTACCACCATGTCGGCTCTCGCCGCAGGCGTACCGCAACTCGTGATGCCGGCCCTGGCCGACAACCACATCAACGCCCGGGCCGTCGAGGAACGCGGAGTCGGCATCGGCACCGCCGATGCCGCCGCAACGGCGCTTGCCTCGCTGCTGAGCGAACCGGCGTTCTCGAAGGCCGCGCGTGACGTCGCTGCAGAGATCCGATCCCTGCCCTCCCCGGCCACGCTCGCCGCCCGCCTGCACGGCCTTCTGGGCTACCCGACAACCTATGGAGAGGCATGACCACTACGACAGCGGCAGCCCTGACCGTCCTGCCTGCCACGGCCAGCCTTCAGCAGCGGGAACTGCTGGCCGCGCTCGACCGGATCGGCCTCGAAGCCGCATCCGAGATCCTGGTTCGCGAACTACTGGCCCGATGCGCCACCCCGGACAACATCGACGAAGCACGTGTGGGCATCGCTGTGGAGCACCGTGACCAGCGGACCGAACGTGTATTCACTCTGCGCAACGGTGCCCCTGTCCGGCTCGACGAGCATGACGCCGAGCCGGCTCCGGCCCGACTTACCTTCGACCTCGCCGATCTGGTCCGTGGCGTGTACGGGCCCCCGCCCGGCCCCGGAACGGGCTGGTTCACGGTCGACCGTGACGACGAGTGGTTCGTGCGGCACGCCGACGAGGGCGAGCCGTTCCGGATCTTCGAGTCGTACATGCGTGCCGTTGACGTCCTCGTCCGGGCCGCCACCCCGCACTCCGGTGATCTGGGACGGCTGGCGGCGCGCTACGCCTCCGACAAGTGGGGACTGTGGCACTGGTTCACGCCGCTGTACGAGCACCACTTCGGACGGCTGCGGTACCAGCCCGTCCGGGTGCTCGAACTCGGCATCGGCGGCTACCAGGACCCCGCCGAGGGCGGCGGATCCCTGAAAATGTGGCGGTCCTACTTCCCCCAGGGCCTCGTCTTCGGTGTCGACTACTTCCCGAAACACGGGTTGGACGAGGACCGGATCCGCACCTTCCAGGGCAGCCAGGACGACCCCGAGTTCCTTCGCCGACTCGCCGAGGAACACGGACCGTTCGACATCGTCATCGACGACGGCAGCCACGTCGCTCGGCACCAGCAATCGGCGTTCCGCGAACTGTTCCCGGCCGTCCGCAATGGCGGCTTCTACGTCATCGAGGACCTGTGGACCGCGTACTGCCCCGGCTACGGCGGCGCGGCGACGGCACGGGCAGGCGGGGACACGTCGATCGGTCTGCTCAAGACGCTCCTCGACGACCTGCACTACGAGGAGTGGACAGAGCCAGAGCCGACCGCTCCCGGATTCGCGGCCCGCGACCTGGTGGGCCTGCACGTCTACCGCAATCTCGCGGTCCTGGAGAAGGGCCGCAACGCTGAGGGAACGATCCCGTTCTTCGCGCCCCGCGAGATCGACTACGTATGACCGACCGGCCAGTAGGAGGCGAGCAAGTGACGAAAGACGCCCGAAACCTGTACCTCGACCTGATGAAGAAGGTGCTGACCAATCTGATCTACCGGGACGCGGCGATCCAGACCTTCGAGTACGAGGGCGAGGCCGGGGTCGACGCCAGGCTCCTCGGACGCGACTGGCCGAGCGTCGCCCACACCATGGTCGGGCTGAAGCGACTGGACAACCTTCAGTATTGTGTGGAGACCGCGCTGGTCGACCATGTGCCCGGTGATCTCGTCGAGACCGGCGTCTGGCGCGGTGGTTCCTCGATCTTCATGCGAGCCGTGCTGCGCGCGCACGGCGACACCACGCGCAGGATCTGGGTCGCCGACTCCTTCCAGGGCATGCCGGAAGTGGGCCCCGAGAGCCACGAGGTCGACCGGGAGATGCGGTTGCACGAGCACAACGGCGTGCTCGCGGTGTCGGTGGATCAAGTTCGCGCGAACTTCGACCGCTACGGCCTGCTGGACGACCAAGTCCGTTTTCTGCCGGGCTGGTTCAAGGACACCCTACCTACGGCGCCGCCCGGTCCGCTGGCCGTGATCAGGCTGGACGGCGATCTGTACGAGTCCACCACGGATGCCCTGGAGAACCTCTTCCCAAGGCTCTCCCCAGGAGGCTTCGTCATCATCGACGACTACGCCATCCCGGCGTGCCGCGACGCAGTGCACGACTACCGGGACCGGAACGGGATCTCCGATCCGATCAATGAAATCGACGGCACCGGCATCTATTGGCGCAACAGCCACACGCACCATCGCTCACAGGAACTCGCGGCCATCTGATCCGTCGACTCATTCCCCTCGGCACACTCTGACCGCTTACGGGGTGATGAGGCCCCAGCGGTAGCAACAGCCTCGTCACCCTCTCAGAGCCAGACCAAAGGAATCGCATGTCCCGTCGCCTGTTCACCTCGGAGTCCGTGACCGAGGGTCACCCCGACAAGATCGCTGACCAGATCAGCGACACCATTCTCGACGCGCTTCTG